>NZ_JBEXYS010000004.1:0-477543 GCF_040631045.1 Streptomyces sp. NPDC005706 | reverse complement strand
AGGCTCCCAGTAGACGACTGGGTTGATAGGCCGGATCTGGAAGCCAGGTAACTGGTGGAGGTGACCGGTACTAATAGGCCGAGGGCTTGTCCTCATTTGCTCGCGTCCACTGTGTAAGTTCTGAGGCAACGAACAGTTGCCGGCTAGAGCTGAACTAATTAACACAAGTAAAAAGTGTGCTTGTTCGCTCGAAACCATTAGGGTTTCGGTGGTCATAGCGTGAGGGAAACGCCCGGTTACATTTCGAACCCGGAAGCTAAGCCTCACAGCGCCGATGGTACTGCAGGGGGGACCCTGTGGGAGAGTAGGACGCCGCCGAACAATCTTTGGAGGACCCCTGGTCCCAGCGTTCAGCTGGGACCAGGGGTCCTTTTGTTTTTACAATGCTTGCGGTACCTAAGACAGGAGTCACCATGTCCACCAACTCTCCCGACGATCGACCGGAGCGCGACCAGCGGCGACGGGACAGTGGTGACCGTGGTGACCGCGGCGGCTACCGCGGGGACCGTGGCGGCTTCCGTCGAGACAATGACCGTCGCGACAACGACCGTGGTGGCTACGGCCGGCGCGATGACAGCCGCGGAGGCGGCCACGGGGACCGTGCCGACCGTGGTGGCTTCCGTCGGGACGACCGCCGTGACGACCGTGGCGGGGACCGTCGCGACGATCGCCGTGGTGACGACCGTGGTGGCTTCCGCCGTGACGACCGTGGCGGGGACCGTCGTGACGACCGTCGTGGTGGCGGCTACGGCGACCGCGGCGACCGGGGTGGTTACGGCGGCCGTCGGGACGACCGCCGTGAGGGCGACCGGGGCCAGGGCCACCGTCCGGGCTACCAGCGTGACGACCGCGACCGTGGACCGCGCCGCGACGACCGTGGCGGTGACCGTCCCGGCTTCCGCCGCGACGACCGTGGCGGTGACCGTCCCGGCTTCCGCCGTGACGACCGCGGCGGTGACCGTCCCGGCTTCCGCCGTGACGACCGGCGCGACGACCGCCGTGACGACCGCGGCGGTGACCGTCCCGGCTTCCGCCGCGACGACAACCGCAGCGACTTCCGCCGTGACGACCGCCGTGGCGACGACCGCGGTAGCTTCCGTCGGGACGACCGCCGTGACGACCGGGGCGGGGAGCGTCGCGACGATCGCCGTGGTGACGACCGTGGTGGCTTCCGCCGCGACGACCGTGGCGGGGACCGTCGTGACGACCGTCGTGGTGGCGGCTACGGCGACCGCGGCGACCGGGGTGGTTACGGCGGCCGTCGGGACGACCGCCGTGAGGGCGACCGGGGCCAGGGCCACCGTCCGGGCTACCAGCGTGACGACCGCGACCGTGGACCGCGCCGCGACGACCGCGGCGGTGACCGTCCCGGCTTCCGCCGTGACGACCGGCGCGACGACCGCCGTGACGACCGCGGCGGTGACCGTCCCGGCTTCCGCCGCGACGACAACCGCAGCGACTTCCGCCGTGACGACCGCCGTGGCGACGACCGCGGTAGCTTCCGTCGGGACGACCGCCGTGACGATCGCCGCGATGGCGACCGCGGTGGCTTCCGAGGCCGGGACGACCGGGGTGGCCGTGGGCCCCGCCGGGACGACCGGGACGGCCGGCCCGGCGGCTTCCGGGGACGCGACGGACGGGACGACCGCCGTGACGACCGGCGTGGCGGTGGCCGCTTCCGGGACGAGCGGGACCGGGATCGTGAGCCGATCAAGCGGCTGCCGATCCCGGAGGACGTCACCGGTGAGGAGATCGACAAGGACGTCCGCCAGGAGCTGCAGAGCCTTCCCAAGACGCTCGCGGAGGACGTCGCCAAGAACCTGGTGATGGTCGCGCGGCTCATCGACGAGGACCCCGAGGGCGCCTACGGCTACTCCAGGGTGGCGCTGCGACTGGCGTCCCGGGTCGCCGCCGTGCGTGAGGCCGCCGGGTTCGCCGCCTACGCCAACCAGAAGTACAGCGAGGCCCTCGCCGAGTTCCGCGCCGCGCGGCGCATGACCGGCAGCGTGGAGCTGTGGCCCGTGATGGCCGACTGCGAGCGCGGCCTCGGCCGCCCGGAGAAGGCCCTCGACATGGCCGGTGCCCCCGATGTGCACAAGCTGGACAAGGCCGGTCAGGTCGAGATGCGGCTCGTCGCGGCCGGCGCCCGGCGCGACATGGGCCAGCTGGACGCGGCCATCGTGACCCTGCAGAGCCCGGAGCTGGCTTCCAACTCGGTCCAGCCCTGGACCGCGCGCCTGCGCTACGCCTACGCCGACGCCCTGCTGGCGGCCGGCCGGGAGGGCGAGGCGCGGGAGTGGTTCGCCAAGGCCGTGGAGGCCGACCGCGACGGCAGCACGGACGCCTCCGACCGGCTCGCCGAGCTGGACGGTGTCGAGTTCGTCGACGCGCTCGACGAGAGCGACGGCCCCGCCGACGAGGCCGAGGGTGCCACCGTCGAGGGCGACCGGTCCGACGACGAAGGCCCTGCCGACGAAAGCTCTGGCGACGAGGTCTCCGACGACGAGGTCTCTGGCGACGAGGTCTCTGACGACGCGGGCTCCGACGAGAGCCGCGACGAGAAGGCGGACGAGAAGGCGGACGAGGACAAGGACTGACGTCCGAAAAGGTGATAGGGCGGGACTCCCCGGAGTCCCGCCCTTTCGCATGTCCGGGCCCGGTCAGAGCTCCAGCGCGCGCAGCACCAGCCCGGACGCCGGTTTCGGGCCGAAGGACGTGGACTTGCGGGGCATCTTCACGCCCTGTCGCGCCAGTTCTCGTACGACCTCCTCGCGTACCGGGTGCAGCAGGACGGCGGTGCTGCCGTCCTGCTCGGCCTTCGCGACGGTGGCCGCCGTGTCGTGGATGTAGGCGATGTGGGCGGGGGAGTCCTCGGGGACGTGCCAGACGTGCTCGAGGAGCGTGGCGTGCAGGACGGTGGCGTCGAGGGAGCGCCAGGCGGCCGGACGGTCCGCGGGGATCGTGCGGTCCAGGAGGCCGGGGTCCGGGCGGTCGACCAGATGGAAGGCGCCGTCGCCGGCCAGCAGGAAGGCGTTGCCCGCGCAGGCCGCGTCCGCCAGCACCTCCTGCGCCTTGGGCAGCGGCACGTCGAGGCGCCGTACCCGGAACAGCCCGTCCAGGGCCGCCAGCGCGTCCCTGACCGGCAGTCCGTGCAGCAGGCGGTGGATGGCGCGGACGCGGAGCGGGTAGCGGGCGGTGTCGACCAGCAGGACCAGACCGTGGTCCCAGGGGCTGGGCGAGGGGTGCTCGGACCGCAGCCGCAGGTAGGTGGCCCAGCGGTGGTGGCCGTCGGCGATGAGGGCCTGGTGCTGCGCCAGGTCGGCCTGGATGCCGGCCAGGTCGGCGGGGCCGGTGACCGACCACAGGCGGTGGTGGAAGCCGTCCTCGGTGGTCGTCGCGAGCAGCGGGGGGCCGGCCACCGTGCGTTCGACGACCTCGGCCGCCGTGCCGTTGCCGTGGTAGGTCAGCAGCAGGGGCTCGAGGTTGGCGCGGGTGGCGCGCATCAGGGCGGCGCGGTCCGCGACGACCGGGGGCATGACGTCCTCGTGCGGCAGCACTACGCCGTCGTCGGGGGCGGAGACGCGCAGGGCGCCGATGACACCCCGCTGGAGCATGCCGTCGCCGTCCCGCTGCTCGTACACGTACAGGGCGGGATCCGGGTCGGGGGCCAGCACGCCCTCGGCGAGCCAGCGGCGCAGGGTGTCGGCCGCCTGTTCGTTGCGGGCGTCCGGGGTACCTGCCTGGGGGAGGATCAGCCGGACGATGTTGTGCGGGTCGGCGGACTCGAGGTGGTGCAGGCCGTCGGGGCGTACGACGACGTCGTACGGGGGAGAGGTGACGGAAGCCAGGCTGCCGACCCGGTCGGGGTCGTAACGAAGGCCTCGGAACGGGGTCAGTTCCAGGCCTCGGCGCACCGTTGCTTCCGAGTGACCTGCTGTGTTCATTTCGGCATCGTACGTGTGCCGGCGGGGTGGGGGATGATCGGGGGAAAGACGGTCGAACGAGGAGCGATGTGCAATGAGCGAGGGCGTCAGGACGAGGCCCGAGGGCAGTGGGCGGCCCCTGAGCGAGGCGTACGACACGGCGCTGCTCGATCTGGACGGGGTGGTGTACGCGGGCGGGAACGCCATCGCGCACGCCGTCGAGTCGCTGGAGCGTGCCCGCGCGGGCGGCATGCATCTGGCGTACGTCACCAACAACGCCCTGCGGACGCCGGACGTCGTGGCCGACCATCTGACGGAGCTGGGCATACCGACCGGGGCGGACGACGTCATCACCTCGGCTCAGGCGGTCGCCCGGCTGATCAGCGAGCAGGTGCCGGCCGGGGCCCGGGTGCTGGTGATCGGCGGTGAGGGGCTGCGGGTGGCGCTGCGCGAACGGGGTCTCACGCCGGTGGAGTCGGCGGACGACGATCCGGCTGCGGTGGTGCAGGGGTACGGCGGCCCGGACCTGACGTGGTCCCGGTTCGCGGAGGCCTCGTACGCGGTGGCGCGGGGCGTGCCGTGGTTCGCGTCCAACACCGACCTGACGATTCCGAGCGGGCGCGGGATAGCGCCGGGCAACGGCGCGGCCGTGGAGGTCGTGCGGATCGCGACGGGCGCGGAGCCGCAGGTCGCGGGCAAGCCGCTGCCGCCCATGCACCGGGAGACCATCCTGCGGACGGGCGCCGAGCGGCCGCTGGTGGTCGGGGACCGGCTGGACACCGACATCGAGGGCGCGTTCAACGGCGGCGTGGACTCACTGCTGGTGCTGACCGGGGTCACGGACGGCCCCAAGTTGCTGGCCGCGCCGCCGCAGCACCGGCCGACGTATGTGGACGCCGATCTGCGCGGGCTGCTCACGGGGCAGCCGGAAATCACCCGTGAGGGTGACGGTTTCCGGTGCGGAGGGTGGACGGCGACCGCGGCGGACCGGCTGGAGCTCGAAGGCGACGGGGAGACCCTGGACGGACTGCGGGCCCTGTGCGCGGCGGCCTGGACGGCGGCCGGGGACGGCTCCTGCGAGTTGGACGGGGAGAAGGCGCTGGCGCGGCTGGGACTCTGACGTCCGGGCGGTGACCGGTCGCCGGGCGGAGCGGTGACCGGTCGCCGGGCGGAGCGGTGACCGGTCGCCGGGTGCCGGGGCGGCGTTCCCGGGTACCCCGCTCCGGGCGGCTGCGGGGCCGGCTCAGGGCCCGGCGGCGAAGGCGGCATCGAGATCACATGGGAGGGTAGGCTAACCTAACCTCGTGTTGGTCGACAGTCCTCCGGAACAGCGCGCGGACACCGCCCCCGCGCCCCCAACCCGCCGGGCGGTGAGGGGCCTTGGGCTCCTGCTCTCGGTCGTGATCCTGGTGCTCGTCGCCCTGGCGAGCATCGCGGTCGGCGCGAAAGCGCTGTCGCCGGACCAGGTCTGGCACGGCCTGTTCCACAGCACGGGTACGTACGGCGACGTCGTCGTGGACGAGCGGATGTCGCGTACCGTCCTCGGTCTGCTGGCCGGTGCCGCGCTCGGTCTGTCCGGCGGGGTGCTGCAGGCGCTGACCCGCAATCCGCTGGCCGACCCCGGGCTGCTCGGCATCAACGCCGGTGCCTCCGCCGCCGTCGTCACGGCGCTCACCTTCTTCGGTGTCACCAGCCTCACCGGCTATGTGTGGTTCGCGTTCGGCGGCGCCGCGGCGGTCGGCGCGCTGGTGTGGTTCCTCGGCGGCAGCCGCGGCGCCACCCCGGTCCGGCTGGCGCTCGCCGGCACGGCGATCAGCGCCGCGCTGTACGGCTACCTCCAGGCCGTGATGATCATGGATGGCGCGGCGCTGGGCAAGATGCGCTTCTGGACGGTGGGTTCACTGGCCTCGGCCACGGACTCGACCATCGCGCAGGTGCTGCCGTTCCTGCTGGCCGGCACCCTGCTGGCGCTCGGGCTCGCCCGGCCGCTGAACGCCATGGCGATGGGCGACGACACCGCCCGCGCCCTCGGCGCGAACCTCAACCGCACCCGGGCTCTCGCCATGTTCGCGGCGACGGTGCTCTCCGGTGCCGCGACCGCCGCCTGCGGTCCGATCATGTTCGTCGGCCTGATGGTGCCGCACGTCGTGCGCTCCTTCACCGGCCCCGACCTGCGCTGGATCCTGCCCTACGCGACCGTCCTGTCGCCCGTGCTGCTGCTCGGCGCCGACGTCCTCGGCCGGGTGGTCGCCCGGCCCGCGGAACTCCAGGTCGGCATCGTCACCGCGCTCGTCGGCGGCCCGGTCTTCATCTTTCTCGTACGACGGCGGAGGACGGCCCAGCTGTGAAGACCCGACGGACGAGCCGTGCCGTGCGCACTCCTGGGGGGCTGTCCCTGCGCCTGGACGTCCGGGCGCTGAGCGTCGTCGCCCTGCTGCTGCTCGCCGCCTGCGCCGCGGGCGTGGCGCTGATCGGCACCGGCGACGCCAGGATCCCGGCGGCCGACGTGCTCAGGACGCTGGCCGGCGACGGCACCGCGTACCAGGACTTCATCGTCAACGAACTGCGGCTGCCACGCGTGCTGGTGGGGCTGCTGGTGGGCGCCTCGCTCGGTCTCGGCGGCGCCCTGTTCCAGGCGGTCTCCCGCAACCCGCTCGGCAGCCCGGACGTGCTCGGCCTGTCCCAGGGGTCGACGGCGGGCGCGCTGGTCGTGATCGTGCTGATGTCCGGCAGCGCCGCCCAGGTCACCGCGGGCGCGCTGGCCGGCGGCCTGGTGACCGGGTTCGCCATCTACCTGCTCGCCTGGAAGCAGGGCGTGCACGGGTACCGGCTGGTCCTGGTCGGCATCGGCGTCTCCGCGATCGTCACCGCGGTCAACGGCTACCTGCTCACCAAGGCCGACCTGGTCGACGCGACCCGAGCGGTGGTGTGGATGACCGGGTCCCTCAACGGCCGTGACTGGGAGCAGGTCTGGCCGCTGCTGTGGCTCTGCGCCGTCCTCGTGCCGCTGGTCCTGGCCAACGCGCGGGGGCTGAGGATGATGGAGATGGGCGACGACGTCGCCAACGCCCTCGGGGTGCGGGTGCAGCGCGTGCGGCTGGTGTTGATGGTGTCCGCCGTGCTGCTCACCGCGGCCGCCACCGCCGCCGCCGGGCCCGTCGGCTTCGTGGCGCTCACCGCGCCGCAGCTCGCCCGGCGCCTCACCCGCTCGCCCGGCCCGAACCTGCTGCCCTCCCTCTGCATGGGCGCCGCCCTGCTGGTCACCGCCGACTGGGCCGCACAGCGTGTCTTCGGCGCCGACCAGCTTCCCGTGGGCGTGGTCACCGGCGTGCTCGGCGGCTGCTATCTGCTGTGGCTGCTGGTCGCCGAGCGCAGGGCGGGCCGGATATGAGCGGTACGAAGGACGCGCAGGACATGAGCGGCACGAAGGGCCGGCCGGACCCGCGCGGCTCGCACCCGAACACCCCGAGGAGCACTGTGAACCGCCTGTCCGCCGAGAACGTCACCCTCGCCTACGGCCAGCGCGTCATCGCCGAGGAGCTGTCGGTGGAGATCCCCGACAACTCCTTCACGGTGATCGTCGGCCCGAACGCGTGCGGCAAGTCGACGCTGCTGCGGGCGCTGTCGCGGATGCTCAGGCCCAGCCAGGGCCGGGTGCTGCTGGACGGACAGGTCATCCAGTCGATGCCGGCCAAGAAGGTCGCCCGGTCGCTCGGTCTGCTGCCGCAGTCGTCCATCGCGCCCGACGGCATCACGGTCGCCGATCTCGTCGGCCGCGGCCGCTACCCGCACCAGGGCATCCTGCGCCAGTGGTCCGCCGAGGACGAACGGGTGGTCCAGGAGTCCATGGCGCGGACCGGGGTCGCCGAACTGGCCGACCGGTACGTGGACGAGCTGTCCGGCGGCCAGCGCCAGCGCGTCTGGATCGCCATGGCCCTCGCCCAGCAGACCCCGCTGCTGCTCCTGGACGAGCCCACCACCTACCTGGACATCCAGCACCAGATCGACGTACTCGACCTGTGCGCCGAACTGCACGAGACACAGGGGCGGACGCTGGTGGCCGTGCTGCACGACCTCAACCACGCGGCCCGCTACGCCACCCACCTCATCGCCCTGCGCGGCGGCGAGGTGATCGCCGAGGGCGCGCCGAACGACATCGTCACGGCCGAGCTGGTCGAGGAGGTCTTCGGGCTGCGCTGCCAGATCATCGCCGATCCGGAGACCGGGACCCCGCTGGTGGTCCCGGCGGCCCGCAGGGCACGGCTCACAGCAGCTTCCTGAGCCGGAACAGGTCCAGCAGACTCGCGTCGAGGCGCACCCGGCCCCGGCCCCAGGCGGTCGCGAAGTTCAGCTCGCCGTCCACCAGGCCCACCAGGTCGTCGCCGGCCATGGCGAGCCTTATCTGCGCCCTCTCGCGGGGCGGCCCGGGGTGCGTGGTGTCGACCTCGATCCGGCCGCCGGTCATCCGGCCCACGAAAGTGACGTCGAGGTCGGTGATGTGGCAGCTCACCGAGCGGTCCAGGGCGGCGGCCGCCCGGACGTCGCCCTCGGCGCCCTGCATGTTGTCCGAGAGCTTCCCCAGCGCGGTGCGGCACTCCTCGATCGTGGCCATGGCCACCGACGGTACCCCAGCGGTTCGGGGTAGCGTCTGGGCATGAGCGAGTCCGTGCCCGAGGCCCCGGCGGAGGCCGAAACCGAGACCGTGCCCGAAGCCCCGGCACAGACCGTGACCGAGGCCGTGCCCGTGGCCGTTCCCGCGACCGCGCCGGAGGCCGGTTCCACCGTGCCCGGCGCCGGATCCGCGGCCGGGCGGTCGGCCGGACCCGACCCCGGGTACGCCCTCGAGCCCGGGGGCGATCCCGCGGCCCCCGCGCCCCTGGGTGTCCCGCGCACCTCCACCGGCGACGCCGACGTCGACGCGCGGCTCCAGCGGCTGGCCGACGCCGACCACCTCGCCACCGACGGCCACGTGGAGGTGTACGAGGATGTACACAGGGGGCTGCGCGACGCGCTCACCGCGCTCGACACGCGCCCCGGACCCCCGGTCCCCGTACCGCCGTACCGACACAGGAGCTGAACCGAACGTGGCAGGAGTCGCACGCCGTCGTCTGGACGCGGAGCTGGTCCGCCGGAAGCTGGCGCGCTCGCGCGAGCACGCCAGCCAGCTGATCGCCGCCGGACGGGTCACCGTCGGCAGGACCGTGGCGACCAAGCCGGCCACGCAGGTGGAGACGGCGGCGGCGATCGTGGTCCAGACCGACGGGAGCGACCCCGACTACGTCTCCCGTGGCGGCCACAAGCTCGCCGGCGCGTTCGAGGCCTTCGTACCGCTGGGTCTCGCCGTGGAGGGCCGGCGCGCGCTGGACGCCGGCGCGTCCACCGGCGGCTTCACCGACGTCCTGCTGCGCGCGGGTGCCGCGCACGTCGTCGCCGTGGACGTCGGATACGGCCAACTCGCCTGGTCCCTTCAGAACGATGAACGCGTCACCGTCAAGGACCGTACGAACGTACGCGAGTTGACGCTTGAGGCGATCGATGGGGAACCTGTGGATCTTGTCGTGGGTGATCTGTCCTTCATTCCGCTCGGGCTGGTGCTGCCCGCCCTGAAGCGGTGCGTGAAGCCGGACGCCGACCTGGTGATGATGGTCAAGCCGCAGTTCGAGGTGGGGAAGGAACGGCTGGGCAGCGGGGGTGTCGTACGGAGTCCGCAGCTGCGGGCGGAGGCCGTGCGTGGGGTGGCCGACAAGGCCTGGGAACTGGGACTCGGGGTGCGGGGGGTCACCGCGAGTCCGCTGCCCGGACCGTCGGGCAACGTCGAGTACTTTCTGTGGCTGCGGTCCGGCGCCCCCCGCCTGGACCCGGCCGAAGTCGACCGAGCAGTGGCGGAGGGGCCGCGTTGACACAGAACCGAGCGCGAACTGTTTTCCTGCTCGCCCACACCGGGCGGCCCGCGGCCATCCGCAGCGCGGAGCTGGTGGTCAAGGGGCTGCTGCGGCACGGCATCGGGGTGCGGGTGCTGGAGGAGGAGGCGCGCGACCTGCCGCTCCCGGACGAGGTGGGACTCGTCAAGGAGGCTACCCCGCAGTGCCTCGACGGATGCGAGCTGCTCATCGTCCTCGGCGGTGACGGGACCCTGCTGCGCGGCGCCGAGTTCGCCCGGGCCTCGGGGGTGCCGATGCTCGGCGTCAACCTCGGACGGGTCGGGTTCCTGGCGGAGGCCGAGCGGGACGACCTCGACCGGGTGGTCGACCGGGTGGTGGCACGCTCCTACGAGGTCGAGGAGCGGATGACGATCGATGTCGTCGTGCACCGCAACGGCGACATCGTGCACACCGACTGGGCGCTGAACGAGGCCGCCGTGCAGAAGGCCGGCGCGGAGAAGATGCTCGAGGTGGTCCTCGAGATCGACGGTCGGCCGGTCACGGCGTTCGGCTGCGACGGGATCGTGCTGTCGACGCCCACCGGATCCACCGCGTACGCCTTCTCGGCCGGCGGGCCCGTGGTGTGGCCCGAGGTCGAGGCGCTGCTGATGGTGCCGATCAGCGCGCACGCGCTGTTCGCTAAACCGCTGGTCACCTCGCCGGACTCGGTGCTCGCGGTGGAGGTGCTGCCGCACATTCCGCCGGGTGTGCTGTGGTGCGACGGGCGGCGGACCATCGAGCTGCCGCCCGGGGCGCGGGTGGAGGTGCGGCGCGGCGCGGTGCCGGTGCGGCTGGCGCGGCTGCACCACGCCTCGTTCACGGACCGGCTGGTCGCGAAGTTCGCGCTGCCGACCACCGGCTGGCGGGGCGCGCCGCACCAGTGACCGGCCCGGCCCTCCGCACCGCGCGGGGGGCCACTCGCCGGGGTGACACGGGCGGGCCATGTGCGCTCCCCGCCCCGGACCTCGTATGGTCTGTTCCGTGTTGGAGGAGATGCGGATACGGTCGCTCGGGGTCATCGACGATGCCGTGGTCGAGCTGTCACCGGGGTTCACCGCCGTCACGGGCGAGACGGGTGCGGGCAAGACCATGGTGGTCACCAGCCTGGGACTGCTGCTCGGCGGGCGCGCGGACCCGGCGCTGGTGCGGATCGGGGCCGGTAAGGCGGTCGTGGAGGGGCGGATCGCCGTGCCCCCGGACGCCACCGCCGTCGTGCGCGCGGAGGAGGCCGGGGCCGAGCTGGACGACGGCGCCCTGCTGATCAGCCGTACCGTCTCCGCCGAGGGCCGCTCACGGGCGCACCTGGGCGGGCGCAGCGTGCCGGTGGGACTGCTCGCCGAGCTGGCCGACGACCTGGTGGCCGTGCACGGCCAGACCGACCAGCAGGGGCTGCTGAAGCTCACCCGGCAGCGGCAGGCGCTCGACCGGTACGCCGGGGACGCCGTCGCCGTGCCGCTCGCCAAGTACGCCGGGGCCTACCGGCGGCTGCGGGCCGTCTCCGCCGAGCTGGAGGAGATCGTCACACGCGGGCGTGAGCGCGCCCAGGAAGCGGACATGCTCCGCTACGGGCTCGAGGAGATCGCCGGTGTCGAGCCCCGGCCCGGGGAGGACGTGGAGCTGGCCGAGGAGGCGGAACGGCTGGGGCACGCCGAGGCCCTGTCGTCCGCCGCGTCCGCCGCGCACGCCGCTCTCGCGGGCAACCCCGAGGACCCCGAGGGGATCGACGCCACGACCCTCGTCGGGGGCGCGCACCGGGCCCTGGAGGCCGTCCGCTCGCACGACCCGGCGCTGGCCTCCCTCGCCGAACGCATCGGTGAGGTCGGCATCCTGCTCGCCGACGTGGCCGGAGAGCTGGCCGGATACGCCGACGACCTGGACGCCGACCCGCTGCGGCTGGCCGCCGTGGAGGAGCGCCGGGCCGCCCTCGGCGCGCTGACCCGCAAGTACGGCGACGACGTGGGTGCCGTCCTCGCCTGGGCCGAGCGGAGCGCCGCCCGGCTCACCGAGCTGGAGGGCGCTGACGAGCGGACCGGCGAGCTGACCGCCGAGCGGGACGCCCTGCGCATCGAACTGGGCGGACTCGCCCAGGCGCTGACGGACGCCCGGACGGAGGCCGCCGAGCGGTTCGCCGCCGCCGTGACCGCCGAGCTGGCCTCGCTGGCGATGCCCCACGCGCGCGTGTCCTTCGACATCCGGCAGACCGAGGATCCCGAGGGTGTCGAGGTCGGCGGCCGGTCCGTCGCCTACGGCCCGGCCGGTGCCGACGAGGTCGAACTGCTGCTCGCCCCGCACCCGGGTGCCCCGCCGCGGCCCATCGCCAAGGGCGCGTCCGGCGGCGAGCTGTCCCGCGTGATGCTGGCCGTGGAGGTCGTCTTCGCGGGCACGGACCCGGTGCCGATGTACCTCTTCGACGAGGTGGACGCCGGTGTCGGCGGCAAGGCCGCGGTGGAGATCGGGCGGCGGCTGGCGAAGCTGGCCAGGACCGCGCAGGTCGTCGTGGTCACCCACCTGCCCCAGGTCGCCGCCTTCGCCGACCGCCAGCTCCTGGTCGAGAAGACCAACGACGGCACGGTGACCCGCTCCGGCGTCAAGGTCCTGGAGGGCGAGGAACGGGTCCGCGAACTCTCCCGCATGCTGGCCGGCCAGGAGGACTCGGAAACGGCCCGCGCCCACGCGGAGGAACTCCTGGCGACGGCCCGCGCCGACCTCTAGCGCTCCGGTTCGGAGCTCACGTTCGAATGCGAAGGGCCCTCGGCGTCTGCTCACCCGTGTGGGTGAACGTGCTCCGGCGCAGTGCTCCGGGTCGCCGTGATGTGCGCCTCCCCGGGTTTTGCCGGAACGGCCTTACGTCCTGGCATGCTTGGTGGTGTACGCGGTCCGCGCGGGAGGCGCGCGGTACGTCCTTTCGGTCCTCCCTGCCCGCTACCTTCGGTACGTTTTCTCGTGACGCCCGCCCCGAATCAGGAGCCCCTGGCCCCGTGAGCCCCGTGAGCAGCAACGCACCGCACGGCCAGTCGCCGCTGCGCACCGTGCAGGTGCTGGGCGGGGGCAACGCCGGCAGCAGCGCGCACGTACGCTCCCTGGCCGAAGGGCTCGTCGCCCGGGGCGTGCGGGTCACGGTGTGCGCCCCCGTCGAGGCCGACCACGCCTACGACTTCACCGGGACCGGCGCCGACCATGTGCACGTCCCGCGCAGCAGCGACCCGGCCTCCGTGGCCGTGCTCCGGGCGGCCTGCGCCGGCGCCGACCTCGTGCACGCCCACGGTCTGCACGCCTCCTTCCGCGCCGTGCTCGCGCTCAGCGGGCGCGGCACCCCGCTGGTGGTCACCTGGCACAACCGGGCCCGGGCGGAGGGCGCGCGGGCGCATCTGCTGCGGGTGCTGGAACGGCGCGTGGTGCGCACCGCCGCCGTGGTGCTCGGCACCACCTCCGAACTGGTGGACCGGGCCCGCCGCACCGGTGCGCGGGACGCCCGGCTGGCGGCCGTGGCCCTGCCCGGCCGGCGCCGGCGCGCCGACCCCGACGACGCCGACCAGGGGCGGCCCAAACTGAGGGCCGAACTCGGCGCCACCGGACGCCCGTTGCTCATCGCCGTCGGCTCCCTCGACCGGCAGCGCGGCTACGGCGTCCTGCTGGACGCGGCCCGCGCCTGGCGCGGCCTCGACCCGGTCCCGCTGGTCGTCGTCGCGGGGGAGGGGCCGCTGCGGCCCGAACTGCAGCGGCGGATCGAGGACGAGGAACTGCCGGTACGACTCGTCGGGCGCCGTGACGACGTGCCCGAGCTGCTCGCGGCCGCCGATCTGGCGGTGCTCACCAGCAGGTGGGAGTCCCGGTCCGTGCTGGCCCAGGAGGCGCTCCAGGCGGGCGTGCCGCTCGTCGCGACGCGCGTCGGCGGCGTCCCGGACCTCGTGGGCGAGGCCGCCGAACTCGTTCCGTACGGCGACGCGGAGGCCCTCGCGGACACCGTCGTCCGGCTCCTCGCCGACCCCGGACGCCGTGAACTGCTGCGCGAGCGGGGCCCCCGGCAGGCCGCGACCTGGCCGACCGAGGACGAGACCGTCGCCCAGGTCCTGAGCGTCTACGACGAACTCACCCAGCCCAGACCCCTCCCCTAGGGGGCGTGGCGCCGGGCGCGCAGCGCCAGGCTCAGGGCCAGTACCGTCTGCGGGTCGTCGAGGTCGGTGCCCAGCAACTCCCCGATGCGGGCGAGGCGGTTGTAGAGGGTCTGCCGGTTGAGGTGCAGTTCGCGGGCGGTCTCCGCCTTGCGGCCCGCGTGCGCGAGATAGGTCTCCAGGGTGGGCAGCAGCGGCGGCTTGGAGCGGTGGTCGTGGTCGCGCAGTGGACCGATCGCGCGGTCCACGAACGCCGCCAGGTCCGGGTGGTCGCGCAGCCGCCACAGCAGCAGGTCGATGTCGAGGCGGCGGGCGTCGTACCAGGGCCGGTCGGAAAGTCCCTGCGCCGCGGCCGCCGTCTCCGCCGCGTGCCGGAGCCCCGCCGACGCGGCCGCCCAGCCGCCGGCCACCCCGACGACCACCACCGGCGGGGCCGCGCCCGGCCGCTGCATCCCGGCCCGCTCCACACCGGCCCGCAGCGCCGCCGCCACCCGGTCCGCGACCGCCGGCCGCTCCGACTCGGCGCGCAGCCCGAGCAGGACCAGCACCCGGCCCTCGACCGGCCGGACACCCAGCAGCACCGGCACCCCCACCGCGGCCAGCTCCTCGGAGACCGCGCGTGCCAGCACCGCCCAGCCGCCGGACGGGGACAGGGAGTCCCCGACCCGCATCACCACCGGCAGCAGCGGGCTGCCGCCCGGCTTGAACCCGAGCACGCGGGCCTGCGCCGGGGCGTCCTCGGCGGTGATACGGCCCTCCGCAAGGTCGGTGAGGAAGTCGCCCCGGCCGCGCGCGGCCAGCTCCTCCTCCTGCCGGGCCTGCATCAGCACGACGGCCAGGATGCCCGCCGCCCGCTCCGCGGCCATCCGGTGCACCGGAGCCAGCGGCGAGCGGACCGGCAGCAGCACCAGCCGGGCCCGTACCGACCCCGGCCCCGCCCCGGGCCCACCGCCGGGAACGTCCACGAGCACCGAACCGGCCGGCGGCGGCGCGTCCTTGTGCGGGCCGCGCAGCCCCTCCCAGACCTGCAGCGGGTCCGCGCCCTCCGGCCCCGGGCCGGCGGCGTACAGCAGCCGGCCGTCCGCCGTCTCCAGGAACACCGGGTTGGCGCAGAAGTCGGCCAGGATGCCGAGCACTTGAGGCACCCCGCCACCGCCCAGCAGCGCCTCCGTGCACCGCCGGTGCACCTCCTCGGCGCGTTGCAGCAGCGCGTAGTGCCCGTTGACGATCTCGGTGTGGATCTCCTCGGTGACCGCGACGAAGGGCACCTCGCGATGCAGCTGGACCAGCGGCAGCCCGGCGGCGCGTGCGGTGTCCACCAGCGCCGCGGGCAGCCGGGTGAACCGCGGCCCCAGCTCCACCACCAGCGCGGCGATCCCCCGCTCGGCGAGGGTGCGTACGAACGCCCGCTGCTCGGCGGGCCGGGTGCCGAGCCCGTAGCCCGTGGTGAGCAGCAGCTCGCCGCCCTTCAGCAGTGAGGCGATGTTCGGCACCTCGCCCGCGTGCACCCAGCGCACGGTGCGCCCCAGCCGGTCGCCGCCCGCCAGGATCTCGGGCAGTCCGCTGCGCAGCCCAGGCAGCTCCAGCGCCCGCCGAACGGTGATCCCGGCGCCCTGAGTGGCGAGTCTGCTCTCCGTACCGCTGTCCATGCAGCGGACGCTACCTGCGCAAACGCCCGGACGACAGCGTGTGTCCCGGCTACACCGGCCGGATGTTGTGGTTGAAGCGGAACACGTTGTCGGGGTCGAAGGCCCGCTTCACCTTCTCCAGCCGCAGCAGGTTCCCCTCGCCCAGTCCCGCCCGGACCCGGTCCCGGCCCTCGTCCCCGATGAAGTTCAGATAGACGGCGCCGGTGCTCCACGGCCGGACGTCGGCGCGGACCTCGCGCACCCAGGCGACCGCCCGCTCGTCGTCGGCCGGGTCCTGCCAGATGGCGAAGGGGTGCACCGCCCAGGGCGCGTCCCGGTAGGGCACCGGGTACTCGTGCGGACCGGCGGCGATCGCGCCGCCCTGCGGGAACAGCAGGTGCTGGGTGCTGGTCGGTACCGGCATGCTCTCCGCGCGGGCGCAGTAGACGTCCACCAGTTCGTCGGGCAGACCGGTCACGTACTCCGCCGACCAGTAGTTCCGCTGCCCGGGCGGATCGTCCAGCATGCACTGGACGTCCGCGTACGGCATCGCGCCGGCGATCTCCGCCTCGTGGGGCAGCGCCAGCAGGGGCTCGGCCAGCTTGCGCAGGTCCTCCTCACCGCCGGCGTAGGTCAGCAGCGCGGCGCACACCAGCTTGCCCACCAGCTCCGCCGGTACGAACTCCTCGGGCGGGCCGGTCAGATACAGCACGGCGCCGCTCACCTCGTCGGGACCGGAGGTGACGGTCTCGCGGAAGATGCGGACCACGTCCCGGCCCAGGTGCGGCAGGTAGAGCAGCAGGGCGATGGAGAACTCGGGCAGTTCGTGCAGCCGCAGGGTGAGCGCGGTGGCGACGCCGAAGTTGCCGCCGCCGCCGTGCAGGGCCCAGAACAGCTCCGGGTTCTCGTCGGCGCTCGCGTGCACCCGCTCGGCGTCCGCGGTGACCAGCTCCACGCCGAGCAGGTTGTCGGCGGCGTAGCCGAAGGTGCGGTCCAGCCAGCCGGTGCCGCCGCCCAGGACGAAGCCGCCGACGCCGGTGGTGGAGGCCCGGCCGCCGGTGGTGGCGAGGCCGTGCGGCTGGGTGGCCCGGTCCAGATGGCTCATCGTGGCGCCGCCCTCCACCCGGACCGCCTCGGCCGCCGGGTCGACGCTCACCCCGTGCATCCGGCGCAGGTCCGCCACGACGGCGCCGTCGCCGAGGGCGGTGCCGGCCACACTGTGGCCGCCGCCGCGCACCGCGACCGGCAGGTCCAGGTCCCGTGCGAACCGTACGGCGCGGACCACGTCGTCCGGGCCCGCGCACTGGGCGATCACGGCCGGCCGCCGGTCGATCATCGCGTTGAAGACGGCGCGGGCCTCGTCGTAGCCCGGGTCCGAGGGGGCGAACACGTCGCCGGCAAGATCTTCGCGCAACGCGGCGAGGGCCGCGCCGGCCTTCGAAGGGGAAGCCATGGCCGCCCCCTTCCGGAAAGGGGCAATGGTGCCTCTCCAGCCTAGGCGGGGCGGCTCACCCGGTCGCGTTCAGCCGCCGTACGCCCCGGAGGCCGTCAGCCGCAGTGCGGTGTCGATCAGCGGCACATGGCTGAACGCCTGCGGGAAGTTGCCGACCTGGCGCTGCAGCCGCGGGTCCCACTCCTCGGCGAGCAGCCCGAGGTCGTTGCGGAGTGCGAGGAGCTTCTCGAACAGCTTCCTCGCCTCGTCCACGCGGCCGATCATCGCGAGGTCGTCCGCCATCCAGAACGAGCAGGCGAGGAAGGCCCCTTCGTCGCCGGGGAGGCCGTCGACGCCCTCGTCCTTGCCCTCGGTGGGGTAGCGCAGGATGAAGCCGTCCGAGGTGGACAGCTCGCGCTGGATCGCCTCGATGGTGCCGATCACCCGCTTGTCGTCCGGGGGCAGGAAGCCCATCTGCGGGATCAGCAGCAGGGAGGCGTCCAGCTCCTGGGAGCCGTAGGACTGCGTGAAGGTGTTGCGCTCCTTGTCGTAGCCCTTCTCGCACACGTCCCGGTGGATGTCGTCGCGCAGTTCCTTCCAGCGCTCCAGCGGGCCGTCCGCGTCACCGGACTCGATCAGCTTGATCGTGCGGTCCACCGCCACCCAGGCCATCACCTTGGAGTGCACGAAGTGCCGGCGCGGGCCGCGCACCTCCCAGATGCCCTCGTCCGGCTCCTGCCAGTGGTCCTCCAGGTAGCGGATCAGCTTCAGCTGAAGCAGGGACGCGTAGTCGTTGCGGGCCAGACCCGTCATGTGGGCCAGGTGCAGGGCCTCGGTGACCTCGCCGTACACGTCGAGCTGGAGCTGGTGCGCGGCACCGTTGCCGACCCGGACGGGGGCCGAGTGCTCGTAGCCCGGCAGCCAGTCCAGCTCGGCCTCGCCCAGCTCGCGCTCGCCCGCGATGCCGTACATGATCTGCAGGTTCTCGGGGTCGCCGGCGACCGCCCGCAGCAGCCACTCGCGCCATGCGCGGGCCTCCTCGCGGTAGCCGGTGCGCAGCAGCGAGGACAGGGTGATCGCCGCGTCGCGCAGCCAGGTGTAGCGGTAGTCCCAGTTGCGGACGCCGCCGATGTCCTCGGGCAGGGAGGTGGTGGGGGCCGCGACGATGCCGCCGGTGGGGGCGTAGGTCAGCGCCTTCAGGGTGATCAGCGAGCGGACCACCGCCTCGCGGTACGGACCGTGGTACGTACAGTGCTCGACCCACTCGCGCCAGAAGGTCTCCGTCGCCTCCAGCGACTGCTCCGGTTCCGGCAGCGCCGGCGGCTCCTTGTGCGAGGGCTCCCAGGAGATGGTGAACGCGATCCGGTCGCCCGGGGCGACGGTGAAGTCGGCGTAGGTCGTCAGCGCCTTGCCGTAGGTCTCGGCCTCCGTGTCGAACCACACCGAGTCGGGTCCGGCGACCGCCACCGTGCGGCCCTCGTGCTTGTGCACCCAGGGCACGACCCGGCCGTAGGAGAACCGCATCCTGAGCGCCGAGCGCATCGGCACCCGGCCGGTGACGCCCTCCACGATCCGGATGAGCTGCGGGGCGCCGTCACGCGGGGGCATGAAATCGGTCACGCGCACGGTGCCGCGCGGGGTGTCCCACTCGGACTCCAGGATCAGCGAGTCGCCCCGGTAGCTGCGCCGGGCGGCGGTGGGCGGCTGTGAGTCGGCCGCGTGCGCCGGGCCGAGCCGCCAGAAGCCGTGCTCCTCGGTGCCCAGCAGGCCGGCGAAGATGGCATGCGAGTCGAAGCGGGGCAGGCACAGCCAGTCGACTGTGCCGTCCCGGCAGACCAGGGCAGCGGTCTGCATGTCTCCGATGAGTGCGTAGTCTTCGATGCGCCCGGCCACGTGCAACTCCAGTCGAACGGCCACGTCACCCCCGCGCAGGGGGGCTGTCGCTAGTGCGGTCAAGGGGTCGTTGTTGTGCGTCGTTGAGCGGTGAAGCAAAGCAGCCCGCCGAGCCCTGGGGCAAAACGACAGTCCTTGCTCAACGAACTGCCGCGCTCTCGTTGTTCCGGGTACCGCGGGCGGGGGTGTGCCGTCGTTCCGGACGGGCTCGGCAGGTGAGTGTCCGAGCAGGATACGACGCACGTAGATGATCTGCGTGCCGCTCCCGGCAACCCGTGTGGGCCGAACGAGTGAGCAGCGGGTGATGAGCATGTGACGAATGAGCGCCTGTGTACAGGGGTGTGACGGACGCCGCCCCGGAACGGAACCGCTGCGTGCGGGAGCGGGAGCGGAGCGTGGCCGGGAGCCATCTCGTCCGGGCGCTGTTACGCTGGTAGCCCGTGGACCGGTGGTGGAAGACCCCCGAACCGCAGCGACGGCGACCCCCGGAAACATCCGGACCGACAGCCGCACCGCACGACAGACAGCGACCACGGGAGCCCCCTCTTGGCCATGCCGCCGAAATCTACGACGACCAAGCACATCTTCGTCACCGGGGGTGTCGCCTCCTCGCTCGGCAAGGGCCTCACCGCCTCCAGCCTGGGCATGCTGCTCAAGGCCCGCGGCCTGCGCGTCGTGATGCAGAAGCTCGACCCGTACCTCAACGTCGACCCGGGCACGATGAACCCCTTCCAGCACGGTGAGGTGTTCGTCACGAACGACGGCGCCGAGACCGACCTGGACATCGGCCACTACGAGCGCTTCCTCGACCGGGACCTCGACGGATCCGCCAACGTCACCACCGGTCAGGTCTACTCGACCGTGATCGCCAAGGAGCGGCGCGGCGAGTACCTGGGCGACACCGTGCAGGTCATCCCGCACATCACCAACGAGATCAAGCACCGCATCCGCCGCATGGCGACGGACGAGGTCGACGTGGTGATCACCGAGGTCGGCGGCACGGTCGGCGACATCGAGTCGCTGCCGTTCCTGGAGACCGTCCGCCAGGTCCGCCACGAGGTCGGCCGGGACAACGTCTTCGTCGTCCACATCTCGCTGCTCCCGTACATCGGCCCCTCCGGCGAGCTGAAGACCAAGCCGACCCAGCACTCCGTCGCCGCCCTGCGCAACATCGGTATCCAGCCGGACGCCATCGTGCTGCGCTGCGACCGCGAGGTGCCGACCGCCATCAAGCGCAAGATCTCGCTGATGTGCGACGTCGACGAGGCCGCCGTCGTGGCCTGCCCGGACGCCCGGTCGATCTACGACATCCCGAAGGTCGTGCACTCCGAGGGCCTGGACGCCTACGTCGTGCGCAAGCTCGACCTGCCCTTCCGGGACGTCGACTGGCGGACCTGGGACGACCTGCTGGACCGCGTCCACAACCCCGACCACGAGATCACCCTCGCCCTGGTCGGCAAGTACATCGACCTGCCCGACGCCTATCTGTCGGTCACCGAGGCGCTGCGCGCCGGCGGGTTCGCCAACAAGGCCCGCGTCAAGATCAAGTGGGTCACCTCGGACGACTGCAAGACTTCGGCCGGCGCCAAGGCGCAGCTCGGCGACGTCGACGGCATCTGCATCCCCGGCGGCTTCGGCGACCGCGGTGTCCTCGGCAAGGTCGGCGCGATCCGCTACGCCCGCGAGAACAAGATCCCGCTGCTCGGCCTCTGCCTGGGGCTGCAGTGCATCGTGATCGAGGCCGCGCGCAGCCTCGCCGACATCCCGGACGCCAACTCCACCGAGTTCGACCCGGCCACCGGCCACCCGGTCATCTCCACGATGGCCGAGCAGATGGACATCGTCGCCGGTGAGGGCGACATGGGCGGCACCATGCGGCTCGGCATGTACCCGGCGAAGCTGGCCGAGGGCTCCATCGTCCGTGAGGTGTACGAGGGCAAGGAGTACGTCGAGGAGCGGCACCGCCACCGCTACGAGGTGAACAACGCCTACCGCGCGGAGCTGGAGAAGAGGGCCGGCATCCTCTTCTCGGGCACCTCGCCGGACGGCAAGCTCGTGGAGTACGTGGAGTACCCGCGCGACGTCCACCCCTACCTGGTCGCCACGCAGGCGCACCCCGAGCTGCGCTCGCGGCCGACCCGCCCGCACCCGCTCTTCGCCGGGCTGGTGAAGGCCTCGGTCGAGCGGAAGATCTCGAAGTAACACGAGAGTTGTACGGTGGCCGGGGCGCGCCCATTCAAATGGATCGCGCCCCGGCCGCTCGCGCACGTGTGGAAGGACAGGGCATGACGATCAAGGACACCCCCGCGGAGTGGGAGATCCGGGCGACCCAGACCCCCTTCAGGGGCAACAAGACCTCCGTGCGCACGGACGAGGTCGTCATGCCCGACGGCTCGGTGGTCGGCCGTGACTACCAGGTGCACCCCGGGTCGGTCGCCGTCCTCGCCCTGGACGAGGAGGACCGGGTGCTGCTCATCAACCAGTACCGGCACCCGGTGCGGCACAAGCTGTGGGAGATCCCGGCCGGCCTGCTCGACGTGCCCGGCGAGAACCCGCTGCACGCCGCCCAGCGCGAGCTGTACGAGGAGGCGCACGTCAAGGCCGAGGACTGGCGGGTGCTGACCGACGTGTACACCACCCCCGGCGGCTGCGACGAGGCCGTGCGGATCTTCCTCGCCCGTGATCTCTCGGAGGCCGAGGGCGTGCGGTTCGAGGCGGAGCACGAGGAGACCGACATGGAGCACGCGCGCGTGCCGGTCGACGAGCTGGTGCGCCGGGTGCTCGCCGGTGATGTGCACAACAACTGTCTCGTGGTGGGCGTCCTCTCGCTGGTCGCCGCCCGGGGCGGGGACGGCCTGGACGGCCTGGACGGCCTGCGCCCGGCCGACGCGCCCTGGCCCGCGCGTCCCTTCGAGTCCTGAGCCCCGAGTCCCGGAAGGGCCCCGGCGGCCGTCCGGGACCCGCTCGCCCCGGCCCCGGACCCACCCCGGCCCGGGGCCCGCTCCCAGCCGTCCGCGCATTGGTGTGACGATCGCCTGATCCGATCGGGGGATGTGCCCGCCGCGCTCCCACCGGAACGTCGCAGAGCGTGAACTAGGCTCTGGAAATGCCTGTTCCGGGAGGACCCGGCGGGCTTGCGCGTGCGGTGGGACGGGAGTGTGGCCCGTGACGGATCAGGCGGTGGACACAGACGGCGCGCGGCTGCCCGCGCATCCGCCCGCGGAGCACCATTTCCTCGGCCGCACGCGGGAGTTGAAGGGGCTGCGCGCCGACATCGAGCGGGCGGGCCTGGACACCCTCTCCGGCCGCAAGGCACCCCGCGCGCGCGTGCTCCTCATCGCGGGACGCCCCGGCTCCGGCCGGTCAGCCCTGGCCGGGGAACTCGCCCGGCAGGTCGCCGAGCGTTACCCCGACGGAGTGTTGCGGGCCCGGCTCAGCGAGCCCGGCGGCAGCCCCGTCCCCGTCGCGCGCACCGCCCGCGAACTGCTCGCCGCGCTCGACGTGCCGGCCCCCGCCGGGGCCGCCGAGGAAGAGCTGACCGAGGTGCTGCGCACGGCCCTCGCCGGCCGGCGGGCGCTGCTCCTGCTGGACGACGCGGCCGGCGCCGAGCAGGTCGACGCGCTGCTGCCGGACGCCCCCGACTGCCTGGTCGTCGCCGTCGCCGGCGGGCCGCTCACCGGCATCGCCGACGTCCGCCCCTGCACCCTGGGCGGCCTCGACACCAAGTCGGCGGTGGAACTCCTCACCCGCTACACCGGCTCGGTCCGCATCACCGTCGACCCGCGCTCCGCCGAAAGCCTCGCCGAGGCCTGCCAGGGCCAGCCGGCCGCGCTCACCCTGGCCGGCGGCTGGCTCGCCTCCCGGCCCCAGGCGGCCGTCTCCGACCTGGCCAAACGGCTGCACGCGGACGCCGACGACGGTACCGAGGGCACCCCGCTCGCCCGGGTCTTCCGGCTCGTCCACGACCAGCTCCCCGGCCGGGCCGCCCGGATACTGCGCCTGCTGTGCCTGGCCCCGGCCGGTCTGGTCGACCCGCACACCGCCTCCGCCCTGGCCGGCTGCTCGGTGGACACCGCCGGCGCCGTGCTGGAGGAGTTCGTCGCGCTCGGCCTGCTGCGCGCGGTGGACTCCCCGCTGCCCGAGTACGCCGTGCCGGGCTGTCTGCACCCGCTGATGCGCGCCCGCGCCGAGAGCCAGGAGCGTCCGGGGGAGCTCCAGCTCGCCCGGGCCCGGATGCTGGAGCGCAGCGTACGGCTGCTGCAGTCCTGCCGGGTGATCACCGAGACGGACAGCCCGCAGGCCCGGGAGAAGCTGCGCGACATGCCCCCGGCGCTGCGCTTCCCCACACCCCGCGCGGCCGCCGAGTGGCTGCGTGCGCGCCGGCCCGCCCTGCTGGCCGCCACCCGCGTGGCCGTCGCCGACGGTGAGCTGGACACCCTCGCCCGCCGACTGATGTCCCAGCTGGTCAGGGCCATGGCGGCGCACTTCGGCGCACAGGCGGCGGCACCCGACCTGTACGAGGTCCACGGCCTCGTCCTCGACGTCGCCGAGCGGCGCGGGCTGTACCGGGAACGGGCCGCCGCCCTGCTGAACCTCGGTGACGTGGACGCCCGGACCGGCCGCACCGGGGACGCGCTGGCCCGCTACCGGGCCGCGCTGGACGCCGGACGCCAGGCGAACGACCCGTACGCGACCGGCCGCGCGATGGAATCCGTAGGCGGCGCCCACCAGGAGCTGGGGGACTACGACCGGGCCGCGGACTGGTTCGGCAGGGCGCTGGCCGAGCGGCTGGCCCGGGGCGAGCGCGCGGAGGCCGCCCGGCTGTACGGCCGAACCGGCACCGCCCACACCTACGCGGGCCGCTACGGCGAGGCGCTCAGGAACTGGCGCGCGGCCGCCGCCGGGTACCGCAAGGACGGTGATGTGGCCGCCCACGCACGGGCGTTGAGCGAGGTGGCCCGGGTCCAGGAGTACGCGGGACGGCCCGAGGAATCGCTGCACACCTGCCGGGAGGCGGTGGAGTGGGCACGGCGCGCCCAGGACACCCGGCTGCAGGCCGCGCTGCAGCTCAGGCTGGCCGACACCCTGGACCGGCTCGGCGACCCCGCGGCCGCCCATCTGCACCGGGCCGCGGCCGAGCGCATGCTGGGTAACGGGGTGCAGGAGGACGGCGTCCTGCCGGATTACGGCGATGATGCCTGCGAAATCCGTACTGCCGCGAGCGAAGATTGATGCAATGAAAGGCTAGACAGTCGGAACACCTTCATTAAACTGGCTCTGCCGCTCGTTCTCCTGCGGTGTCTCCCGGTATGCCCTTGCATGTCTGGGTACGTCTTGTAATGCACCCCCATACCCTCTGAGCCAAGGACCGTGATCGACGTGAAGGTCGGCATCCCCCGCGAGGTCAAGAACAACGAGTTCCGGGTGGCCATCACCCCCGCCGGCGTGCACGAGCTGGTGCGCAACGGCCACCAGGTCGTCGTCGAGCGGGGCGCCGGGCTCGGCTCCTCGATCACGGACGAGGAGTACGTCTCCGCCGGTGCCACGATCCTCGGCACCGCCGACGAGGTGTGGGCCGCCGCCGACCTGCTGCTCAAGGTCAAGGAGCCGGTCGCCGAGGAGTACCACCGCCTCCGCAAGGACCAGATCCTCTTCACCTACCTGCACCTGGCCGCCTCCAAGGAGTGCACGGACGCGCTCATCGAGTCCGGCACCACGGCCATCGCCTACGAGACCGTCGAGCTGCCGAACCGCGCGCTGCCGCTGCTCGCCCCGATGTCCGAGGTCGCGGGCCGGCTGGCCCCGCAGGTCGGCGCCTACCACCTGATGCGCCCGGCCGGCGGCCGCGGTGTGCTGCCGGGCGGTGTGCCGGGCGTGACCCCGGCCAAGGCCGTCGTCATCGGCGGTGGCGTCTCCGGCTGGAACGCCACTCAGGTCGCCGTCGGCATGGGCTTCGACGTGACCCTGCTCGACCGCGACATCAACAAGCTCCGTGAGGCCGACAAGGTCTTCGGCACCAAGGTCAAGGCCATCATGTCCAACTCCTTCGAGCTGGAGAAGGCCGTCCTGGACGCCGACCTCGTCATCGGCGCGGTGCTCATCCCGGGCGCCAAGGCCCCGAAGCTCGTCACCAACGAGCTGGTGTCGCGCATGAAGCCCGGAAGTGTCCTTGTCGACATCGCGATCGACCAGGGCGGCTGCTTCGAGGACTCCCGTGCCACGACGCACGCCGAGCCGACCTTCCGCGTCCACAACTCGGTCTTCTACTGCGTCGCCAACATGCCGGGCGCGGTGCCGAACACCTCCACCAACGCCCTCACCAACGCCACGCTGCCGTACATCGTCTCCCTCGCCAACAACGGCTGGGTTGAGGCGCTGCGCCGCGACGCCGCGCTCGCCAAGGGTCTCAACACCCATGACGGCAAGGTCGTTTACAAGGAGGTCGCCGAGGCTCACGGCCTGGAGCACGTGGAGCTGGAGTCCCTGCTCGGCTGACCCTCGCCGACCTGGTGTGTCGCCAAGTCGCCAACCGGTGAAAGGCGATTCGTCAACACGTGTCGTCAACACCGAACACCCGGCCGGACCTTGCCCGACAAGGTCCGGCCGGATGTGTGTATGGTCACTTTGCCACTTGCGGTCAACTCGCCTCGAACGTAACCCTTCGACCGATTCGCACACCGGTGAAACCTGCCGTGCGACGCCCGTACGCCCTTGACAGAGGGATGTTTCATTGCCGACACATCCGGCCGGGTCCGGCGGATTGTGTTGCTGCGGACCGCCGACACGCCATAGAGTCGCCAATCGTCGGCATGGTGCCACGCTGACCTTGTCTAGAAGTTTCCTGGTCACCAAGGAGGTAAGACGACTTGTGAATGAGTCGACATTTACTCCCGGGGGTGGTCAACCAGGAATGCCGGTACGGGGCCAGGCCGGTTCCGCGGGATTCGAGGCTGTCGGCTCCGTCGCTGTGCGCACCTTCGCAGCCCACCAGACTCCGGGTCCGCAGACGGTCCGGACAGCACACCAGAGCATGGATGGCCATCACGTGAACGCCATGGCCGGCGACGGAAGTGGCGCGCCCCACAACCAACTCGCCGACTACGACGAACTGCCCGAGGGGCACTTCTACGACCCCGACGCCGAGTACGAGCCCGATCCCGAGTACGCGGCGACGCTCGCGCCCGACGCGGCCCGCCAGCGCCGTGAGCGCATCGGTCCGACCGGACGCCCGCTGCCGTACTTCCCGATCCCCGGCCCGCTGACCGACCACGGCCCCGCGAAGATCATCGCGATGTGCAACCAGAAGGGCGGCGTCGGCAAGACCACGTCGACCATCAACCTGGGTGCCGCGCTCGCGGAGTACGGCCGGCGCGTGCTGCTCGTGGACTTCGACCCGCAGGGCGCGCTGTCGGTGGGTCTCGGCGTCAACCCCATGGAGCTCGACCTCACCGTCTACAACCTGCTCATGGAGCGGGGCATGTCGGCGGACGAGGTCCTGCTGAAGACGGCGGTCCCCAACATGGACCTGCTGCCCTCCAACATCGACCTGTCGGCCGCCGAGGTCCAGCTGGTCTCCGAGGTCGCGCGCGAGTCGACCCTGCAGCGGGCGCTCAAGCCGCTGATGGACGACTACGACTACATCGTGATCGACTGCCAGCCCTCGCTCGGCCTGCTCACGGTCAACGCGCTGACGGCCGCCCACAAGGTGATCGTTCCGCTGGAGTGCGAGTTCTTCGCGCTGCGCGGCGTGGCCCTGCTGACCGAGACCATCGAGAAGGTCCAGGAGCGGCTCAACCCCGACCTGGAACTCGACGGCATCCTCGCCACGATGTACGACTCGCGCACGGTGCACAGCCGTGAGGTGCTCGCGCGCGTGGTCGAGGCGTTCGACGACCACGTCTACCACACGGTCATCGGCCGCACTGTCCGCTTTCCGGAGACCACCGTCGCCGGTGAGCCGATCACCACGTACGCCTCCAACTCCGTCGGCGCCGCCGCCTACCGCCAGCTCGCCAGGGAGGTGCTCGCCCGGTGTCACGCCGAGTGAGTCTGCCCGGGGCCGACGAACTGTTCCGTACGACAGGAGGAATGGCGCTCCAGCCGTCCACGCCCCGGCGCGGGGCCAACGGCGAGGCCCGGGTGCCGGCTCCCGCGGGGGAGAGCGACGACGTGGCCGCCGAGGACGCGCCGCCGTCGGTGCCCGTCCAGGGCGGTGACGGAGAGGGCGCGGAGCACGCCGCGGCGGACGCGGAACCGGCCGGGACCGCCGAGTCGCGCACCCGGCCGTCCCGGCGCCAGGCTCCGCCCGAGGGATCTGCCGCCGCGGCCGCCGCGTCGGCGGCCGAGCAGCCGCGCAAGCGCGGGCGGGCGGCGAACCGGCGGCCCAGCGGACGCGAACGGCACGACGAGAAGATCACGGTGTACGTGTCCGCCGAGGAACTGATGGACCTCGAACACGCCCGACTGGTCCTCCGGGGCGAGCACGGCCTCGCCGTGGACCGCGGCCGTATCGTCCGCGAGGCGGTCGCCGTGGTCCTGGCCGACCTGGAGTCCCGCGGGGACGCGAGCATCCTGGTACGGCGGCTGCGGGGTCGGTAGTCGGCCGGGCGGGCGGCAGACGATAGCCTGCGACGGCCATGACCCCGAACGACGCCCCCGCCTCCGGCCCCGGTGCCGGCCGCAGGCGTGCGCTCGGCCGTGGACCGGGCACGTCCCAGCCGCGGCCCGCGGAGCCGCACCCGGCTCCGCCGGAGCCCGCGTCGGCACCCTCGCCGGACACCGCACCGCCCCCGCCCCCGCCCCCGCTCGAACCCGAACCACCGGCCGCGGGCGGCCCCGTCCCGGCGGAGCCCGGCGCGGCGCAGGCCGCTCCGGCACCGGCGACCGCCGAACCCGGGCCGCCGCAACCGGTGTCCGAGGGCGTCGCCACCGAGTCCGGGGCCGAGCCGGCCGGAGCCGGTGAGGCAGGGAAGGCCGAGGCAGGGAAGGCCGAGGCGGGGGAGACCGCCGCCGACGGGGTCTTCAAGGTTCGGCTGGCCAACTTCGAGGGGCCGTTCGACCTGCTGCTCCAGCTCATCTCCAAGCACAAGCTGGACGTCACGGAAGTCGCCCTGTCCAAGGTCACCGACGAGTTCATGGCGCACATCCGGGCCATGGGCCCCGACTGGGACCTGGACCAGACGACCGAGTTCCTCGTCGTTGCAGCCACCCTGCTCGACCTCAAGGCCGCCCGGCTGCTGCCCGCCGCCGAGGTCGAGGACGAGGCCGACCTCGCGCTGCTGGAGGCCCGGGACCTGCTGTTCGCGCGGCTGCTGCAGTACCGCGCGTACAAGCGGATCGCCGACATCTTCAACGAGCGCCTGGACGAGGAGGCCCGCCGCCACCCCCGTACCGTCGGCCTCGAACCCCAGCACGCCGAGCTGCTGCCCGAGGTCGTCATCAGCATCGGGCCCGAGGGGTTCGCCCGGCTCGCCGTCAAGGCCATGCAGCCGAAGGCCAAGCCGCAGGTCTACGTCGACCACATCCACGCCCCGCTGGTCAGCGTGCGGGAGCAGGCGGGGATCGTGGTGGCGCGGCTCCGGGAACTGGGCGAGGCCAGCTTCCGGGTGCTGGTCGAGGACACCGGCGACACCCTCACCGTCGTGGCCCGCTTCCTGGCGCTGCTGGAGCTGTACCGGGAGAAGGCCGTGGCCCTGGAACAGGAGACCGCCCTCGGGGAGCTGCTGGTGCGCTGGACCGGCGGGGACACGGACGCGGCGCCCATGGTCACCGACGAGTTCGACCGGCCGCCCGAGGAGACCGAGGAGAAGAAGAAGGCGTGAGCGAGACCACCGAGGCACCCACGGGCCCCGCCGAGGCACCCGCCGGAACCACCGAAGCGCCCACCGGCGCGCCCGCGGGCCTGCGCTCCGTCGCCGGGCTCGACCTCAAGCCCGCCCTCGAAGCGGTCCTCATGGTCGTGGACGAGCCCGCGACCGAGGAGCACCTGGCCCGCATCCTCGAGCGGCCCAGGCGGAGAATCGGCGACGCGCTGCGCGAGCTGGCCGACGACTACACCGTGCAGGGCCGCGGCTTCGAGCTGCGGTTCGTCGCGGGCGGCTGGCGTTTCTACACCCGCGCCGAGTACGCGCCCGCCGTGGAGCGGCTGGTCCTGGACGGCCAGACGGCCCGTCTCACCCAGGCCGCGCTGGAGACCCTCGCGGTCGTCGCCTACCGCCAGCCGGTCAGCCGCAGCCGCGTCTCCGCCGTGCGCGGAGTGAACTGCGACGGCGTGATGCGCACCCTCCTGCAGCGCGGTCTGGTCGAGGAGGCGGGCACGGAACCCGAAACAGGTGCGATCCTGTACAGGACGACGAACTACTTCCTGGAGCGGATGGGCCTGCGCGGCCTGGACGAACTTCCGGAGCTCGCGCCCTTCCTCCCGGAGGCGGAGGCGATCGAGGCCGAGACCCAGGAGGGAGTCCCGTCGTTCGACCCGGACGCGCCCGACGCGCCCGGCGGTCAGGACGCAGACGACTAAGACGGAAACCTTGATGCGAAGCAGCGGCAGCGGCAAGAGCGGCGGGCGCGGTAACTACCGCGGTGCCGGCAACGACAGGGACCAGAAGCAGGGGCAGGGCCGGCCCCGCAAGCCCCGCCCCGAGGAGCGCCGCTACGACGTGGGCCCCGGGGCCACCCAGGACGGCCCCAAGTCCGGGCGCGGCGGCTCCGCGCGCGGTGGTGCCAAGGGCGGCCCGAAGCAGTCCCAGCAGCGCGGCGGCCGTACGGCCCCGGCGCGCTCGCGCGAGTACGAGACGCGGGCCGAGGAGCGCAACCGGGAGCGGTACGCGGGCAAGAAGGACGTCAAGCCGCCCAAGACCTTCCCCGGCGCCGAGCAGGAGGGCGAGCGGCTGCAGAAGGTGCTCGCGCGCGCGGGCTACGGTTCCCGCCGCGCCTGCGAGGAGCTGATCGAGCAGGCCCGGGTCGAGATCAACGGCGAGATCGTGCTGGAGCAGGGCCGCCGGGTGGACCCGGAGAAGGACGAGGTGAAGGTCGACGGCCTGACCGTCGCCACGCAGTCCTACCAGTTCTTCTCGCTCAACAAGCCCGCCGGTGTCGTCTCCACCATGGAGGACCCGGAGGGCCGCCAGTGCCTCGGTGACTACGTCACCAACCGCGAGACCCGGCTCTTCCACGTCGGCCGGCTCGACACCGAGACCGAGGGTGTCATCCTGCTCACCAACCACGGCGAGCTGGCGCACCGGCTGACCCACCCGAAGTACGGCGTGAAGAAGACGTACCTCGCGGCCATCGTCGGGCCCATCCCGCGCGACCTGGGCAAGCGCCTGAAGGACGGCATCCAGCTCGAGGACGGCTACGCGCGCGCCGACCACTTCCGGGTGGTCGAGCAGACCGGCAAGAACTACCTGGTCGAGGTGACCCTGCACGAGGGCCGCAAGCACATCGTGCGCCGCATGCTCGCCGAGGCCGGCTTCCCGGTCGAGAAGCTGGTGCGCACCTCCTTCGGCCCGATCACCCTGGGCGACCAGAAGTCGGGCTGGCTGCGCCGCCTGTCCAACACCGAGGTCGGGATGCTTCTGCAGGAGGTCGACCTCTAAAGAGGTTGTGCTCCTGGACACCCCCCTTTTATAGTCGCAGTGACTATAAAAAGGGGGGTGTTCGTGCTGCGGGGCTACGACAAGCACGCCTACGAGCCTTTCGCCGTCACCGTCGACCTCGCCGTCCTGACCGTCCGCGAGGGCGCGCTGCACGTGCTGCTCGTCGAGCGCGGGCAGGAACCGTACGCCGGCCGGTGGGCGCTGCCCGGCGGCTTCCTGCTGCCCGACGAGTCCGCGGAGACGGCCGCCCGGCGCGAACTCGCCGAGGAGACCGGCCTGGACGACGTCTCCGGGCTGGACCTCGAGCAGTCGCGCACCTACAGCGAGCCGGGCCGCGACCCCCGGATGCGGGTCGTCTCCGTCGCGTTCACCGCGCTGCTGCCCGACCCCCCGGAGCCCCGCGGCGGCGGTGACGCGGCCCAGGCCCGCTGGCTGCCGTACGGCTCGGCGGGGCCGCTCGCCTTCGACCACGACCGCATCCTCGCCGACGCCCACGAACGCGTCGGCGACCGGCTGGAGAACACCCGCGCCGCCACCGCCTTCTGCCCGCCCGAGTTCACCCTGGGCGAGCTCCAGCAGGTCTACGAGACGGTGTGGGGCACCGCCCTGGACCGGCCCAACTTCCGCCGCAAGGTGCTCGCCACCCCCGGATTCGTCGAACCCGTCCCCGGCGCCGCCCGGCTCACCGGCGGCCGTGGCAAGCCGGCCGCCCTCTACCGCGCGGGCCCCGCCACCGCCCTGCACCCGCCCCTGCTCCGGCCGTCCCGGGAAGGAAGCCCCGCATGACCACCACCCGCCCGACCGGACACGCCGCCACCGGCTCCCTCCTCGGCCTCGCCCTCGGGGACGCCCTCGGCTTCCCGACCGAGTTCAACGACGTCCCCTCGATCCTCGCCAAGTGCGGCCCCTGGCGGGAGATGGAGCTGCCGCGGCGCCCCTTCGTCTCCGACGACACCCAGATGACCCTCGCCGTCGGCCGCGGGCTCCGCACGGCCATGGAGCGCGGGCACCTCGCCCCGCAACGGCTGGAGCGGCCGCTGCGCGAGGAGTTCGTGGACTGGTACCGGTCGCCGGACAACAACCGCGCCCCGGGCAACACCTGCCTGACCGCCTGCGGCCTGCTCAAGGAGGAGGGCCGCGCCTGGCAGGACGCCAGCCAGGTCGGCTCCAAGGGCTGCGGCGCCAACATGCGCGTCGCCCCCGTCGGCCTCGCCCCCGGCCTGACCGGCGAACAGCGCGCCGGCGCGGCCCAGTTGCAGTCCGCGCTCACCCACGGCCACCCCACCGCCCTGGCCGCCTCCGACCTGACCGCCCATGCCGTGCACCTGCTCGCCCGGGGCACCGACCCGGCCGGACTCGTCGGGCAGCTCCGCAGCTACGCCTACGACAACCGCACCCGCTACGACCACACCTGGCTCGGCGACCTGTGGACCCGCTCCCAGGACCCCGGCCCCGAGCACTTCATCGCGCGCGGCTGGGACGAGTGCCTGGACATGCTCGGCCGCCTCCAGGAGGCCGTGCGGACCGTCTCCCCGGAGACCGACCCCTGTCTGGCCACCGGCGAGGGCTGGATCGCCGAGGAGGCCCTCGCCACCGGGCTGCTGTGCTTCCTGCTCTTTCCCGACCAGCCCGTCACCGCCCTGCGCCGGGCCGCCTGCTCCTCGGGTGACTCGGACTCGATCGCCTGCCTCACCGGGGCCTTCGCGGGCGCCTGGCTCGGCGCGGACGCCTGGCCCGCCGACTGGACCGGGCGGATCGAGTACCGGGGCGACCTGTTGGCACTGGGGGCGCTCTGGGACGACGCTTAGGCCCGATCTCGACCTGCGCGGCGCGCATCTCCTGCCCGCCGCGGACCTGGTTGGGCTGCGCGAGCCGGAGGAGACGCGGGAGCGGACCTGGGTGCGGTTCGGCCTCGAGATGGACCTCGTCACCCACGACGTGCGCAAGTTCGCCCGGCTGATGTTCCGGCGCAACGGCTATGTGCTGGAGCAGCTCCTGTCGCCCCTCGTGGCGCACACCTCCGAGGCGCACCGGGAGCTGGCCGCCCTCGCCCCGGGCGTCCTCACCGGCCACCACGCCCACCACTACCGCGGGTTCGCCGTGACCCAGTGGCGGCTGTTCGGCAAGACCGGCGAACTCAAGCCGCTGCTCTACACGTTCCGTGTGCTGCTCACCGGCATCCATCTGATGCGCAGCGGCGAGGTGCAGGCCCATCTGCCCACCCTGCTGGACCAGGTGACCGCGCCCGCCTACCTGCCCGAGCTGATCGCCGCCAAGGCCGAGCGCGAGCACGGCACCGCCGACGTCGACCACGCGCGCGTGGAGGCCGACGTGGAGCGGCTGCACGCCGTGCTCGACGAGGCGCAGGCCGCCTCAGTCCTGCCCGGCACCCCCGGCGCGCACGACGCCCTGCACGACTTCGTCGTACGCGTCCGCCTGGCGGGCTGAGTCCCGGCGGGCCCGGAAGAGGAAGCCGGCCACGCGCGCGCGGTCCGGTTCCGGCGGCAGCGGGGTGCGGTGCAGGGCCTCCTCGCTCTGCGCCGCCAGCCGGGCCATGCGGGTCTCCACCTCCGGCCAGGGGACCTCGCCCCGCTTCACCGCCAGCAGCGGCTCCCGCTCGTCGCCGACGTCGATCCGCAGCTCCCCGGTGCGCAGCAGGTCCCGGGCGCTCATCAGCAGGCGCAGCAGGTGCATGGCGTGCTTCCAGCGCGGGGCGCCCGTCGTGCGGACGTCGGCGTCGAGCTTCCTGCGCTGGCCGAGGGCGTAGCGCGCGAAGGTGCCGTACACATGCCGGGAGAGGAAGGCGCCGCGCAGGGACAGCAGTTCGCGGCCGGTGTCGTCCACGTGCTCCACCAGCGGGGAATGCAGGCACTCCAGGATGTTCGGGTTGCCGCGCAGCGCCAGCTCGCAGAACCGCTCCAGCTCCCAGGAGAACCGCTCCTCGCCCGGCCCCTCCACATGGGCCGGCGGCTTCTCGAACCGCCAGAACAGGGGAGTGGGGGCGAGGAAGACACCCCGCCGGTCGGTGTCACTGGCCCCGGTGGCCAGGCCGAAGGCCCGCGAACCCATGACACAGGCGTAGATCGTGTGGTCGCGTACCAGGTCCTCGGGCTGCATCCCCGGAGCGTACGCGGGCCGCTCACGCCAGGTGGATCGAATTTCCCTCCACCTTGATCGTCTCGGCGGGCAGCGGCCGGCTCGCCGGGCCGTGCGCCACCGAGCCGTCGGCGATGTGGAACCTGCTGCCGTGGCAGGGGCAGTCGATGGTGCCGTCGGCCACCTTGCTCACCGTGCAGCCCTCGTGCGTGCAGATCGCCGAGAAGGCCTTGAAGTCGCCCTTCGACGGCTGGGTGACCACGACCTTCCGCTCCTTGAAGATCTTGCCGCCGCCCTCGGGGATGTCGCTCGTGCTCGCCAGCTCCGTGCCGCCGGGCGACGGGGAGGAGCCCGTCGAACCGCCGCCGCCCCCGCAGCCGGTGGCGAGCGCCGCCGCGCCCGTCGCGAGAACCGTGCGCCGCGTCGTGCTGTAGGTCATGTCGTCACTCCGAACATCGGAAGCAAGAAAAGCCGCGATCTGCGACATCTTGGCATCAAAGGTTCACCTGCCGAAGCAGGCGGCGGGAGCGGAGACACGGCCGTCACCGGGTCGGCCCCACGTCTCAGCGGGCGGGCGCCGCGCGCCCGGCCGCGCGGGCCTGACTAGGCTGGACCGGCCAGGAACGAAACGCATGTCAGCAAGGAGCAGCGCCGTGGCGGTACGAGCGGTCCGGGGGGCCGTCCAACTGGAGCGGGACGAGGCCGGTCACATGGACGAGCAGGTCGGAGCGCTGCTCACCGCGATCCTGGAGCGGAACGGGCTCACCGCCGAGGACCTGATCAGCGTCTGGTTCACGGCCACCCCCGACCTGCACAGCGACTTCCCGGCCGCCGCCGCCCGCAAGCTCGGGATCGTCGACGTTCCCCTGATCTGCGCCCAGGAACTGGACATCGAGGGCGCCATGCCCCGGGTCGTCCGGGTGCTCGCGCACATCGAGTCGGACCGGCCCCGCGACCGGATCGCCCACGTCTACCTCGGCGCCGCCGCCGCCCTGCGCAAGGACATCGCCCAGTGAGAACCGCACTCGTCATCGGCACCGGGCTGATCGGCACCTCCGCCGCGCTCGCCCTGACCCAGCGGGGCGTCGTCGTCCACCTCACCGACCACGACCCCGAGCAGGCCCGCACGGCGGCCGCGCTGGGCGCCGGCACCGACCAGGCCCCCGACGGCCCGGTGGACCTCGCCATCGTCGCCGCCCCGCCCGCGCACGTGGCCGGCGTCCTCGCGGACGCCATGGCCCGCGGCGCCGCCCGCGGCTACGTCGACGTGGCCAGCGTCAAGGGGGGCCCGCGCCGCGAGCTGGAGGCGCGCGGCCTCGACCTGTCCGCCTACATCGGCACCCATCCCATGTCCGGCCGGGAGAAGTCCGGCCCGCTGGCCGCGACCGGCGACCTCTTCGAGGGCCGCCCCTGGGTGCTCACCCCGACCCGGGACACCGACACCGAGGTCCTCAACCTCGCCCTGGAACTGGTCTCGCACTGCCGGGCCGTGCCGGTCGTCATGGACGCCGACGCCCACGACCGGGCCGTGGCCCTCGTCTCCCACATGCCCCACCTGGTCTCCAGCATGGTCGCGGCCCGCCTGGAGCACGCCGAGGAGGCGGCCGTACGGCTGTGCGGGCAGGGCATCCGGGACGTGACCCGGATCGCCGCCTCCGACCCCGGTATGTGGATCGACATCCTCTCCGCCAACCCCGGCCCGGTCGCCGACCTGCTCACCGACGTCTCCGCCGACCTGGAGGAGACCGTCCGCGCCCTGCGCGCCCTGCAGTCCTCCGACGAGGACAAGCGCCGCGAGGGCGGCTCGGGCATCGAGGACGTGCTGCGCCGCGGCAACGCGGGCCAGGTGCGGGTACCCGGCAAGCACGGCAGCGCGCCGCGCGTGTACGAGAGCGTCGTCGTCCTCATCGACGACCAGCCCGGCCAGCTCGCCCGCATCTTCGCGGACGCGGGACGGGCCGGGGTCAACATCGAGGACGTCCGGATCGAGCACGCGACGGGGCAGCAGGCCGGTCTCGTCCAGCTCCTGGTCGAGCCCAAGGCGGCGCCCGTGCTGAAGGAAGCGCTGCGTGAGCGGGGCTGGGCGCTGCGGCAGTAGGAAGGCGGCCGTCCGTCCGGGTCGCCCGTACCCAGTAACCTTGTGCAGGGCGCTCTCGCGCTCCGCCCCCCGCCCCCGCACCGCACCAGGAAGGTGTCCCCCGTGGAAAACGGCGCCCCGACCGCCAAGCCCGTGATCGTCGCGATCGACGGCCCCTCCGGCACGGGCAAGTCGAGCACGTCGAGGGCCGTGGCCGCCAAGCTCGGTCTGAGCTACCTCGACACCGGCGCCCAGTACCGGGCCATCACCTGGTGGATGGTGGCCAACGGCATCGACCTGGAGGACCCGACCGCCATCGCCGCCGTCGCGGGCAAGCCGGAGATCGTCTCCGGCACCGACCCGTCCGCCCCGACCATCGCGGTCGACGGCGTCGACGTGGCCGCCCCGATCCGCACCCAGGAGGTCACCTCCAAGGTCAGCGCGGTCAGCGCGGTGCCCGAGGTGCGCACCCGGATCACCGAGCTGCAGCGCTCGCTGGCGGCCGGCGCCGAGCTCGGCATCGTGGTCGAGGGCCGGGACATCGGCACCACGGTGCTGCCGGACGCCGACCTGAAGATCTTCCTCACCGCCTCCCCGGAGGCCCGCGCGGCCCGCCGCAGCGGCGAGCTGAAGGGCGCCGACGTCCACGCCACCCGTGAGGCCCTGATCAAGCGGGACGCCGCCGACTCGAGCCGCAAGACCTCCCCGCTCGCCAAGGCCGGCGACGCGGTCGAGGTGGACACCACCGAGCTCACCCTCGCCCAGGTCATCGAGTGCGTCGTCACCCTGGTCGAGGAGAAGCGGGCCGGGAAGTGAGCCTTCCGTCGGAGCGGGGCGCCGAGGTCGGGCGGCGCATCGGCGTCGGCCTGATGTACGGGCTGTGGCGGCCGCGTGTGCTCGGCGCCTGGAAGCTGCCCGCGAGCGGCCCGGCGATCCTCGCCGTGAACCACTCGCACAACATCGACGGGCCCATGGTCATGGGTGTCTCGCCCCGGCCGACGCACTTCCTGATCAAGAAGGAGGCGTTCGTCGGCCCGCTGAACCCCTTCCTGACCGGCATCGGCCAGCTCGAGGTGGACCGCGCCTCCGCCGACCGCACCGCCATCACCCGGGGCCTCGGCGTGCTGGCGGCCGGGGGCGTGCTGGGCATCTTCCCGGAGGGCACCCGGGGCGAGGGCGACTTCGCCTCGCTGCGGGCCGGGCTCGCGTACTTCGCGGTGCGCAGCGGAGCGCCGATCGTGCCCGTGGCCGTCCTGGGCAGCACCGAGCGGCCCGGCCGGTTGATAAAGGCGCTGCCCCCGCTGCGCTCCCGCGTCGACGTCGTCTTCGGAGACCCGTTCGACGCGGGCGACGGGTCGGGGCGGCGCACGCGCAGTGCGCTGGACGAGGCGACCGAGCGCATCCAGAAGCAGCTCACCGGCCACTTGGAAAACGCCAGGCGCCTGACCGGGCGCTGAGCGACACTTGACCGCGCTGAGCGACACTTGAGTAGTGGATCGGCCCACCAGGGCCGGTCCACCGATCACCACGATGAACGACGAGGTACGGACTTCATGAACGACCAGACCCAGCCCGGCGACTCGGCTGAGCACGAGTACGACCACGGGGCTCTCGGCGACGCCGAGTACGCGGAGTTCATGGAGCTCGCCGCGGAAGAGGGCTTCGACGTCGAGGACGTCGAGGGCGCCATCGAGGCGGCGGGCCACGGCCCGCTGCCCGTGCTCGCCGTCGTCGGCCGTCCCAATGTCGGCAAGTCGACCCTGGTGAACCGGATCATCGGCCGCCGTGAGGCCGTGGTCGAGGACAAGCCCGGCGTCACCCGTGACCGCGTCACCTACGAGGCCGAGTGGGCGGGCCGCCGCTTCAAGGTGGTCGACACCGGCGGCTGGGAGCAGGACGTCCTCGGTATCGACGCCTCCGTCGCCGCGCAGGCCGAGTACGCGATCGAGGCCGCCGACGCGGTCGTCTTCGTCGTGGACGCCAAGGTCGGCCCCACCGACACCGACGAGGCGGTCGTACGGCTGCTGCGCAAGGCGGGCAAGCCCGTCGTCCTGGCCGCCAACAAGGTCGACGGCCCGAGCGGCGAGGCCGACGCCACCTACCTCTGGTCCCTGGGCCTCGGCGAGCCGCACCCCGTCTCCGCCCTGCACGGGCGCGGCACCGGCGACATGCTGGACGCCGTCCTGGAGGCGCTGCCCGAGGCACCCGAGCAGACCTTCGGCACCGCGGTCGGCGGTCCGCGCCGCATCGCCCTCATCGGCCGCCCGAACGTCGGCAAGTCCTCCCTGCTGAACAAGGTGGCGGGCGAGGAGCGCGTCGTCGTCAACGAGCTGGCCGGCACCACCCGCGACCCGGTCGACGAGCTGATCGAGCTGGGCGGGGTGACCTGGAAGTTCGTCGACACCGCGGGCATCCGCAAGCGCGTCCACCTCCAGCAGGGCGCCGACTACTACGCCTCGCTGCGCACCGCGGCCGCCGTCGAGAAGGCGGAGGTGGCCGTCATCCTGATCGACGGCTCCGAGAACATCTCGGTCCAGGACCAGCGCATCGTCACCATGGCCGTGGAGGCGGGCCGCGCGGTCGTCCTCGCCTTCAACAAGTGGGACACCCTCGACGAGGAGCGCCGCTACTACCTGGAGCGGGAGATCGAGACCGAGCTGGGCCAGGTCGCCTGGGCGCCCCGGGTCAACGTCTCGGCCCGTACCGGCCGGCACATGGAGAAGCTGGTCCCGGCGATCGAGACCGCCCTCGCCGGCTGGGAGACCCGGGTGCCCACCGGCCGGCTGAACGCCTTCCTCGGCGAGCTGGTCTCGGCCCACCCGCATCCCGTCCGGGGCGGCAAGCAGCCGCGCATCCTGTTCGGCACCCAGGCCGGCACCAAGCCGCCGCGGTTCGTCCTCTTCGCCTCCGGCTTCATCGAGGCCGGCTACCGGCGCTTCATCGAGCGCCGTCTGCGTGAGGAGTTCGGCTTCGAGGGCACCCCGATCCACCTCTCGGTGCGGGTACGCGAGAAGCGCGGCAAGAAGAAGTAACCGGTCCCTCGAGGCATGGCGAAGGGCGGCCACCCGCGGTAACGGGGGCCGCCCTTCGCCATGCCTCAGGCACCGCGCCGCGGAGCGGGCGGCAGCCCCGCCGGGACGTGGTGCATCCCGGTGTCCTGCTGCCGCCCCAGCGTGCCGACCCGCTGCCACTGCGGCTGCTGCTGACCGCCGCCCTGCCGGGCGCTGTACGCCCCCGCGCTGTAGGCGCTGTAGGAGGTCATGCGGTACGAACCGGTGCTGTGCGGGGTGTTCCCGAAGGCACAGAACCCCAGCTCCTCCTCACCACTGCGGTCGCCCGGCAGCGTACGGAAGGCCTTGACCCACTCCGCGTAGAGCGAGTCGTAGATCGGCGTGGCCGATGCCGCGACCGGACTCTCCCCCGCCCGGGCGGACGGAACGGAGGCGAAGGCGGACCGGCGGGGAGGAGGAGTGTCGTATGCGTGCACGTATGTCCAAACGACCGGGCTCCGAAAGGGATGCGGTCGGACAAGTGGGGGCGCGCTCCCGGCCTGCCGCCGGGCGGGTCTCAGGTGCCCGCGAGGGGCAGCGCCGCCGCGACCAGCTTGCCGCTCGCCGCGGCCCGGTCGAGGGAGTCGCGCAGCAGGTCCTCCCGGGGCTGCCGTCCGATGGACCCCACGGGCGCCGCGAACATCAGCACCTGCTGGTGCTTGTTGGCGGCGGCCCGCCAGCTGTCGGTCACCTGCAGCGGATGGTGCGCCTGCCACCAGGCGACCGGCTGACCGCCGGCCGCCCCCGGCTGGAGCACCGCGTGGAGCTGGCCCATCGCGAGCAGGACCGACCAGCCGTGCAGCACCGGCGGGACCGACGCCAGCTCCATCACCGGCATGAAGCCCTGCTCGATGAGCAGCGGCAGGAAGTCGTCGCCGGCGCCGTAGGAGCCGGGACGCACGATGGGCGCCGTCGGCTCGACGACGAGCGCCGGGTGCAACTCGCCCTCGATCAGGACCAGACCGCTGGTCACACCGAGCACGGCCTGCTCGGGCACGGACCGCCGCGGGTCGCCGTCCGCGGCCGGGCGGCCGCCGATGGAGCGGACGGCGCCCTGCAACTGCTCCTCGGTGACCTGGACGACCTGCGAGGGCAGGCAGCCGGCGTGGGCGAAGGCGAGGACGGCGGTCTCGTCGCCGACGAACAGAACGGTGCTGGTGCGCTCCTGCTCGGAGTCGCCCGGGGTGCGGCAGGACGTGCAGTCGTAACTGCCCGGGGCGTTCTCTCCGGCGAGCAGCCGGTCGGCTTCTTCGTCGCCGATCTCGGCGCGTACTGCGTCACTGACGTCGAGCATGCGCGGCACGGTGGCTCCCTCGGGATGCGGTGCTGGGTCGGCAGGGTGGCTCCCGGCCGCTGAGCCCCGGTGCTCCGGGCTCATGAAGAAGACAACGGGCGTCCTGTGGTGGGGGTCACGCCCCGGGGGCGACGGAATCGAACCATCCACCGCACAGGGTCACCATCGGTGCGGAACCGGGCACTCATCGTCAAGTCCGTGTCCCGTCAAGGCACTTGAATGAGTGAAGTGGGTCACGCGTCGGTCACGTGTGTGGTCGAAAAATCGTGAAATCCACGCACGAAACGGCTGGCCGAAAATCGTCGATACCTGAGGTAACCGCGAACTGGCCTGGAACGACGGCGACTTGGTTGAAACAGCCGGCCCGCTCTCTCTACATTCCTCCGCCGTGTGCAACCAGCACCGCTCGGGTACGTCCGCCGGCCGGCCAGGCAGAGCACGATCGCCGCACCGGCCGCGGCGGACGGGGCGGGCGCGAGGAACCGCGGTCCTGCGCGGCGAGGCGCGCTCCGCCCGGGGGAGCCCGGGTTCGTGGAGAGGGAGTTACATGTCCGATTGTGCCGATACCACCCGCCGCACCACCCGTCCCGACGGCGCCCGCAGGGGCCGTACGACAGCGGCCGCCCTGGCCGGAGCCGCCCTGCTGGCCCCGCTGGGACTGCTGGCCGCCACCGGCGACGCGAACGCCGCGGACAACGGGGTGTGGGACCGCATCGCCCAGTGCGAGAGCGGCGGCGACTGGCACATCAACACCGGCAACGGCTACTACGGCGGGCTCCAGTTCTCCGCCGGCACCTGGCGCGCGTACGGCGGCGGCTCCTACGCCCCGACGGCCGACCAGGCCTCCCGCGGCGCGCAGATCGCCGTCGCCACCAAGGTCCAGCGGGCCCAGGGCTGGGGCGCCTGGCCGGTCTGCTCCGGCCGGGCCGGAGCCACCGGGACCGCCCCGGCGCCCGCCTCGGGCGCGGCGGCCGGGAGCGGCGCGACGACGGAGCCGGCGCCGGCGGCGAAGCCCGAGCGCACGTCGGCCCACACCGGCCGCGACGCGGCGCGCGGCGACTACACCGTCCGCGAGGGCGACACCCTGAGCACCATCGCCGCCCGGCACGGCACCACCTGGCAGCGGATCTACGCCGCCAACCGGAGCGTCATCGGCGACGACCCGGACCTGATCGTGCCCGGCCGGCGCCTGGCGCTCTGAGCGAGCCCGCGCACCACAGCCGCTGTCCCGTCGAGGACAGCGGCTGTCCGCATCGGCCGGCAGACTCGGCCCCATGTTGGAGACCTCGGCACGACTGCTGCGTCTGCTCTCGCTGCTCCAGGCCCACCGCGACTGGTCCGGCGCCGAACTCGCCGACCGGCTCGGCGTCACCGCGCGTACGGTCCGCCGGGACGTGGACCGGCTGCGCGAGCTGGGCTACCCGGTCAACGCCAGCCCCGGCACCGGCGGCGGCTACCAACTCGGCGCGGGCGCGGAACTGCCCCCGCTGCTGCTGGACGACGACGAGGCCGTCGCCGTGGCCGTCGGCCTGCGCACCGCCGCCGGACAGGGCATCGAGGGCATCGGCGAGACCTCCGTACGCGCCCTGGCCAAGCTGGAACAGGTGCTGCCGAACAGGCTGCGCCGCCGGGTGGGCGCGCTCAACGCCTTCACCGTGCCGATGCTGCGCGGCGGCCCGCCGGCCTCCCCGGTCGACCCGGCGCTGCTCACCGAGATCGCCCATCTGTGCCGGGACGCCGAGCGGCTGCGCTTCGAGTACCGCGCGCACGACGGCACCGCGAGCCGCCGCACCGTCGAACCGCACCGGCTGGTCTGCACCGAGCGGCGCTGGTACCTGGTCGCCTGGGACGTCGACCGGGCGGACTGGCGGACGTTCCGGGTCGACCGCATCGCCCCCAGGCCGCCGCACGGACCCCGCTTCACCCCGCGCGAGCCGCCCGCCGAGGACCTCGCCGCCCATGTCTCCGAGGGCGTCTCCACGCGCGCGTACGCCGAGCGGTCCGCGGTCCGGCTGCTGGTGCCGCTGCACGAGGCCGCCGAGCGGATCTCGCCGTCCGCCGGGACGCTGGAGGCCGACGGCCCGGAGGCCTGCGTCCTGCGCAGCGGCGCGCCGAGCCTGGAGGTGATGGTGATTCACATCATGATGACCGGCTTCCCGTTCGAGGTCCTGGAGCCCGCCGAGCTGACCGAGTCGATCAGGAGGATCCGCGACCGGCTCGACGGGGCACTGGCCCGGTCGGCGGGGCCGCACGGCTCCGGCACGCCGAATCCATGAAATTCCCATGCGGCGTCGGCTCTCCCGACACGGCCGCGGATTCGCCGCGGAATCACGCCGTGGACCGGCCTCGACCGGCGCCCCGGTGCTTTCCGCCGGCCAATTCCGCGGGGTGCTCCGGCGCGTGAGAATTGTGTTCGAATACCCCGGCGAACGGCATGGAAACCCCCGATCGTGTGACGGAGTTCGAAGAGAACGGCTTCGGGAACCTGTGACAGAAGCGTGACAGGAGAGGGGCCGGGAGGCCTGCCGCCGCAGCGGCTTCCGTCCTCGCCCGATGCGGCCTAGCGTGGCCGCATGGCACCGATTCCCACTCCGCCAGCGGAGCCCCAGGACAGTCCGGACGGGTACGTCGGCCTCGACGTCCCGAGCGCCGAGCGGCTCGCCCGGCAGCGCGGGTGGCCGACGGTACGGTCACTGCCGCCGGGCGCGATCATCACCATGGAGTACCGGGTGGGCCGGCTCAACTTCGAGGTGCGGGACGGCCGGGTGACCCGCGCCTGGAAGGGCTGAGCACCCCGCACGTACGGCGAAGACCCCGCTCCCGGAAGGGGAGACGGGGTCTTCGCCGTACGTGCGGGGTCGGTCGTGCGTACCGGACTCCGCCGCCAGGGCGGCTGTCAGCCGCCCGAGACGGGCCGGGCGGGCTGGGAGGCGCCGCGCGGCAACCGGTCGGCGTGCGGCGGCCGGCGGCTGCCCGCCGGGGTGAGGGGAGTGCGCTCCGAACGGGCCGTGTGCGGACCCGGGGCCAGATGGATCGGCGCCCGGGGCCCGCGCACCGACGCCACCGGCTCGCGGGCCGGAGCGGGCTGCCCGGCGGGCGCGGTGCGCGGCTTGAGCACCACGGGGACCGGCACGGTGGGCGCCGGCGCGGTGCGGCCGCGGCGGGCGCGCCAGCGGTCGCGCAGATCGAAGACCGCGGTCTCGGCGCGGGCGATCAGCGGCTCGCACCACGGCAGCGCGAGCAGGATCAGCAGGCCCGCGGCCCAGCCCAGCAGCACGTCGCTCAGCCAGTGCGTACCGAGGTAGACGGTGGCCATTCCGACGCCCAGCGAGGTCACGGCCGACACGGCGGACAGCCAGCGGCGCGCGGTCGGGGTGGAGGCCAGATACGCCAGGATTCCCCAGGTCACCACGGCGTTGGCGGTGTGGCCGCTGGGAAATATATCGCCGCCGAGACCCATCTCGTTCGAGCCGATCACGGTGGCGTAGTGCGGGCCGAGCCGGCCCATGCCGTACTTGGCGGCGCCGACCGTGATGTTGAGCAGCAGCAGTGAGGCGCCGAGGGTCAGCAGCGGGCGGAGCGTGTGCTGCCGCCAGGAGCGCCAGCCCAGCCAGGCCGCGACCATCACCGCGGTGGGGCCGCGCTGGCCGAGCACCACGTAGTAGTCGACGAACCAGTGGATCTCCGACCACTGCTGGTACGGCCGGAAGAACATGACCTGCCAGTCGAGCCGGACCAGCCAGGAGGTGATCACCACGGCCCAGACGATCGCCAGGTAGAAGGCGAGGGTCGCGGTGAACAGCACGACCCGGTGCCGGCTCATCCGCGGCACATCGAGGTGGGCCGGCCGTTCCGGCTCACGGTCCAGCCTGGCGAACACCCGGTCCAGACGCCGGGTGAGGTTTAGTTCGGTACGCACCCGATCGACGTTACAGTGAGTGCGCTCTGTTCCCGGTCGAAACAGCGGCTTTGTGATGACGATGTGATGTGGGAAACCTCTCAGGAGCCGCTGAATTCCTGGGATTCCGCAATCCGGTGAACCGGCTTCCTGGAATTCCTTTGATCATTCCGGGCGGCGGTTATATGGCTCTTATGAATTCGTTCACCGAATCATGGGGTGGAATTCAGGGTGTGCTCATCGGCCGCCGGAGTCGATCACGGGGGACCGGAGCCGTTCAGCCAGAACGCGCCGTACACCGCCGTCGCCACCGCCAGACCCGCCGTGACCAGCGCCGACCGTGAGGTCCGCGACCGGGCCAGGGCGCGGGCGAGCGGGAACAGCAGCGGGAAGGCCGGCATCAGCAGCCGCGGCTTCGACCCGAAGTAGCTCGAGGCGCACAGGGCGAGGGCGAGGACGACACCCGTGTACACCAGCAGCGCAAGGGGCTGACGCTGCCGTACGCCGGTCACGTACAGCATGATCAGCAGGGCCACCCCGATGATCAGGCCCGCTCCGGCGAGGGCCGACGGCAGTGACGTGAACTTGTCGGCGACGAAGCGGGCGAAGGCGTATCCGCCGTCGAACCCGTTGCGCCAGCCGGCCTGCACGTTCAGGTAGCCGAGGGGCCCCCGGCCGGTGCGGTGGCCGACCCAGAGCACGTAGCCCGCCGCGCCCAGCGGGGCGAGGAGCAGCCCGAGGGCGCGGCGCCAGGCGGGCGCGCAGGGAGCGCAAGAGGTAAGGGACGGAGCGCGCGCCGCATCATGCGCGCCCTCTGACGCGAAGGGAGCGCGTGTCGGTTCGTGCGCGCTGCCGGCGCCCGCGACGCGCTCGGCGCACACACCGGCCGCCGGGCCTGGAGCGCCGTCGCCGCCGCGCGCGTCGCGCGCGCCCCGCTCGCGCAGGAACGTGAGCACGCCCGCCACCCAGACCGCGGCGACCACCGCGAGACCCACCGGCCGGGTCAGCCCCGCCAGCGCCGCGAGCGCACCCGCCCCGACCCACCGGCCGGTCAGCACGGCGTACAGGGACCAGGCGGCCAGCGCGGTGAACAGGGACTCGCTGTAGGCCATCGACTGCACGATCCCGACCGGCAGCACCGCCCACAGCAGCACCGCGCAGACCCCCGCCCGGGGCCCGTACACCCACTCCGCGACCGCGAAGATCCCTCCGGCCGCGGCCAGCGAGGCGAGCAGGGCGACGACCAGGCCGGCGTGCGCGTACGACAGCGGCGTGACGCCGTGCAGCAGCCGCTCCAGCCAGGGCAGCAGCGGGAAGAACGCCAGGTTGGAGTGGACGTCGCCGTTCGGCAGGCGGACCTCGTAGCCGTAACCGAGCTCGGCGACCCGGGTGTACCAGAGGGAGTCCCAGCGCGCGCCCAGCAGCGTGAGCGCGCTCCTGCCGCGCGCGGCGCTCCACACGGCCAGCACGAGCAGGCCGAGGACACGGACGGCCGCGTACCCGAGGAGGGCCGGGGCCGCCCGGCGCAGGAAGGTGTCGCGGGCCGGGGCCGCGCGCGTCGCAAGGTCGGTCACGGGCTCGATTATCGGCCGGGCCGAAAGCCGGGCCGCCCGCCGGGCACGCGCGACGTCGTACGAGGTGGCGTACGCCACACGGGTTCGGTCCCGCGTGTGAGAGGTCGGCCACGTGTGCCCACGACGGACTCGCGTACGCTGGCGAGTCACCCGCGTGGGTTTGCGCGGGCCGGAGACCCCGCTCCTCTCCGGCCGTACGACGGAGAGTCCCCACTCCGCCGATCCGCCGCACGCGAGGGATCATCTGGGAGGTACGTACATGTCCGGGACGACCACGGCTGCCGTTCGGCCGCGCCGTCGGGAGGCCGGGACCGGTGCCGGTGCCAACCGCTGGGTCGTCCTGGTCGTCCTCTGCGTCAGCCTGCTGCTCGTCGCCCTCGACGCGACCGTGCTGCACGTGGCGGTCCCCGCCGTCACCGAGGACCTCAGGCCCGGTGCCGTGGAGCTGCTCTGGATCGTCGACGTCTACCCGCTGGTCTGCGCCTCGCTGCTGATCCTCTTCGGCACGCTCGGCGACCGGATCGGGCGCAGGCGCGTGCTGCTCCTCGGCTACGCCCTGTTCGGTGTCGCCTCCGCCGTGGCCGCCTTCGCGCCGAGCGCCCAGACGCTGATCCTCGCCCGCGCGCTGCTCGGCGTCGGCGGTGCGATGATCATGCCCGCGACCCTGTCGATCCTCCGCCAGGTCTTCCCCGACCGGCGTGAGCGCGCGCTGGCCATCGGCATTTGGAGCGCGGTCGCCGCCGTCGGCGCGGCCGTCGGCCCGCTGCTCGGCGGCTTCCTGCTGGAGCACTTCTGGTGGGGCTCGGTCTTCTTGGTCAACATCCCGCTGATGCTGGTCAGCCTGCCGATCGGGCGCATGCTGCTGCCCGAGTCCCGGGGTGAGCGCGACGGCCCCTGGGACGTCACCGGCGCGCTGATGGCGGCGGCCGGTCTGTTCGGCGTCGTCCTGGGCGTGAAGCGGCTCGGTGGCGGGGAGTCCGCCGCGAGCCCGTTCACGGTGGCCCCGCTGCTGCTGGGCGCGGCGCTGCTGTTCCTCTTCGTCCGGCGCCAGGGGCGCCGGACGCACCCACTGGTCGACCTGCGGATGTTCCGGCGGCCTGCCTTCACCACCGCGGTGGGCTGCATCGTGCTGGCCATGCTCGCGCTGGTCGGCCTGGAGCTGATCGCGGCGCAGTACCTGCAACTGGTGCTGGGGCTGTCGCCGCTGCGGACGGGTCTGCGGCTGCTGCCCCTGACCGTGGCGGCGATGGCGGCGGGCCTCGCGGGCGCCCGGATGCTGCGCCGCTTCGGACCGCGCCGGATGGTCAGCGCCGGCTTCTGCCTCACCGCCGCCGCGGTGGTGACGCTGACCGCGATGGGCGGCGAGGACGACGCGGCACTGCTGCTCTGCGGCTTCGTACTGCTCGGCTTCGGCCTGGAGACCACCCTCTTCGGCGCCTACGAGTCGATGCTCAGCGAGGCCCCGGCCGAGCAGGCCGGCGGGGCGGCGGCGATCGGCGAGACCTCGTACCAGCTCGGCGCCGGGATAGGGATCGCGCTGCTCGGCAGCGTGATGAACAGGGCCTACGCGCCGGGCCTCACGTCGGTGCCGGGTGTCCCCTCGGACGCCTCACGGGCGGCCGGCCACTCGCTCGGCGAGGCCTACGAGGTCGCCGGGCGCCTGGGCGGCCCCGCCGGTGAGGCCCTGCGCCGGGCCGCCCGGGACTCCTTCGTGCACGGACTCCATGTGACCCTGCTGGTCAGCGCCGGGCTGTTGCTGCTGGGCGCGATGATGGCGCTGCGGCTGCCCCGGATCATGCAGTGCGGCGAGCAGGGCGCGGACGAGGTCCCGGCAGTGGGGGCGGTGCCCTCCCCGCGGGAGCCGCAGAAGCCGAAGGTGTCGGCCTGACCCGCGCTCTGGACGCGCGGGACACCGCACCGTAACGTCGGCCGGAGAGACGTAACTAGCGCTGCTAGTTTTTGATGAGTTCCAGTGTTCCGGAGGGTGTCCCATGTCCGCGTCCGCGAAGCTGCCCCCGTTCGATGCCGCAGACCCGCTCGGTATCGACGACCTGCTCGACCCGGAGGACCTGGCGATCCGGGACACCGTCCGGGGCTGGGCGGCCGACCGGGTGCTGCCGTACGTCGCCGACTGGTACGAGAAGGGCGAGCTGCCCGGCATCCGGGAGCTCGCCCGGGAACTGGGCGGCATCGGCGCGCTCGGCATGTCCCTGACCGGCTACGGCTGCGCCGGCGCCACGGCCGTGCAGTACGGACTCGCCTGCCTGGAGCTGGAGGCGGCCGACTCGGGAATCCGTTCCCTGGTCTCCGTGCAGGGCTCGCTCGCGATGTACGCGATCCACCGGTTCGGCAGCGAGGAGCAGAAGCGTCATTGGCTGCCGCGGATGGCCGCCGGCGAGGTGATCGGCTGCTTCGGGCTCACCGAGCCCGACCACGGTTCCGACCCCGCGTCGATGCGCACCCACGCCAAGCGCGACGGCGACGACTGGGTGCTCAACGGGCGCAAGATGTGGATCACCAACGGTTCGGTGGCCGGGGTGGCCGTCGTCTGGGCGCAGACCGAGGAGGGCATCCGCGGCTTCGTCGTGCCGACCGACCGCCCCGGCTTCTCGGCGCCCGAGATCAAGCACAAGTGGTCCCTGCGCGCCTCCGTCACCAGCGAGCTGGTCCTGGACGACGTACGGCTGCCCGCCGGCGCGGTGCTGCCGGAGGTCACCGGCCTGCGCGGGCCGCTCGGCTGCCTCTCGCACGCCCGGTACGGCATCGTCTGGGGCGCCATGGGCGCGGCGCGCAGCAGTTTCGAGGCGGCCGTGGAGTACGCGAAGACCCGGGAGCAGTTCGGGCGGCCCATCGGCGGCTTCCAGCTCACCCAGGCGAAACTCGCCGACATGGCGGTGGAACTGCACAAGGGGATCCTGCTCGCCCACCATCTGGGGCGGCGGATGGACGCCGGCCGCCTGCGTCCCGAGCAGATCAGCTTCGGCAAGCTCAACAACGTCCGCGAGGCCATCGAGATCTGCCGTACGGCGCGGACGATCCTCGGTGCCAACGGGATCTCCCTCGAATACCCCGTCATGCGGCACGCGACCAACCTCGAGTCGGTGCTCACCTACGAGGGCACCGTCGAGATGCACCAGCTCGTGCTGGGCAAGGCGCTCACCGGGCTCGACGCCTTCCGGTGAGCTCCCGGAGGAGGCAGGGCCGGTGAACGGCCCTGCCTCAGCTCTGGTTGAAGAAGCCGTCCTCGCGGCGTGCCGCCGGCTCACCGCTGACGATCTCGGTGTTCGAGGGCGTCAGCAGGAACACCCGGTTCGCGACCCGCTCGATCGTGCCCCGCAGGCCGAAGGTCAGCCCGGCCGCGAAGTCCACCACGCGCTTGGCGTCGGAGGGCTCCATCGCCGTCAGGTTCATGATGACCGGGACGCCGTCCCGGAACAGTTCGCCGATGGCGCGGGCGTCCCGGAAGCTGTCCGGGGTGACCGTGCCGATCCGGCGGCCCTTCTCCTCGGCCGTGTCCGTTGCCACCTTCACCCGGGGGTCCGTGACCCAGGCGTCCGCGGACTCGGTGCCCTCGGAGTAGTCGTCGTCGTAGTAACGCTCGTCATCGTTGTCGTCGACGAGGCCGAGCCACGCACTCGCCTTGCGTACCGATCCCATGGACGCCTCCTCTCACAGCTGTCTTCTTGCTTCCGGCATCCCTATGGTCATCCATGATGCGGACGGTGCGCCAAGTGGATAGACGCCGCGCGGGGGGTTTGTGACGGTACTGGTGCACAGCGGCTACGTCGAGAGCCCATGTACCCCAAGGGTCCCGACTCATACGGCTGCTGACTGTGAGTGAAATATGATTGTCGTTGGCGGATGGGTGATGCACGGAGCGTTCGGGTGAACGGCATACCTGATATGAGCCGACAGTCGGCCGATACGATGCCCCGGCTCGAGGTCGCGGCACATCACGGGGGATCGACGTGTTCGGAATCGTACGGCCGTGCAGTCACCGGCTGGGGGAGGGTCTGAGGGCCCAGTGGATGGCACACCTGTGCGGGCTGTGTCTCGCCCTGCGCCGTGATCACGGGCAGTTCGCCCGCGTCGTGACCAACTACGACGGCCTGCTGATATCCGTCCTGACGGAGGCTCAGGCCGGCCCCGTGGAGGGGTCCCGGCGCACCGCCGGGCCGTGCGCGCTGCGCGGCATGCGGACGGCGTCCGTCGCCCAGGGCGAGGGCGCCCGGCTCGCCGCGGCCGTCTCGCTGGTCCTCGCCTCCGCCAAAGTGCGCGACCACGTCGCCGACCGGGACGGGCTGCTGGCCCGCAGGCCGGTCGCGCTCGCGGCGCGCCGGGTCGCGGCGAGCTGGGGGAAGGCCGGGGCGCACAGCGGCGCCGCCGTCGGGTTCGACACCGGCGTCCTCGTCGACGCCGTCGACCGGCAGACCGGCATCGAGGCCCTGGCGGGGTACGGCACCCCGCTGCTGACGGTCACCGAGCCGACCGAGACGGCGACCGCGGCCGCCTTCGCGCACACCGCCGTGCTGGCCGGGCGGCCGGGTAACGCCGGGCCGCTCGCCGAGGCCGGCCGCCTCTTCGGCCGGCTCGCGCACCTGCTGGACGCCGTGGAGGACCGGGAGGCGGACGCGCGCTCGGGCGCCTGGAACCCGCTCACCGCCACCGGCACCTCTCTCACCGAGGCACGCCGGCTCGCCGACGACGCCCTGCACGGCATCCGGCTGGCGCTGCGCGAGGCGGAGCTCACCGACCGCGGGCTGGTCCACCTGCTGCTCGCGCACGAGCTGAGCCGCTCGGTGGACCGGGCGTTCGGCGGCCACTCGTGCGGACACGCGCCCGAGGCCTCCTTCGGGCCGCCCCCGGGGCACCAGGCACCCCCGGCGCCGGGCAACCCGTACGGCAACCCCTTCGGGGGCGAGCCGCCGCGCCCGGACAAGCGGGGCTTCTGGGCCGGGTGCGCGGCCGCCCTGGGGGTGTGCTGCACCTGCAAGGTGTGCTGCGCCGACGAGTACGAGGGCCCCTGGTCCCGGAAGAAGCGCGAGGGCTGGTGCGGCGACTGCGCCTGCGACTGCTCGTGCTGCGAGGCCTGCCAGTGCTGCGAATGCTGTGAGTGCTGTTCGTGCTGCGACTGCTAGGGGACCATCCGGAGGGGTGAATTCCGGCCATGCCCGGAACGGGGTGGCGGTGAGGATGCCACCGTCGCCCGGTCCGGCGGCCCGGCCGTGCACGGGTGGTGCCGGCGGACGGGGGCGCGACCTCGTCCCCGCCGGTGAACCCGCCTTCACCCTGGCCGGAATCGGCCCGGTACCGCCCGCCGCCGGCCCGTGCGCGGTGTGTACCGGCCACGCTCTTCCTGAGCCGGTGTCAAGGGGGCGGCCCGCATAGGTGGTTCAAAGCTTGACGGCCGAAAGGCACCCTTGTGCCGACCGGCCGTTCGGCCGAATACTCCCCCTCAGCGCTTGTCAGGAACATGAGCGTTGTTCGGTACCCCGAACGAGTCCCTGACTGCGCCTCACCGGGCCCCGACCCCACGCGGGCCCTCGACTTCCCCTGGGAGGGAATGCAACGTGAGGATCAAGCGCACCACTCCCCGCAGCGGTATCGCAAGACGGACCCGGCTGACCGCCGTGGCGACCGGCTTCCTGGCCGCGGCAGCGTTCGCCGCCCCCACCGCGAACGCCAGCGACGCCCACACGTTCAGCGCAAACCAGCTCACCAGGGCGAGCGACTCCGTCCTCCAGGCCGACATCCCCGGCACGGCCTGGGCGGTGGACGCCAAGAACAACCGCGTCGTCGTCACCGTCGACAGCACGGTGTCCCAGGCCGAGATCGCCAAGATCAAGCAGCAGGCCGGCAACAACTCGGGCGCACTCGTCGTCAAGCACACGCCCGGCAAGTTCAACAAGCTGATCTCCGGCGGCGACGCGATCTACGCGAGCAGCTGGCGATGCTCGCTGGGCTTCAACGTCCAGGACTCCAGCGGCAACTACTACTTCCTGACCGCCGGTCACTGCACCGACGGCGCGGGCACCTGGTGGTCGAACTCCTCGCACTCGACCACGCTCGGCTCCACGGCCGGCTCCAGCTTCCCCGGCAACGACTACGGCATCGTGCGCTACACCAACAGCTCGGTGACCAAGTCGGGTGCCGTCGGCAGCCAGGACATCACCAGCGCCGCGACGCCCTCGGTCGGCACGACCGTCTACCGCCGCGGATCCACGACCGGCACCCACAGCGGCCGCGTCACCGCGCTGAACGCGACGGTCAACTACGGCGGTGGCGACATCGTCTACGGCCTGATCCAGACCACCGTCTGCGCCGAACCCGGCGACTCCGGCGGCCCGCTGTACGGCGGCACCAAGGCCTACGGCCTGACCTCGGGCGGCAGCGGTGACTGCACATCCGGCGGTACGACCTTCTTCCAGCCGGTCACCGAGGCGCTGAGCGCCTACGGAGTCCACGTCTACTAGGACGGGACCGCCTTCCGGGTCCCCGCGGCCGGACGCGGCCGTGACGGCGTCGTGACGGCATCGGCCCCCGCACGCTTCGCGTGTGCGGGGGCTTCCGTCTGCCCGCCCCCGGCGGCCCGATGCGGAGGATCGAATTCCGGCCAGCGGCGACGGTCACTGTCCGCAGAGCCGTTGCTCGCACCGGGTGTTTGCAGTGCGAATTCCCTGGGGCGACCGTGAACTCCCAAGCGGGGGTGGGGCGCACGCGTCTTCCGCGCGCGCGTCCTGAAGTCGACCTTGTGTGCCCCCTGTGCGGTTCGGAAGAGTGGGCGCCCGTCAACCAGCCTTCCGGCCCGTGCGGTCCCCACAATCCGCGGAGCCGATCCCCCACAGGAGGACATGAGTTGAAGCACCGACGCATACCCGGGCGGCGGATCGCCGTGGCCGGCGCGGGAATCGCCGCACTGGTCGCCGCGGGAGTCACCTTCCAGAGTGCGAACGCCAGCGAGCCCGCCAAGTCCGCCCCCCAGGCGCGGATCCTGTCCGTCCCGGCGGCCGGAAAGCTCGCCTCCACGCTCGTCCGGGACCTCGGTTCCGGAGCGGCCGGCAGCTACTACGACGCCCGGGCGAAGAGCCTCGTCGTCAACGTGCTCGACGCCACGGCCGCCAGGACCGTCGAGGCGGCCGGCGCCAAGGCCAGAGTCGTCGCCAACTCGCTCGCCGAACTCGACGGCGCGCGTGCGACGCTGAAGCAGGACGCGACCATCCCGGGTACCTCCTGGGCGACCGACCCGGTCACCAACAAGGTCGTCGTCACCGCCGACAGAACGGTGTCCGGGGCCGAGTGGACCAGACTGGGCAAGGTCGTCGACGGGCTGGGCGGCAAGGCCGAGCTGAACCGGTCCGAGGGGCGGTACAAGCCCTTCATCGCCGGCGGCGACGCCATCAGCGGCTCGGGCGGGCGCTGCTCGCTCGGCTTCAACGTGGTCAAGGGCGGACAGCCGTACTTCCTGACCGCGGGCCACTGCACCGAGGCCATCTCGAGCTGGTCCGACTCCTCGGGCGGCGTCATCGGCCAGAACGAGCAGTCCAGCTTCCCGGGCAACGACTTCGGCCTGGTCAAGTACACGGCCCAGGTCGACCACCCGAGCGAGGTCGACCTCTACAACGGCTCCGCCCAGCAGATCACCGGCGCGGCCGAGGCCACCGTCGGCATGAAGGTCACCCGCAGCGGTTCGACCACCCAGGTGCACGACGGCACGGTCACCGGCCTGAACGCCACGGTCAACTACTCCGAGGGCACGGTCGGCGGTCTGATCCAGACCGACGTGTGCGCCGAGCCCGGGGACAGCGGCGGCTCGCTGTTCTCCGGCGACAAGGCCGTCGGTCTGACCTCCGGCGGCAGCGGCGACTGCGCCTCCGGCGGGGAGACCTTCTTCCAGCCGGTCACCGAGGCGCTGTCCGCCACGGGCTCGCGGATCGGCTGACCCGCACGACGCCCGCTGCCGAAGTCCCGTCCCCGCGCGCGAGGGGGCGGGACTTCGTGCTGTCGGCCCCCGGGCGCCCGTTCGGCGAGGTGTTTGCGCAGGTGGGAGGGGGTCATCGCGATGTCGCACACTTGTTCGAGAATGGGGGTATGGTGGATGGCGGAGTAGGGAACTGATGTTCGAGAGCCGTTCGGGGCTCACGAGTGCGGGAGGTGCGTGTGCCGGGCTTCGCGCATCTGCACACCGTCTCCGGGTTCTCCCTGAGGTACGGCGCCTCCCACCCGGAGCGGCTGGCCGCGCGCGCCGGGGAACGGGGCATGGAGGCCCTCGCCCTGACCGACCGCGACACCCTCGCCGGGGCGGTCCGGTTCGCCAAGGCGTGCGCCGCGGAGGGGGTCCGCCCGCTGTTCGGCGTGAACCTGGGGGTGGCCGGGCCGGAGACCGCCCGCCGGGAGAAGCACCGCACCCCGGTGCGGGGCGGCGCCTTCATCGACGAGTCGGCCCCCCGGGCGACCTACCTCGCCCGGGACGGCGCCCGCGGCTGGGCCGACCTGTGCGGGATCGTCACCGCCGCGCACGAGGGCGGGGGCACGCCGCTGCTGCCCTGGTCCGGCAACCACGGCGACGGACTGACCGTGCTGCTCGGGCCGGGTTCGGACGTGGGCCGCGCGCTCGCCGCCGGGCGTCCCGACCAGGCCGCGAGGCTGCTCGCCTCCTGGCGCGAGGTCTACGGTGACGCGCTGCGGCTGGAGGCCGTCTGGCACGGCCGCGCGGGCACCGGCCCCGGCTCCCTGCGGCTGGCCGCCCGTACCGTCGGCTTCGCCGCCGAGCAGCGGGTCCGGCCGGTGCTCAGCAACGCCGTCCGCTACGCCGACCCCGGTCAGGGGCCGGTCGCCGACGTCCTGGACGCCGCCCGCCGACTGGTGCCGATCGACCCCCGCAAGGAGCTGGACCCGGGCGAGGCCTGGCTGAAGGACGCGCAGGCCATGCTGGCGGTCGCCGAGCGGGTCGTGGAGGCGGCCGGCTACCGGCGCGACACCGCGCACCGGCTGCTGGAGCAGACCGGGGCCACGGCCGCCGAGTGCCTGGTCGACCCCGAGGACGACCTCGGCATCGGCACCGTCCACTTCCCCGAGGCGCACCTCGTCGGCGCCGGCCGCCGCACCGCCCAGCGGGCGCTCGCCTCGCGGGCGGTGGCCGGGATGGTGCGGCTCGGTCACGCCGGCCGGCGCGCGTACTGGGAGCGGATGCACCGCGAGCTGGACATCATCGCCCACCACGGGTTCGCCTCCTACTTCCTCACGGTCGCCCAAGTGGTCGACGACGTCCGGGGGATGGGCATCCGGGTGGCCGCCCGGGGCTCCGGCGCCGGCTCCCTCGTCAACCACCTCATCGGCATCGCGCACGCCGACCCGGTCGAGCACGGGCTGCTGATGGAGCGCTTCCTGTCCAAGGAGCGGGTGGTGCTGCCGGACATCGACATCGACGTGGAGTCCGCGCGCCGGCTGGAGGTCTACCGGGCGATCATCGGCCGGTTCGGCACCGAGCGGGTCGCGACCGTCTCCATGCCCGAGACCTACCGGGTGCGGCACGCCATCCGGGATGTGGGGGCCGCGCTGTCCATGGACCCGGCCGAGATCGACCGGGTGGCCAAGTCCTTCCCGCACATCCGGGCCCGGGACGCCCGCGCGGCGCTGGAGGAACTGCCCGAGCTGAAGGAGCTGGCGGGGGAGAAGGAGAAGTACGGCAGGCTCTGGGAGCTGGTCGAGGGGCTCGACGCGCTGCCGCGCGGAGTCGCCATGCACCCGTGCGGGGTGCTCCTGTCCGACGCCTCCCTGCTCGCCCGTACGCCGGTGGTGCCGACCAGCGGCGAGGGGCTGCCGATGTCGCAGTTCGACAAGGAGGACGTGGAGGACCTCGGACTGCTCAAGCTGGACGTGCTGGGTGTGCGGATGCAGTCGGCGATGGCGCACGCGGTCGCGGAGGTGGAGCGGGCCGCGGGGGAGCGGATCGACCTGGACGCGGTGGCGCCGGGCGACCCGGCGACGTACGGGCTCATCCGGTCCACCGAGACGCTGGGCTGCTTCCAGATCGAGTCGCCGGGCCAGCGGGACCTGGTGGGCCGTCTGCAGCCGAGCACCTTCCACGACCTGGTGGTCGACATCTCCCTCTTCCGGCCGGGACCGGTCGCCGCCGACATGGTGCGGCCGTTCATCGAGGCGCGGCACGGGCGGGCGCCCGTGCGCTACCCGCACCCGGACCTGGAGGAGGCGCTGAAGGACACGTACGGGGTCGTCGTCTTCCACGAGCAGGTCATCGACATCGTCTCCGTCCTGACCGGCTGCGGGCGCGGCGAGGCGGACCGGGTCCGGCGCGGGCTGTCCGACCCGGAGTCGCAGGGGCGGATCAAGGTGTGGTTCGCGCGGGCCGCGGCGGCGAACGGATACGACGCGGAGACGGTCCGGCGGACCTGGGAGATCGTCGAGGCCTTCGGCTCCTACGGCTTCTGCAAGGCCCACGCCGTCGCCTTCGCCGTACCGACCTACCAGTCGGCATGGCTGAAGGCGCACCACCCGGCCGCCTTCTACGCCGGGCTGCTCACGCACGACCCCGGGATGTACCCCAAGCGGTTGCTGCTGGCGGACGCGCGGCGGCGCGGGGTGCCGGTCCTGCCGCTGGACGTGAACGTGTCCGGGGTCGCACACAGGATCGAACTGGTGTCTGAATCGGGGGTGTGGGGGCTCCGGCTCGCCCTCAGCGACGTGCACGGCATCAGCGAGGCCGAGGCGGAGCGGATCGCGGCCGGACAGCCGTACGCCTCCCTGCTGGACTTCTGGGAGCGGGCCCGCCCGAGCCGCCCGCTCGCCCAGCGGCTGGCCCAGGTGGGCGCGCTGGACGCGTTCGGCGCCAACCGCCGTGACCTGCAACTTCACCTGACCGAACTGCACCGGGGCGCCCGGGGTGGCGGCGGGGGTCAGCTCCCGCTCGCGGGGGGCCGGAAGACCGCCTCGGCCGGCCTGCCCGACCTGACCCCGCAGGAGCGGCTCAGCGCCGAACTCGGCGTGCTGTCCATGGACGCCTCGCGCAATCTGATGGACGACCACCGGGAGTTCCTCGAGGAGCTGGGCGTGGTGTCCGCGCGCCGGCTGCGCGATGCCCGGCACGGGGAGACGGTGCTGGTCGCGGGCGCCAAGGCGGCCACCCAGACCCCACCGATCCGGTCCGGTAAGCGGGTCATCTTCTCCACGCTGGACGACGGCACGGGCCTGGTCGACCTCGCCTTCTTCGACGACTCCCACGACACCTGCGCGCACACCGTCTTCCACTCCTGGCTGCTGCTGGTGCGCGGCGTGGTGCAGCGGCGCGGCCCGCGCAGCCTCAGCGTGGTGGGTTCGGCGGCCTGGAACCTCGCCGAACTGCTGGAGGTGCGCCGCGAGGAGGGTCTCGACGGGGTCGCCGCCCTCCTCGCCGGCCCGCCCGGCGGCGCCGCGGACGGCTCCGCGCCGCAGGACGGCGACGGCCCGTCCCGCGCCCGGATCGCCGGTTCGGACGGGCTGCCCCGGCCGGCCGGTTCGGCGGCCCGTGACCCGATGGAGGGCCGGACGATCCGCATGTCCACGGGGTACGAGATGCACCCCTGGGCCGATCTGCGCCCCGCGGGCGAAGGGCCCGCGGTGGGAAGGAAGTTGTGGCACCAGAGTCCGGGGAGTGCGGGATGACCATCCTCTGCGTACGTTTCCAGCCGCCGCCGACGCACGAGGCGGCCCTGCCCGGCCTGCTCGGGCTGCTGGAGGAGTTCACCCCGGTCGTGGAGGCGCTGCCGCCGGACGGGGCGCTGGCCGATCTCCGGGGTGCCGAACGGTACTTCGGGCGCGACGCGGTGGAACTGGCCTCGGTGATCCGGGTCCGCGCCCTCGCGCTGCACGGCGTCGACTGCGCGATCGGCGCCGGACCGGGCCCGATGCTGGCCCGCATGGCGCTGCGCGACGCCCGCCCCGGGGTGACCCGCGCCGTCTCCGGGGAACCGGACGCCGTCGCGGAGTTCCTCGCCGGCCGGCCCGTGGCCGCGCTGCCCGGCGTGGGCCCGGCGACCGCCCGCACCCTGTGCGAGTACGGCCTGGACACGCTCGGCCGGGTGGCCGGCGCACCCCTGTCCACGCTCCAGCGGCTGATCGGCGCGAAGGCGGGCCGCGAGCTGCTCGAGAAGGCGAACGGCATCGACCGCGGCCGGGTCGTGCCGAACGCGGTCTCGCGCTCCCTGGCCGCCGAACGCCCCTTCGACATGGACGAGCTGGACACCGACCGGCATCGCAGGGCGCTGCTGTCGGCGGCCGGGGAGATCGGCGCCCGGCTGCGCGCGGTGGAGAAGGTCTGCCGCACGCTGACCCTCACCGTGCGCTACGCCGACCGCACCTCGACCACCCGCAGCCGCACCCTGGCGGAACCCACCGCGCACTCCGCGGCCCTGACGGGGGCGGCCTACGGCATGTACGAGGCGCTCGGCCTGCAGCGCGCCCGGGTCCGCGCGCTCGCCCTGCGCGCCGAGGGCCTGACCTCCGCCGACCAGGCCGCCCACCAGCTCACCTTCGACCCCGTGGACGAGAAGGTCCGCCGCATCGAGGAGGTCGCGGACCGCGCCCGGGCGAAGTTCGGGCCCAGGGCGGTGATGCCGGGGACGCTGGCCGCCTGAGCCCCGCCCACCGGCTCAGTTGGCCCACGGCGGAGTGATGACCGTGCCGTCGGCCAGCCGGGCCGTGAGGCCCACCGAGGTGGTGACCCAGGAGAGCGCGGTGTGGTCGGTGGGGTTCTCCACGGTCAGGGTCGTCCCGGCGCCGACGATCACCGTGTCGCCGGCGCGGACGCGCTCGGTCTCGCCGTCGAGGGTGATCAGCAGTTCGCCGACGAGCAGATGGAAGATCTCCTCCCGGTCGACGGTGTGGGCCGGCGCCTTCGTCCCGGCGGGGATCTCGCCCCGCCACGCGCACAGCTCCTTGCTCCCGGTGAGCGGGGTGGCGTACGAGACGAAGCGGGCGCCGTGGATCTCGTGGGTCACGGCCTCGGCCGAGCGGACTACGGGCATGGTGGTCTCCGATCAAGTGGTCAAGTTGCTTGACTATATGGTCAAGCTGCTTGACCAGTTCGTCAAGGGTGTTTCAATGCCTGCGTGCAGAACTCCGAAGCCATGGCCCTGTCCGCCGCCCTGCTCGCCGTCGCGGGCGACCTCGTCCAGCGCATCCATGACGGGGTCGGGGCCCGCGGCTTCACGGACATCCGGCCCGCCCACGGCTTCGCCTTCGCGCGGCTCGCGCCGGACGGCGCCACCGTGACCGACCTCGCCACGCATCTCGGGGTGACCAAGCAGGCCGCCAGCCAGCTCGTGGAGGAGATCGTGCGCAAGGGGTACGCCGAGCGGCGCCCGCACCCCGCGGACGCGCGGGCCCGGCTCGTCGTGCTCACCGGGCGGGGCTGGGAGTGCACACGGGCCGCGGAGGCGGCGGCCGCCGAGGTGGTGGGGGTGTGGGTCGAGCTGCTGGGCGAGGGGGAGATCGCGGCGCTGCGGCAGCGTCTGCTGCGGATCGCGCCCAACGGCCCGATACGGCCCGCCTGGTGACGGTCCGTCGACGCGGGGGCGGGGCCGTGGTTATCACTGGAAGTTTTTACTGACGCGTAACTTCACACGTCCACTACTCGCCCGTAACTTGACGAGTGAACAGCATCCTCGTGATCCGGATCACAGGGACAGGTCGTCCGCCGCACCTCCCTTGAGCCGCAAGGAGATCACACGATGCTGCCCTGGAAGCGAGTGCTCAGACCCCTCACCGCGCTGCTCCTCACCGCCGCCGTCGCCGTCGTCCCCGCCGCCGCCGCGCACGCCGACACCGCCCCCAGCTCGGGCTGGAACGACTACTCCTGCAAGCCCTCCGCCGCCCATCCCCGCCCGGTCGTCCTGGTCCACGGCACCCTGGGCAACTCCGTCGACAACTGGCTCTCCCTCGCCCCGTACCTGAAGCACCGCGGGTACTGCGTCTTCTCCCTCGACTACGGTCAACTGCCCGGCGTCCCCCTCTTCCACGGCCTCGGCCCCATCGACAAGTCGGCCGAGCAGCTCGCCGCCTACGTCGACAAGGTGCTCACCGCCACCGGCGCCCCCAAGGCCGACCTCGTCGGCCACTCCCAGGGCGGCATGATGCCCCGCTACTACCTGAGGTTCCTCGGCGGCGCCGCCAAGGTGAACGCCCTCGTCGGCCTCGCCCCCGACAACCACGGCACCGACCTGAGCGGACTGACCAACCTGCTGCCCTACTTCCCGGGCGCAGCGGACCTGATCAAGTCCACCACTCCCGGTCTCGCCGACCAGATCGCCGGCTCCGCCTTCCTCACCAAGCTCAACGCGGGCGGCGACACCGTCCCCGGAGTGCGCTACACCGTCATCGCCACCAAGTACGACGAGGTGGCCACCCCCTGGCGCAACCAGTACCTGAGCGGCCCGGACGTCCGCAACGTCCTGCTCCAGGACCTGTGCCCGCTCGACCTGTCCGAGCACGTGGCGATCGCCCTGTTCGACCGGATCGCCTTCCACGAGGTGGCCAACGCCCTCGACCCGGCCCACGCCACGGCCACCACCTGCGCGTCGGTCTTCAGCTGACCCGCCGCCGGGGCCCGTCCGGCCTGAGCCGCCGGACGGGCCCCGGAGTCCTGTCGGGCTCAGCGGCCCGGCCGGCCGCCCGCCGCACGCCGCCGGACCGAGAGGAACAGCGCCGCCGAGCCGAGCGCCAGTGCCGCCGCCCCGCCGATCGCGACGTACGAGGTCCCGCTGGAGGCGCCCGTCTCGGCCAGGTTCCGTGCGGTACCGGCGGCCTCCGGCCGGTTGGCCCCGGCCGCCGCCGCGGTGGGCCGCGCGGACGTGCTCGCGTCGTCGTCCCCGTGCCCGTGGTGCTCGATCGTCGACCTGCGGGAGCCCGCCTCGATCTGCTCGTCGGAGGGCGCGGAGGCGCTCGGCGCCGGGGTGGAGCCGTTGCCGGCGGTGCCGTCCCCGGAAGTGCCGCCGCCGGTCGTGCTGCCGGCGTCACCGCTGCCGCCGAAGTCCACGTCGGAGCAGGAGTAGAAGGCTTCCGGGCTGTCCGAGCGCTGCCAGACCGCGTACAGCAACTGCCTGCCGGTGCGCTCGGGAAGGGTGCCCGCGAAGGTGTAGAAGCCGCCCGAGGGAACCGGGTCGGTGGCCGTCGCGACCGGGTGCTCCAGGTCCAGGTCCGACCAGGCGAGCGGCTTCGCCGGGTCGTAACCGGACCTGGTCGCGTACACCTTGAAGGTCCCCTTGTGCGGGGCGGTCACCCGGTACTTGAAGGTGTACGCCCCGCTGCGCACGCTCGTCGCCGGCCAGTCGGAGCGGGCCAGGTCGAGCCCCTTGAACTCCTCGTTCCCGGCGCTGCACAGTTTGCCGTCGGGGATCAGCTCCCGGTGGCGCCCGGCGGCGTCGCCGATCCGGATGCCGTTCCAGTCGTAGAGCGCCTGGGTGCCGCCCGTCGCCACGGCCGCCCCGCACGCCGCCGACCTCGGGCTCTCCGGGCCCTCGGCGTAGCACTGCGCGACCCGGCTGACCGGGCCGCTCATCGAGCCGTGCGCGGACGCGGGCACCGCGGCGAGCGCGGTCATGCCGAGAGCGGCGACGGTGACGGCGGCGGCCTTGCGGCGTGCGGGCATGGGGAAGCTCCTTGGAACGGTCCTCTGGGGCGGGTCGGATCCCGTGGGGTGTTCCGAAGCTAGCCCCGGGAAGCCGTGGAATCGCCTGCCGGGAGCGGTTCCGGGAGATCGTTATGGTGGCGTTAAGGGAGCGCTGAGGCTGGGCTCAGGCAGCCGCGGAGCGCCGCGACGGCCGTGACGCGGGGCGACCGGGCGAATGCGGGGCGAAGCGGGTCGTTTGAGCGCATGAGATCGGTGCAGGCGGAGGTGGTACGACGGCGAAAGGAACATGTTCATGGTGGCGACCGGCCCCGACGAGTCCGTGGACCACGCTGCGGTCAGGCGTCACCGGACGCTGTTCCGCGCGATCGAGCGGAGACGCCACCCGAAGCTCCGTCGCAGCGACATCACGGTGACCGACGAGGCGGCGGTCAAGCGCGCCACCAAGGCCGCCGCACTCGGCAACGCGATGGAGTGGTACGACTTCGGCATCTACAGCTATCTCGCCTCGACCATCGGCGAGGTCTTCTTCCCCTCGGCGAGCGGTACCGCCCAGCTGCTCAGCTCGTTCGCGACCTTCGCGGTCGCCTTCCTCGTGCGCCCGATCGGCGGCATGGTCTTCGGGCCGCTCGGCGACAAGCTCGGCCGCAAGCGCATCCTCGCCGCGACCATGATCATGATGGCGGTGGGGACCTTCGCCATCGGTCTCATCCCCTCGCACGACGCCATCGGTCTCTGGGCCCCGGCCCTGCTGATCCTGTTCCGGCTGGTGCAGGGGTTCTCGACCGGCGGCGAGTACGGAGGCGCGTCGACCTTCATCGCCGAGTACGCGCCCGACAAGCGGCGCGGCTACTTCGGCAGCTTCCTGGAGTTCGGCACGCTCGCCGGGTACGTCGGGGCCTCCGGCCTCGTCGTCGTCCTCAGCGGCCTTCTCAGCGACGACCAGATGCTGCACTGGGGCTGGCGCATCCCCTTCCTGGCCGCGGCCCCGCTCGGCCTCATCGGCCTGTACCTGCGGCTCAGGCTCGACGAGACGCCGGCCTTCCAGAAACTGGAGGGCGGCCAGGTCCAGGCGAGCGAGGCCGCCGACGCGGTGGAGACCTCGGCCGCCGGAGACCTCGGCAGGATCTTCACCCGCCACTGGCGGCCGCTGCTGCTGTGCCTCGCGCTCGTCGCGGCGTACAACATCACCGACTACATGCTGCTGTCGTACATGCCGACGTACCTGTCCGACGAACTGGGCTACGGAACCAACCACGGGCTGCTGATCCTGCTGGTGGTGATGGTGCTGCAGATGTGCGTCATCAACCAGGTCGGACGGCTCTCGGACCGCTTCGGACGCAAGCCGCTGCTGATGACGGGCATGCTCGGATTCCTCATCCTGTCCGTGCCGTCCTTCCTGCTCATCCGGCAGGGTGGCGTGGTCCTCATCACCCTGGGCCTGGTCCTGATGGGCCTCTCCCTGGTGGCGATGCTCGGCACGATGTCGGCGGCGCTCCCGGCGATCTTCCCCACCCACGTCCGCTACGGCTCCCTCGCGGTCGCCTACAACCTTTCGACATCGCTCTTCGGCGGCACGACTCCGCTGGTGATCACCGCGCTGATCAGCGCCTTCGGCACCAACCTCATGCCGGCCTACTACGCCACGGCCGCCGCCCTCGTGGGCGTCGTCGCCGTCCTGTGCATGAAGGAGACGGCCAACGAACCGCTGGCCGGCTCTCCGCCCTCCGTCGAGACGGAGGAGGAGGCTGCCGAACTCGTCCAGGTCCAGTTCTCCGAACCCAGGTTCTGAGACCGCGACCGTCCGCCGGCCGGGCGGACGGGGGCCGTCTACCCGTCGGGCCACCAGGTGCGTGCGATGTCCTTGCGCACCTCGGGACGGCCCGCCGGGCGCTGTTCCGCCTCTTCGCGGAGCCTGCGGCTGTCCGTCCTCTTCAGCGGCTTCTGCACGGTCACACGGCCCATGGCTGCCTCCTCACAGTGCCTACCGGGTTCCGCGTTGCCACGGAGATAGACGCTTTTGGGGAGACTTGCTCATCGATGCCGGATTGTCAGTGGCGGATGTCACTCTGCGGTACATGACGAACGAGAGTGGCCGACGGGCCGCGACGGGCACCGAGGTGGACTGGGACGCGCAGGCCGCCGCCTTCGACGACGAGCCGGACCACGGTCTGCGGGCCCCCGAGGTGCGGGCCGCCTGGGCGGACCGGCTGCGCGGCTGGCTGCCCGGACGCCCCGCCGACGTCCTCGACCTCGGCTGCGGCACCGGCAGCCTGTCGCTCCTCGCCGCCGAGCAGGGACACCGGGTGACCGGGGTGGACAGCTCCCCGGCCATGGTCGGACTCGCCCGCGCCAAGCTCACCGGGCGCGACGCCGCGGTCCTCCAGGGGGACGCGGCAGCACCGCCGGTGGGCGAGCGGAGCCACGACGTGGTCCTGGTCCGGCATGTGCTGTGGGCGCTGCCCGACCCCGCGCGGGTCCTGCGCCACTGGCGCACCCTGCTGCGGCCCGGAGGCCGGTTCGTGCTGGTCGAGGGCGTCTGGGGGGCGGTCAGCCCGGTGGGCATACCCGCCGCCCGGCTCGTGTCCCTGCTGGAGCCGGTCGCCCTCCGCACGCGGGTGGAGCGGCTGTCCGGCGACCCGCTGCTGTGGGGCAGGGCCGTGGACGACGAGCGGTACGCGGTGCTGGCGACCGTGTAGCGGCGGGCGGGGTCCGGCCCTGCGGGGCCCCTCGGGGTCTCAGGCCAGCAGGTCGTCGAAGCCGCCCTCGCGGGCCAGCTTCTCCAGCTCGTCCAGCGCGGCCACGGCGGCGGACGCGGCCCCCGGGTCCCGCTCCGCCAGCCCGCTCTCGGCGAACTCGTCCTCGTCCAGCCGCCGTACGTCCCGGCCGTCGGCGGAACGCCACAGGTCCAGGTCGAGGTCCTCGACGACCAGCTCGGTGCCGGACCGGGTGGCCGGCCGGGTGATGTCGCAGTACCAGCCCTTCAGGGTGCCGTCCCCGGCCCGGACCTCCTTCACCGAGTACCACCGGTCCAGCCAGTAGTGCTCGGTGAACACGTCACCCGGTTCGAAGCGCACGAACCCGAAGTCGCGCACGCCCTCGCCCGCCCACGAGGCCCGCACCGAGACGCGGACGCCGTCCTCCTGCAGCAGCTCCGCCGGGTAACGGATCTTCACACGGCCGCCCTTGACCAGGACGACCTCCACCCCGCCGGCCGGGTCAGCCGGCCGCGCGGACATAGCGCACCTCCGTCGCGCAGATCTCGTAGCCGAGCCACTTGTTGATCGCGATCATCGGGTCGTTGCCGGCGTCGTTGCCCGTGAAGGCCTCGGTGATGCCGGCGGCGCGGGCCCGGTGCAGCGAGTGGGTCTTGGCGAGCTTGGCCAGACCGCGGCCGCGGTGGGCGCGCAGGGTGCCGGTCATCGAGGTGGTGTACCGGGTGCCGCCGTCGGTGTAGGCCACGGTGAAGGCGACCGGCCGGCCGTCGACGACCGCGGCGGTGGTCAGCTCGCGGTTCAGCAGCGGATGCCGCCAGTTCTGCTCGAGCCAGGCGTCGTAGTCCGTGAACTCGACGGGCACCATGCCCGGTTCGTCGGTCACCGTCGCCGCGTCCAGCTCGAACAGCGGGCGCGGGTCGTCCGCGAAGTCCGCGGCCGTGCGCAGCTCGACGCCCGGCGGGGGCTCCTGGAGCGCCGGAAGGGTGCCGTTCGCCAGGTCCAGGCGGAGGAAGTGGGCCGGGCGTCCCATGGTGTAGCCGTTCCGCTCGGCGAAGGCGCGGTTGGCGGGCTCGTCGAGGACCCAGGTGTACAGCTTGGTCGCGCCGACGGCGTCGAGGTGCTCCTCGGCCGCGCGAGCCAGCAGCCGGCCTGCTCCCCGGCCGGTCCGGTCCGGGCGGACGTAGACGCTGAAGACACCCTGGCCCGGCTCCGGGCTGTCGTGCGCCAGGGACACCCCGGCGACGCCGATCACCTCGCCGTCCTCGACGGCGACCAGCGAGCGGAAGTGGGCGTCGGGATGGCTGTGGGTGACGAGGTGGCGGACCGATTCCGGGGTGAACAGGATGTACGGCAGGGCGAGATGGCGGACCCGGGCGTAGCCCTCGGTGTCGGCCGGGACGTCGGGGCGCAGATCGCGCACGATCACTGTCATGGGGAGGCACCGTACGGGCCGGGGCGCCGGGGGTGCCTCCCATTTTCCGCCGGGTGCGGGACAATCGGCCCTGTGAGCCTGAAGATCCACATCGATGACAGCGCGCCGCCGTACGAGCAGGTACGGGCGCAGATCTCCGAGCAGGCACGGTCCGGGGCCCTGCCGGTGGGCTACCGGCTGCCGACCGTGCGGGGGCTGGCCGAGTCGCTGGGGCTGGCGGTGAACACGGTGGCCAAGGCGTACCGGGCGCTGGAGGGCGACGGGGTGATCGAGACACGGGGCCGCAACGGCACGGTCGTCGCGGCCGCGGGCCCGGCCGCCGTGCGCGAGGCCGCGTCGGCCGCCCAGGCCTACGCGGAGCGGGCGCACCGGCTCGGGCTGGGGGAGGAGGACGCCCTGGCCGCCGTACGCGACGCCCTGCGGGCGGCCTACGGGGACTAGGGCGTGCCCCGGGTCAGCGTGCCCGGGCCGGTTCCGGTGTCCGGGTGACGGCCAGCCCCGCCCGGTGCGCCGCCCCCGCGAACGCCACCGCGTCCTGGACCGCCGCGCCCCCGGGATCGTTGTTGAAGTACGCGTACACGTCCTCCCCCTCGGACCAGGTCGTCGCGATCCGGTCCACCCAGGTCTCCAGGGACCGCCTGCCGTAGCGCGGCCACGGCCGCGCGCGGCCCTGGTGGAAGCGGACGTACCCCCAGCCGGTGGTGCGCCACAGCGGGGTGACCGGGCGGGCCAGGACGTCCGCCCAGCACAGGGCGGCGCCCCGGGACGACAGCACCTCGCGCACCTCGGCCGTCCACCAGGAGTCGTGCCGCGGCTCGACGGCGACCCGCGTGCCCGGCGGGAAGCAGGCCAGGCAGGCGTCCAGCAGGGACGGGTCCGCGCGGAGGGTCGGCGGGAGCTGGAGGAGGACCGGGCCCAGCCGGTCGCCCAGTCCCGCCGCGTGGGTCATCAGCCGGTGCACCGGCTCCTCGGGCTCCTTCAGGCGCTTGATGTGGGTCAGATAGCGGCTGGCCTTCACCGCGACCACGAAGTCCGGCGGCACCCGCACCCGCCAGGCGGCGAAGTTGTCGTACGAGGGCAGCCGGTAGAAGGCGTTGTTGATCTCCACGGTGAGGAACCGGCGCGCGTACTCCTCCAGCCACAGCCGCGCCGGGACCCCCGCCGGGTAGACGACCTCCCGCCAGTCCTTGTACTGCCATCCCGAGGTGCCGACGAACACGGTCATACGGCCATGAAAACACCCGGAGCCGCCGCCTTCAGGTCCACCGGGCGGCTACAGGTACAGCCCCGCGTCCGCCCCCTCCCGCGCCCCCGGCACCGACGTCGGCGCCGTGCCCCGGCGCAGCGCGTACAGCTCGGCCAGGGTGGCGCCCTCCCGGCCGACCCCCTCCTCGGTGCCGAGCCAGCCGACCGCCTCGGCGCGGGTCAGCGGGCCCACCTCGATGCGGGCCAGACAGCGGCCGGGCCGCACGACGGCCGGGTGCAGCCGCTCCAGGTCCTCGTTGGTGGTGACGCCGACCAGGACGTTGCGGCCCTGGCCGAGCAGGCCGTCGGTGAGGTTGAGCAGCCGGGACAGGGCCTGGCCCGCGGTGTGCCGGGCCTCGCCGCGGATCAGCTCGTCGCAGTCCTCCAGCAGGAGCAGCCGCCAGCGGCCCTTGCCCGCCGCGTCCTCCTCGCCGATCGCGATGTCCATCAGATAGCCGACGTCGGAGAAGAGCCGCTCCGGGTCGAGCACGCAGTCCACCTGGCACCAGTCGCGCCAGGAACGGGCGAGCGTGCGCAGCGCGGAGGTCTTGCCGGTGCCGGGCGGCCCGTGCAGCAGGAGCAGACGGCCGGCGATGTCCTCGGGGGTCGTCTTCATCAGACGGTCCATCGCGTCCGCGACGGGCGCGGTGTAGTTGGGCCGGACCTCGTCCCAGGTGCCCGCCGAGATCTGCCGGGTGGTGCGGTGCGGGCCGCGGCGCGGGGAGACGTACCAGAAGCCCATGGTCACGTTCTCCGGCTGGGGCTCCGGCTCGTCGGCCGCGCCGTCCGTCGCCCGGTCCAGGACCGTCTTCGCCAGCTCGGCGCTGGTCGCGGTCACCGTGACGTCCGCGCCCCGGTTCCAGCGGGAGACCAGCAGTGTCCAGCCGTCGCCCTCGGCGAGGGTCGCGCTGCGGTCGTCGTCGCGGGCGGCCCGCAGCACCCGGGCGCCCTCCGGCAGCAGGGTCGCGCCGGAGCGCACGCGGTCGATGTTCACCGCGTGGGAGTACGGCTGCTCGCCCGTCGCGAAGCGGCCGAGGAACAGCGCGTCGACGACGTCGGACGGCGAGTCGGAGTCGTCGACGTGGAGCCGGATCGGCAGAGCGTCGTGTGGGTTCGCAGACATGCGGCCATGATCCGGCACCGATGCCCCCGGCGCACGGCATTTCCACCCCTTGTCCGGGTGTTCCCCGCACCTGCCGCGATCCCGGATCCGGCCGTTACTGTGGTCCTTGATGGGGCGTCATGAGTGGTCTGCGGGGATTCGGCGGCGGTGGCGGCTCACCGCCCTGATCGGTGTGTCGGCGGCCGTGCTGGCCCTGGTGGTGACCCTGCTCGGCACGCCGCCCGGAGGCGGCGCGGGCACCGCGGGCACCTCGCGCGGCGGGGACGGGGCGCACGTCACGCCCGCCGCGCCCCGCGGGCGCCCGGAGCCCGCTGTGGGGTGGGGCTTCACCCACACCCGGTACAGCGCCGACCAGGGCAGTGCCACCGCCACCGGGCGGGTCGCCGGACGGCTGGCGAAGGACCGCGGGCTGCCCCAGGTCCAGGCACTGATGGGCTGGGGCGCCGACAACCCCGAGCCGGTGAAGGGGCATTACGACTTCGGCGCGATGGACCGCCGGGTCGGCTTCATCCGCGAGTCCGGCGGCACCCCCGTCATCACGCTGTGCTGCGCGCCGGACTGGATGAAGGGCGGCAGGCCCGGCGGCACCGACTGGAGCCGGGCCGCCCTGGAGACCGCGCCCACCCCGGACCACTACCAGGACTTCGCCGACCTCGCCGCGACCGTCGCCCGGCGCTATCCGGGCGTACGGCACTTCATCGTCTGGAACGAGTTCAAGGGCTTCTGGAACGACGCCGAGCACCGCTGGGACTACGAGGGCTACACGAGGATGTACAACCTCGTCCACCGGGCCCTGAAGAAGGTCGACGAGGACATCATGGTCGGCGGCCCCTACCTCGTCATGGACAGTCTCGAACCGCGGGCGGAGAACGCCTCGGCCGGTTTCCGGGGCCCCTGGGGCGCCATGGACCAGCGGGTCCTCGACGCCTTCCGCTACTGGAACACCCATCGGGCCGGCGCCGACTTCGTGGTCGTGGACGGCTCCAGCTACACCAACGACGGCGAACCGCTGCCCGACGAGTTCGCGGCCACCGACAAGCTCACCGCGGTGAGCGAGTGGGTGCGCCGGCAGACCCACGGCCTGCCCCTGTGGTGGGCCGAGTACTACGTCGAGCCCGCCGGCGCCGACGGCGGGCGCACCGGCTGGTCCGAGGACCACCGCCGCGCCGTCCACGCCACCGGGATGATCGCCATGGCCAGGGGCGGCGCGGACTCCGGCTTCTACTGGAACCCCGAGGACGAGAAGGGCACCGGCTGCCCCGGCTGCCTGTGGACACCGACCGGCGGCGCCGGCGGCGGGCGGGAACTGCCCATGTACAACCTGGTGTCCAGGTTCCACCGCGCGTTCCCGCCGGGCACCCGGTTCGAGACCGTGTCCGTCGCCCCGGACGACGTCCCGAACGTGCGGGTGCTGGCGAGCGCCGGAACCGTCCTGGTGGTGAACACCCAGAACCGGCCGATCAGCGCGCGGGTCGACGGCAGACGGTTCGGCATGCGCCCCTACGAGGTGAGGTGGCTGACCCGCTGAACCACCCCGCCCCGCCCGTCACCTCATCGTCAGGAACCGCTGCACCAGCGAGGCCAGCACCACCGCCAGCAGCGGCAGCGCGAACCAGAAGCCGCCCTGCAGCCACCGCAGCCGGCGCACGCTCGGCCGCGCCGCGACCCGGAGCACCTCGCGCGCGCCGAGCAGCGGCACCAGCGCGAGGGCGGCCACCGCGCCGGTCACCGACCAGGGCGTCCAGGTGATCCGCGGCCCGACCGGTCCGGGATCCGGCTCCGGCACCGCGCCCGCCGGCCGCCCGCGCGCCGCGTACACCGTGACGTCCTCGTTGACCAGGACCCTGGCCAGCTCAGGCCGGGCGTCCAGGTTCCGCAGCAGCCGGGACTCCCAGGACGCCGGATACCCGGCGTCCAGCCGCAGGTACCTGACCTGACTCTCGTTGACCATCAGATACGAGTTCGGGCCCGCGTCCTTCAGCGCCTCGACCAGGCCCGACACCAGCACCGGGTCCACCGGCGCCCGTGTCGGCAGGTAGTCGACCCGCTCCATGTCCCGGGCGCCCCACGGCAGCGCGGGGGTCACGTCGTCGACGGGGTCCTGGCTCAGCCACAGCAGCCGCACCGTCGGCTCGTCGTGGGCGTACACCCAGTCCATCGCCGCGACCTCGCCGGGCCGGGCCCGCTCGAACGGTTCGTTGCCCCACCGGGCCACCAGGAAGCCGCCCATCAGCAGCAGCCCGGCCAGCAGCGCGGCCAGCGGCGCGAGGCTCACCCGGTCCCTGTCGCGCTCCCGCCGGGTGGCACCGGTGCGCGGGAAGAGGGCGAGGGCACCGAGCAGGGCGGCTCCGGGCAGCGCGAACATGAACACGCGCAGCGCCATCTCACCGCCGTACGACTGCATGCCGAAGCCGAGGAAGGGGACGAAGGCGAGGACCGGCAGCGAGCGTTCCCGGTACCGGTGGAAGCGGCGCCGCCACCAGCCCCAGCAGGCGAGGCCGAGTACCGAGCCGGCCAGCAGGACCCTGGTGTACAGCACCAGCTTGTGCGTCGAACTCCCGCCCTCGATCCGCCCGGAGACGGACGTCGAGACATTGCCGCCGACCCCGCCGACCCCGCCGAACAGGTCGTCGAAGTGACCGGACCAGTACGGCTCGGCCATGAAGCCGACCCAGACCGCGACCAGCACCGCGCACAGCAGCGGCAGCCCGCGCAGCTCGGAACGGCCGCACAGCACCAGGGCCGTGAGCACCCCGAGCATCACGAACGGGGTGAGCTGGTGCGCGGGCACACTCGCCGCGTACAGGCCGATCAGCACCAGCAGCAGCACCGCCCGCTGCCACCTGCCGGTGGGCTCCACCTCGGCTTCGCCCGGGCGGAACCGGGTCCGGATGGCATACGGGGCGCGGAACCAGACCAGCAGGATCGCCACGAAGACGAGGTACAGCAGATACGTGAAGCCCTGGGGGGAGAAGTAGTCCTGGCCGACCCAGCCGCTCAGCACGAAGATCCACACGCCGGTCCACTTGGCCCGCCAGCCCGCCCGCAGCGACCGGGTGAGCAGGAACAGCGGTGCCAGGTAGGCGAGCTGGATCGCCGTGGGCCACCAGCGGATGACCTCGGTGAGGTCGCCGACGCCGCACGCCCGGGCCGTGAAGGCGGCCGCCGCGAAGAAGCCCGGCCAGCTCCAGCGGGCGTCCAGGTCCGGTACGGCGGACCCGGTGCGGTCGACGTAGTCGATGAAGCCCAGGTGCTGCCAGGCCGTCGGGAACCGCGGCTCGCTCTCCAGCACCGCGGGCAGCGCGTGCAGGGAGACCACCGTCGCCAGCAGGGTGATCAGCAGCAGGGCCCGGTGCTCGCGGCGCAGCCACAGCAGCGAGGCGAACACCGTGACCAGCAGCGCGGCCCCCACCAGCGTCGGCGGCGGCAGCACCGAGACCAGCCCGAGCCCGCCCATCCGGTCCAGGTCGGCCTCGCCGAGCCGCAGCGCGGGCACCCAGTACAGCAGGAGCGCGGCGGTCAGCAGACAGCCGAGGACGACGCCGGCACGGGTGGGCAGTGGGCCTTCGCGCGGCGCGGGCGGGGGCGGCTCCTGCGCATCCGGGTCGTCCTCCACGGCGCGGGCGGGAGCCGCCGTCCCGAACGGCGCGTCCACCCGCGTCTCCGGCGCGGGGGCGGCCGCCGCCGGTCCGGCCGAGGCCCCGGCACCCGGCCCCGGTTCCCCGGCCGCCTCGGCGGGCGACGGCGTCGGCGGCGGTGCCGGCGTGCCGGTGGGCGGGGTGCCGGGGCCCGGGCGGACGTCCGGCCGGCGTTCGGCGTGGTCGGCGTCGGCAGGGACGACCGGGCCGGGGGTCGCGCCGCCGTGCGCCCAGGCCGGGCCGCGCCGGCGCCGGGGGAGACCGGCCGGGGCGTCGTGTGCCCCCAGATCCGCGAGATCGCCGTCCGGTGACACCGTCTCCGGTGCGACGGGCGGCGCGGACCGGATCGTCCGCCACAGCCTCGGCGCCGCGATCGCCACGATCACCGCGAGGCTGGAGATCTCGGCGACGCCCGCGCCGGTCAGCCCCGCCCGGGGCAGGAGCAGCAGCGTCAGCCCGAGCACCAGCGCGCACAACAGGCCCTGCAGCCAGGCGAGTTGGGCGGTGCGGCTCTGCGCGCGCAGCACCGCGAAGTACGTCTCCGTGACCACCCGCAGCACCGCGCCCACCGCGAGCCAGCGCAGCAGCGGGGTCGCCGCCTGCGCGTAGCCGGCGCCGAAGACGCCCAGGATCCACGGCGCGCCGGCGAACAGCACGGCAGCGACCGGCAGCATGATCCGGGCCATCCGGCGCAGCGCGGCCCGGGTGTCGGCGGCGAGCCGCCCCGGATCGTGCGAGCCCTCCACGGTCAGGGAGGCGCCCATGTTGACGGCGAGCAGGTTGGTCGTGCCGCCGATCGTGGTGGTGATGTAGAAGTACGCGTTGTCCTCGGCGCTGACCTGCGCGGCGATGATCACCGGGACGAGGTGGACCACGGCGAGCGAGAACAGCGAGCCGGTGCAGTCCCCGGCGAGGAACCGCCCGATCTCCCGCAGTGTCGGCGGCCTCGCGCCGTCCCCGGTGGCGTCGGCGTGCCGGGGCACCAGCCGGCGCAAGACCAGCCAGCCCAGCGGCACCACCGAGACGGCGATCGCCGCGACCCAGGACACGAAGACGCCGGTGGCGGGCACGGCGGCGGCGAACGCGACGAGCAGTCCCAGCTTCACCGCCGAGAACGCGGTGTTGCCCACCGGCACCCAGGGCGCGCTGCGCAGCCCGGTCAGCACCCCGTCCTGGAGCGTGAGCACGTTCCACGCCACGACGGCCGCGACGAAGCCGAGCCCGTTCACCGGCCCGTGCAGGAACCGGTACGACGGCCCCCACACGTCCAGGGTCAGCAGGAAGACCCCCGCCGCCAGCGCGACGACCAGCGAACTGCCCGCGTACGTACGGAGGATGAGCCGGCCGACGTGCCGGCCGGCGACGGGGATGAACCGGGCCAGCGCCCCGGTCAGGGTGAGCGCGGTCAGCCCGGCGAGCAGCTTCATCGCGGCGATGGCGGCGGAGCCCTGCCCGACCGCCGACTCGGAGTAGTGGCGTGCCGCGGCCAGCCAGAAGCCCAGCCCCAGGACGGCGGAGATGCCGGTGTTGAGCATCAGCGCGTAGGCGTTGCGGAACAGCGGGCTGCCGCCCGGCGGCCGCCCGGACCCGGGCAGCCGCAGCCGGCGCCCGGGCCGTTCGGCCGCCCCGGCCCCGGGTGCCGCGGCCTCGGTGGTGGTGGTCGTGTCAGACACGGGGACGGATGGCCTTCCGGCGGACCTGGCGTGCTCTGCGGACGAGGGCGTAGCCCTTGGTGAGGGCGCGGTCCCTGGCGAAGGCGCGGGCGATCGCGCGGCCCCGGAGCAGCCGTTCGAACTCCTCGGCGCCCGTGCCGCGCCGGACGGTGACGCGCTCGATGGCGTACGGCCCCTGGCGCCGGCGGGCGAGCCCGTTGCCGACGGCGAGCGCCTGGCCGTACCCCGCCTCGCGCACCGCCCGGCGGACCCGGCGGCTGGAGTAGCCGTACGGGTAGGCGAACGACTCGGGCCGGGCGCCCAGTTCGCCGGTCAGGATCTCGGTCCCCCGGGACAGCTCCGAGGCCAGCGCGCGGTCGTCGAGCTGGTCGAGCTGCGGGTGGGTGTGGCTGTGCCCGCCGATCTCGACGCCCGCGCCGGCCAGTTCGCGCACCTGCGGCCAGTCGAGCATGGTGTCCGGGCCGCCGCCGGTGTCGTGGGCGCCCCGGATCCAGCCGGTGGAGACGAAGAGCGTGGCCGGGAAGCCGTGCTCGGCGAGCACGGGCAGGGCGTGCCGGTGGACGCCCTCGTAGCCGTCGTCGAAGGTGATCAGCACCGGCCGGGCGGGCAGCGGCCGGCCGGAGCGCCAGCGCGCCGCGAGGCCGGCGGTGGTGAGCGGGGTCAGGCCGAGGTCGCCGACGATTCCCATCTGCTCGGCGAACGCCTCCGGGGCGACGGACAGGGCCCGGGTGGCCTCGTTCGGCGCGGTGGCCACCGCGTGGTACATGAGGATCGGCACCGGTGCGTCAGACATGGGCGTCCCCCTCGATCCGTACGACGCGGAACGCGGTCGGGCCGCGCCACGCCCGAGCACTGCCCACCGCGTAGCCGCCGGCCGCCGTGAGCACCCCGGCGACGATCGCGCCCGCGCGGCCCGCGCCGCCCGGCCGGGCGAGCAGGGCGTCCCGCAGCCCGCGGGCCACCCCCGCGGGCAGCACCCGGGTGGTGTACCGGCGTTCGGAGGCGAGGCCCTCGCCCGCGCCGACGCTCCGGGCCACCAGCGCCTTCGACAGGCCCTCCGCCCAGGCGCGGGCGCGGAAGTACGCGAAGCGCTCGCGCGCCGCGGGCACCCGGTGGTGGATCACCGCGCGGTCGTCGACCATCAGCACGGCGCCGGGGCGGGCCCGGGTGAGGCGGATGCACAGTTCCGTCTCCTCGCAGCCCAGCGGACGGCGGTCGCCGTCGCGGCCGATGCCGGTGGCGAAGCCGCCCGCCGCCTCGAACGCGGTGCGCCGGAACGATGCGTTGCCGCCCAGGACGTTGCGGACCCGGACCCGGCCCGGCGGCAGGCCCCGGTAGGTGCAGCCCACCACCCAGTCGAACTCCTCCGGGAACCAGGCCGGCCGCCGGCCCGAGGCCCACACGGGCACCGTGCGGCCGCCGACCGCCATCACCCGCGGGTCGGCGTACCCCTCGGCGAAGCGGCGCAGCCAGTCCCGCTCGGCCACGGCGTCGTCGTCCAGGAAGGCGACGACCTCGCCCCGGGAGGCCGCGATGCCGGTGTTGCGCCCGGCCGACAGCCCGCGCGGGCCGGCGTTGGGCAGCACCAGCACGCCGGCCGCCTCCCGGTACTCGCGCGCCAGCCGGTCCAGCAGGGCCGCGTTGTGGTCGACGACGAGCAGGGTCTCGAGGGCCCGGTACGACTGGGCACGTACCGAGGAGACCGCAGCGAGGATGTCCTCCCAGCGGTCCTCGGTGTACATGCAGATCACGACGGAGATGCCGGGATCCCTCAAGACGCCTCTCCCCGCCCGGCGCCGAGCAGCGGGGAGCGGTGACCGCGCCGGCGCAGGGCACGCCGGTTGGACCGCTCGCCGAGGATGACCCGCAGTACCCGGAGCCCGTCCCGCACGGCCCGCAGATTGCTCGTGCCGTGGATGCGCAGGTACTCGTGGCTGGGGATCTCCTGCACTCTCAGGCCCGCCTTGACCACTCTGATGTTCATGAGCGTCTCGACCTCGAAGCCGGTGCAGTCGAGTTCGATCCTGTCCAGGCAGTGCCGCCAGAAGGCGTTGTATCCGTAGCAGAGATCGGTGTACCGGGCGCCGAACTTGCGGTTGACGACCGTGCACAGCGCCCAGTTGCCGAGCTTGCGGACGAAGGTCATGTCGTCCGTGCCGCCGCCGTTGGCGAAGCGCGAGCCCTTGGCGAAGTCGGCACCCGAGACCAGGGCGGAGACGTACGACACGATCTCGCCCCCGTCGGCCGAGCCGTCCGCGTCGACCATCACGATGATGTCGCCGCTGCACGCCGCGAAACCACTGATCAGGGCGTCCCCCTTGCCCTTGCCGTGCTGTCCGACGACCTTCACCCCGGGCCACAGCGAGCGGGCGACCTCGACGGTGTCGTCGGTGGAGTCGCCGTCCACGAGGACGACTTCATGGATCCAGCCCGGCAGCGACTTGAAGACGTAGGGCAGGTTCTCCGCCTCGTTCATGGCGGGGATCACCACGCTCACCGGCACAGTGATCGCCAGGTGCGAGGAGATGGGCCGGTAGCGGGTGGTCAGTAACGGATCCCGGTCCGAACCGGGCGGATGCAGCACAGAACTCATGGGTGTGGTCCCTCTCGTCCGGTGGGCCGCCCGCCCCTGGGCGGCCCGCTCCGTTCCGGTTCGAAAGGGGGTTCTCGTCTTCGGCACGGCTCGGCCACCAGTGCGGTCACCGAGCACGGCACCCCCCTGCCGCGCCCCGCGCCGGAACGTCACGGCTCCGAGCCCTCCCCTGAACCGTGTACCGACGGACCGTTGCGGGTGAGTTGTATGACGGTATTGACGATTGAAGCAGAATCGCAAGACCTGGATGTAATTATCACGTTGTTCTGCTTGGACCGTTACATAACTTCAGTCCGTATTGTCACTCTTGGGTCGGTTCCTCGACCGGGCCGTCCGCCCGGCGTGGACGGACAGGAACACCAGCAGGCTGAGGCACATCACCGCGACGGCGCCGCCGCGGACCGACCAGCGGTGCGCGGCGAGCATGCCCTGGGCGACCAGCATGTTCAGCACGACCGCACCCGCGAGCGCGGCGATCGAGCGGCCGAACGGTTCCAGCCCGCGCAAGCCCGCCCCGATCGCCGCGGCCGGCGCGGCGAGCAGGAGGAACAGCGTGCACGGGCCGCGCAGTGGCGAGTCGGTGCCGGTGAGCGTGAGCAGCGCGCCGACCGCGCCGACGGCGGTGGCGGCCCCCGCGAGCAGCGGCGACAGGTCCCTCCCTGGTCCCGTCCCGTCCCGCTCGGCGTCGTCCGTACCGCCGTCCGGTGAAGGTGTCTCGATGCGTGAGGTGTGCATGGGCGACTTTGCCCCCCGGCGCGCCTGATGTCGGCCTCAATGTCGCGCAGCCCGCGTGGGCCGTCAAGACGGCACCCTCCTTCCAGACGCGTGTTCAACGAGCGGCTGTGAGGCCTGCGCCGAGGGTGTCCACGGAGCCGGCTGACGCCCTGTCGGGCGGATGGGGCGGCGTGGGCGCGCAATACGCCGGCCGGTGAACGTTGTGGGGCGATTGCGTCGGGATGTCGTGAGAAGTCGTTGAGGTCGAAAAAGTTTTTGGCATGGACACTTCCAGTCAACACGCGTAGTTGCTACGACAGTTGTGGCAGAGATCCTGCTAAAGGGAGGTTCCATGAGACGTTCCCGACTTACCGGATTCGTTACCTCGCTCCTCCTCGCCACCGGCCTCTCCCTCACCGGGGCCGCCACGGCGCAGGCGTCCTCGACCGCCGTGAGCGGCGGCTACGTGGCGCTCGGCGACTCCTACTCCTCGGGGGTCGGATCGGGCAGTTACATCAGCTCCAGCGGCAGTTGCGACCGCAGCACCAAGGCGTACCCCTATCTGTGGAACGCCGCCCACAGCCCCTCCTCGTTCGCCTTCAACGCCTGCTCGGGCGCCAAGACGGGCGATGTGCTGGCCAATCAGCTCGGCTCGCTCAACTCCTCGACCGCCCTGGTCTCCATCACCATCGGCGGCAACGACGCCGGTTTCGCCGACGTCATGACGACCTGTGTCACCTCGTCCGACAGCACCTGCCTGGCCAAGATCAACACCGCCAAGGCGTACGTCGACTCCACGCTCCCCGGCAAGCTCGACACCGTCTACGACGCGATCAGCGCCAAAGCCCCGTCCGCCCGGGTCGTCGTCATCGGCTACCCCCGCTTCTACAAGCTCGGGCAGACCTGCCTGGGCCTCTCCGAGACCAAGCGGTCCGCGATCAACGGCGCGGCCGACTACCTCGACAACGCCGTCCAGAAGCGCGCCCTCGACCACAACTTCGTCTTCGGTGACGTACGCACCACGTTCACCGGGCACGAGATCTGCTCCAGCAGCTCCTGGCTCCACAGCGTCAACTGGCTCGACATCGGCGAGTCGTACCACCCGACCGCTACCGGCCAGTCCGGCGGCTATCTGCCGGTGCTCACCAACGCGGCCTGAGCCGGGCGGGTGAGGCCGTCAATCAAGGCTCCGCCAGGGACGACCCGTGGGAGTGAACTCTCAGGGCGAGCCCGAAGGAGACGCGGAGGCCCCGTCCGACGGGGTCTCCGTCGCGCTCGTGCAGGTCACCGAGAACGGCACCGCGTTCGAGGTGGCCCGCACCGGAGCGCGCACCTCCACGCTGATCTCGTTCTCCACCGTCCCGCCGTCGGCGTACGCGGTCACGGTCACCCGCACCTGCCTGCTCCTCGCGCCGTCCGCCGGGAACGTCAGCGTCTTCCACTCCGGGTCGGAGACCGAACCGTGCGCGAGCACCCACCGGTACTCCACCCGCGCCGGCAGCCGCCCGACGGTGAACGTCGCCGTGAAGGCGGGCGCCCGCGCGTCCGGCGGCGGGCAGCTTCCGGCGTACTCCGTGTGCGCGCCGGCCAGGGTGACGTGCACCGACTGGGCGGGCGCGCTGCTCGGCGCACCGCTGCTCGGCGCGGGCGGCGGTGCGCCGGTGTCCGCGCCCGTGTCCGTGGCGGTGCCGGGAGCGCTCGAGTGCGTGCCGCTCGCCCGGCTGGTGTGCGTGCCGTCGTCCGCCCGGCCGCCGCCGTCGCCGTGGTCGAGGAGGGCGTACGTCAGTCCCGCCACCGCCAGCAGGACCGCGACCAGCCCGGCGACGAGCACCGGCCCGGCGCGCCGGCCGCGCTCCGGCCCGGCAGCCGTGGTCCCGGGTTCCGGATTCCCCGCCGGCAGCGGCATCGGCGGGGTGGGGGAGGGCCGGCGCGGCCGGGCCGCGAGCGTCGCGGCGTACGGCGAGGCCGCCGCTCCGGCCGCCGCCGTACCGCCCGCCGCGACGATCCGCAGATCCCGCTCGGCCTGTTCGGCGGGCAGCCGCTCGGCGGGGTCCTTGCGCAGCAGCCCCTCGATGACCGGGGCCAGCGGCCCGGCCAGGCGCGGGGGCGGCAACTCCTCGTCCACGACGGCACGCAGGGTGCTCAGCGGGGTGTTCTGCCGGAACGGCGAACTGCCCTCGACGGCCGCGTACAGCAACACACCCAGCGACCACAGGTCCGACTCCGGGCCCGGGGTGCGCCCCAGCGCCCGCTCCGGCGCGAGGAACTCGGGAGAGCCGATCACCTCTCCGGTCATCGTCAGCGCGGAGCTGCCCTCCACCGTGGCGATGCCGAAGTCGGTCAGCACCACCCGGCCGTCCTCGGCCAGCAGTACGTTGGCCGGCTTCACGTCCCGGTGCAGCACCCCGGCCGCGTGCGCGGCGCGCAGCGCGGCCAGCACCTCGGCGCCGATGTGCGCCGCCCGCGCCGGCGGCAACGGACCCTCGCCGTCCAGCCGGTCTGCCAGCGACAGCCCCCTGACCAGTTCCATCACGATCCATGGGCGGCCGCCCTCCAGCGCCACGTCGTACACCGTGACCACGTTGCGGTCGGCGACCCGGGCCGCCGCCCACGCCTCGCGCTCCAGGCGCGCGTACATCCGCTCGACGTCGGAGGCGGGCAGGCCCGCCGGGGCCCGTACCTCCTTGACGGCCACCTCGCGGTGCAGCACCTCGTCGCGGGCCCGCCACACGGTGCCCATGCCGCCCTCGCCGAGCGGGGACAGCAGACGGTAGCGGCCCGCGATCACGCGTTCACGACCCGGCTCTTCGGACACGGGCGCCCCCCCCACGGCATCTGACGTGATTTCTCCACAAAGTAGCTCAACCGACCGCGGATGCCGCCCCCTTGAGCAGCAATCCGGCCCCCAGGGCGACGACGACCAGCGCGGACGCGAGCGGCAGGGTGCGGCGGACCAGGCCGGTCACCGGGTGGGACGTCCAGCGCGGGCGCCGGCCCAGCGCCCGGGCGACGCCCGAGCCCAGCCGGACCACCGCGAACCCTGCCGCCGTCAGCGTCAGCGCCAGACCCGCGCCGTACGCCACGACCAGCAACAGCCCGAACCAGGCCTTGCCGAGCGCCGCGGCGCCGACCAGGACGACCACGGCGGAGGGGCTGGGCACCAGTCCGCCGGCGAACCCGAGCAGGATCGTGCCGCGCAGGGTGGGGGCGGTGGGGTGGCTGTGGGTGTGGCCGCCGTGGGTGTGCACCACACCGTCGTGGTGAGCGTGGTGGTGCTCCTCGTGGGGGTGGTGATGGTGGTGTCCCTCTTGATGGTGGTGTCCGTCGTGATGGTGATGCCCGTGGTCCTGCTGTCCGTCGTGGTGGTGTCCGTCGTGGTGGTGGTCGTGGTGCGGGTGACCTGCACCGGCGGTTTCCTCGTCCGCGCCGACCAGCACCAACGGGCGCTCCCGCGGCACCTGTCGAGCCCGTGGGTGCGGACGCGTGCGTGCCCGGTCGCGCCAGGCCCGGCGCACCAGGCCGGTGCCCGCCGCGAGCACCAGGGCGCCGCCGGCCATGCCCAGCCAGGCGATCACCGAGGGCGTGGCCGCCGACCCGGCCGTGACGAGCAGGCCCAGGGCGACCACGCCCAGGGTGTGCGTCACCGTCACCGACGCGGCCAGGGGCAGCACGTCCCGCAGCCGGGACCGGCCCCCGCGCGCGGCCGCCGTCGCCGCCATCAGGGTCTTGCCGTGCCCCGGGGCCAGGGCGTGCAGTGCACCGAGCGCGACCGCGATGAGCAGCGCCAGCACGGCGAAGCCGAGAGTGAGGTCGTGCCGGGCCACCAGATCGTCCAGGGCGCGGGTCCAGCGGTCGGCGCCCCGGGGCAGGACGGCCGCGCCGGGCGCGTCCTGCCGCTCCTCGGCGAGGGCCGGTCCACCGGGGCGCACCCGCAGGGAGGCGCCGGTGGTGTCGGCCGGCGACGACAGCAGATCCTTGGGATACGTGGTCAGTTCGTGCGAGACGGACCTCTTCGGCACGTCCGTCGCGGTGAGCGTCATACGGTCGCCGCGCGCGGTGATCTCCCGCCAGCCGGGCCCGCCGCCGGCCGCGGCGCCGTGGAAGCCGAGGGCGACCGGCTCACCCTTCGGCAGCGGCGCGGTGAACCGGCACTCCAGACGCAGGGTGTGCAGACCCGCCTGACCGGGCCGCAGCCGGGCCCGGGCGCTCGCGGGGGTCAGCTCGGTGGCGCGGCCCGCGACGGTGAGCGCGCTGTCCCCTGCGGCCTCGGCGCAACGCCGCTCGGCCCACGCGCTCAGGCCGAGCCGGCGGACGGCGGGCCCGGCCTGGGTCGCCGGGATCTCCGCGAGGTCCTCCACGTGGTCCACGCGGAGCTGCCCGGGGGCGGCGACGAGCCCGTCGTACCGGTTCACGGTGAAGTTGCCGAGGGGGTGCGCGCTCGCCGTGGCGGCGGGGAGCAGCGTGAGTCCGCAGGCGGCGGTCAGGACGGCCGCGGCCAGGGCGGCCGGGCGGCGGAGCGTCACTTCGCGGCCTCCAGTGCCTTCCGGGCCCGTGCCGCGCCCAGCGGCGAGAAGCCGGGGTTCAGCCGCAGTGCCGCCCGCAGCGAGGCACGGCCGTCCGCGGTGTGGCCCGTGGCCAGCTCGATCACGCCGCGGTGATGGAGGAAGGCCGCGTTGCGGTAGCCGGTGGCCGTGGCCCGGCGGGCCAGCGGCAGGGCCTCCTCGTCATGGCCGTTGACGTGCAGCGCCCAGGCGAGGGCGTCCGCGGTGTGCACCGTGTGCCGGCGGGCCCACTCGGCGCGGGCCGCGCGCAGCGCGGAGGCCTTGTCGCCGTGGTCGGCGGCGGCCAGCGCGGTGTCCAGGTCGGCGTCGACGCCGTTGGCCCGGGCCAGGGCGGTCCAGGCGTCCACGAGCGCGTACTGCTCGCGCGCCCGCGCCTTGTCGCCGGCCGCGCCCCGGGCCTCGTACAACTCGCCGAGCGCGACCAGCGGCCCGGGCAGCGGATAGCGGGCGACCACGGCCCGCAGCCCCCGGATCGCCTCGTCCCGGTGCCCGCTCGCCGCCTGCGCCCGGGCCCGGCCCTCCAGCGCCGGCAGATAGGTGTCGTCGGCGGCCAGGGCCCGGGAGTAGTAGTCGAGCGCGGACGCGTACTGGCCCTGGTTCCAGGCGAGCTGGCCGAGCTGGGCGGCCACGTAGGCGACGTCGCCGGGCGAGGCGGCCGCGTCGAGGGCCTGCCGCAGGACCCGCCGGGCCGCCGGCACGTCACCGCGCAGCTCGCGCACGTACGCGTACCGGGTGAACACCGGTACGCCCGGCCTGCGTTCGTCGGCGGCGTCGGCGGCCCGGGACGCCTCCCCGTACCGGCCGAGTTCCACCAGGGCGTCGATCCGGGAGCACAGGGCGCGTTCGCCGTACGGGTTCCGCCGCAGCGCCCGGTCCGCGTAGGTGAGGGCGCCGGCGAAGTCGTGCCGGGCCGCGGCGAGGGCGGCCCGGCCGGCCAGCGCCTGGTCGTTGCCGGGGGCCAGCTCCAGGGACCGCTTCAGGGCCTTCTCGGCCTGCGGGTACCGGGCCGGGTCGCCCTTGGTCCGCGCCTGCTCGACATAGGCCAGACCGAGCGTGGCCCAGCCGGCGTGATCCCGGGGCTGCGACCGCAGATGGGCCTGGAGGGCGGCGACGGCCGCGTCCAGGTTTCCGCCGCCCAGCACCCCGGGATCCACGGCACCGGAGGCCGCCGCCGGGGCCGTCCGGCCGTCCCGCACGGCCCCGGCGGCGATCGCGCCGCCGGTCAGCGCGACCGCCAGCAGCACCGCCGGCCCCGCGAGCCGCGCGGCCCGCCACCGACGCCCCGCGGCCCCCACCCGCCGCACGGCCGCCACCCGCTCCTCGGCCCCGGCCTCGCCCCGCTGCTCGTCCGGCGGTGTGCCGGACTCGGGCCTCGGTGCGGGCAGGGTGCCGGGCGGAGGGGTGCCCGGCCCGGCCGTGCGGGCCGAACGCCCGCCGGTCTCCTCGTCGTTGGTGCGCGGGGCCATGCCGTCTCCTGGATCGCCTGGTGCCGGTCGGAAGCGAGAAGGGCGCGGCCCGCCGTGGGGGAAGGGAAACGGGCCGCGCCGGTTCGGGGGTGGGTCAGTACGGGCGCTGCATCCGGCGGCGCCACCAGGCGAGGGCGGTGCCGATCAGCAGGATGCCGGCCGCGCCCGAGGCCGCCGAGGCGGCGATCAGCACGGTGTTCCCGGAGCCGGAGGAGCCGGCCCCGGCCGGCCGCAGCGCGTCGCCGAGCTGACTGCGCACGTCCGCGCCCTTGGTCGTGCCCTTGGCGAGCGCGCCGCGCGAACCGGCGGTGGGTTCGGCGACGTACGGGAAGTACTTCTCGAACTTCTTGTCGTTCTTGTCCACCGCGTCGCCCAGGTCGTTCTTGGCGCCGACCAGTTCGCCCTCCACGACCTGGAGCGCCTCGTCGATCACGTCGTCGGTGAGCCGGCGGCCGTTCGGGAAGCCCGCGTTGTCACCGTCCAGGACGCCCAGCCGCTTGGGATGCATGCTCGGCTTGATCGAGGTGTTCAGCCGCAACTGCTCCGAAGGCTTCACGTTCGGCGGCTGGTTGAGGCCCTTGACGCCCTTGAGGAAGACGTCGACCAGGTCGTTGCGCGGCTCGGCGGGCGCCTTGATCTTGTAGATGCCCTCGATGAGCTTCGGCAGCTCGGGGTTGGTCACGTTCTTCAGGAACTGGCCGTCGTACGCGGGCTGCGACGCGTTGAACCTGTCCTTGTCCTTCTGCGGGTTGACGACCTCGTTGACCAGCGGGTTGCCGAGGCGCGAGACCTGCGAGTAGTAGCCCTGCGCGTTGCGCCGCTGGGTGGTCGACCAGATGCCGACGACCGGCTGCTCGCCGGACTCGCGTATCAGGTCGTTGGGCACCTGGAGGGCGATCGTGTTGACGTTGTAGCCCTTGAGCGTGTCCCGGCCGACCTCGGTGAGGTTGCCGCCGTACAGCAGGTCGAACACCCGCAGGTCCAGGAAGAACGGGTCGTCGGCCTGGCCGGCGAAGGTCGCGGCACCGCCCGCCGCCTTGTACACGGCCTGCGAGCGCAGCTTGCCGTAGTCCGGCATGGACGCCTTGCCCACGTTCGACGGCGCCACCGGCACGTCGTCCGCGAGCTTCGTCCGCGACATCTCGTGCTGGTTCTTCATCCGGATCAGGTCGATGTCGTACGTCTGCGTGATGTTGAGGTCCGGGTCGTCCAGGCTGGTGACGGGACCGGTGTTGTAGAGGAACGTGTCCCCGTTCTTCGTGTGCGTCTTGAAGGTGTAGCGGAACAGCAGCTCGCCCTGCGCGTCACCGTTGCTGTCGACGTGGATGTCGTACTGCGCGTCGTCCGCGAACGTGTAGAAGTTCGGGCCGCCGGCCGGTTCCTCGAACGGGATCCAGTCGGCCACGATCGTCGTGGTGTCGGGCTTGTCCGGGCTGACGAACGCGTACAGGTCCGTGTTGTCGTACTGCGGGGTCCCCGAGATCAGCGGGGCCTCGCGGTGGGAGGAGGCGGAGGCCGCCCCGGGTTCCAGCGTGGCGACGCCGGCGGCTGCGAGCCCCCCGGCGGCCAGCGCACCGCAGATGAGCGCGACCAGGCCCTTGCGACCGGTGCCGCTCCTGGAGAAGAGAGGTGTCATGCCGTCCGTCCTCAGTACCGACTTGCTTTGACGGACGGGTATACGGAGCGGGATCGCCGATCGGATTGGTCGGCCGGGAAAATTCTTTTGGACCGTCCTGGACCCGCGTTTTCGGCCCGCCGATGCGTATCAACCGCCGGAGGTGTGCGCTCGTGCGGATGCGTGGAGTCAGAGGCGGGGGCCGGGCCGGCTGCGGCCACGGACGGAGGACCGGGGTGGAGGCGGACGAACTGCTGGTGCTCGTGGCGGGCGGCGACCAGAGGGCGTTCGAGGATCTGTACGGGCTGGTGTCCGGACCGGTCTTCGGGCTCGTGCGGCGGGTGGTGCGCGACCCCTCGCAGTCCGAGGAGGTGGCCCAGGAGGTGCTGCTCGAACTCTGGCGCTCCGCGGGCCGGTTCGACCCCCGGCGGGGCAGCGCCCTGTCCTGGATCCTCACCCTCGCCCACCGTCGCGCCGTCGACCGGGTGCGCAGCGCACGCGCGGCCGGCGAACGCGAGCAGCGGGAGGCGCTGCGCGCAGGGGAACCGGCCTTCGACCATGTCGCCGAGGAGGTGGAGGCCGGTCTGGAGCGCGAGTGGGTGCGCCGCTGCCTGAACCGGCTCACGGAGCTGCAACGCCAGTCCGTCACCCTCGCCTACTACGACGGCTACACCTACCGTGAAGTGGCCGAGCGGCTCTCGCTGCCGCTCGGCACGGTCAAGACCCGGATGCGCGACGGACTCACCCGGCTGCGCGACTGCCTGGGAGGTGCCGCGTGAGCATCCTCGGCCGCCTCCTGGGCCGCGGGGACCCGCACTCCCTCGCCGCGCCCTACGCGCTCGACGCGCTCGAACCCGGCGAACGGCGCCGTTTCGAGAAGCACTTGGGCAACTGCGACCGCTGCGCCGCCGAGGCGCGCGCGCTGTCCGAGGGCGCGGTACGCCTCGCCTGGTCCACGGCCGCCCCCGCGCCGGCCGCCCTGCGCGACCGGGTGCTGGCCGCCGTCCGCGCCACCCCGCAGGAGCAGTCGCCCACCCGGGAGCGCGCGCCCCAACTGCCCCCGCACGTCTGGGGCGGCCAGCCCCCGCCCGCGCGCGCCCGTACGCCTCGGGCGCGCCCTCTCCTCGTCCCGTTCGCCACGGCGACCGCCGCCTCGGCCCTCGTCGTCGCCTCCCTCTTCGCCGTCCAGGCGAACCGCACCCAGGACCGGCTCGACGCGGAGCAGACCCGGGCACGTGAGATCGCCCACGTTCTCGCCGCTCCCGACGTCCGCGCCACCGCGAGCGGGGACGCCCGGGGCCGCGGTATCGGAGTGATCGCTTCCGCCTCGGAGGGGCGGGCCGTCGTCACCCTCAGCGGATACGGCACCCCTTCCGGCGGCCGCGTGCACCAGCTCTGGCTCATGCGCTCCCATGCGCTACCGCGCTCCCTGGGCCTCGTCGCGGGCGACACGCCCTTGGTCGCCAAGGGTCTCGGCAGATCCTCGACGTCACTCGCCGTGACCGTCGAGCCCGGCGGTGGATCGGCGCAGCCCACTGGTCAGCCGGTTGCTCAACTCACCCTGAAAGCGGTCGGATTCGGAGAGTAGTCAGCGAGGAATGGTCAACCTCCTTGTGGGGAAGGTGAATCCTGTGGGCGAGATACACGGGTGCTCCACCGGGGCGATAGGGTTACCCTGCCCGGGCCGGGTGGACTCGTACGGGTGGGGAGTGACATGGAGCAGATAACAGTGCGCAGCAGGGCCAGGGTCCCTGCGATCACCTGCGGGAGCAGCGCGACCAGTTCGCGCCTCGACCGCCATCTGTCGGTGCTGGCGGGTCCCGCCATACCGCAGGTCGAGACGGCCGAGGCCACCTCGCTGATGCTTGAGCTGACGGCACGTGACACCGCGCACCAGCGCAGCGACCGGGGCCGGCGGGTCAGCCGGGTCTCCCTGTTCGCGCCGCTGCGCCGGCTGCGCCGTTCGCTGTTCGGCGGGCACTGAGCCGGCGCCGAGCCGAGTACCGAGCGAACCCCGCGAGGCCCCGCGGGGTCCCTTGAGCAAGGCCGGCGGTCCCGGAACCCGTCCGGGGCCCGCGCTCAGGCCGCCACACCGTCCCGGCGCAACGCTGCGATCTCGTCGTCCGTCATCCCCACGGCGCGCAGCAGGGAACCGGTGTGCTGTCCGAGCGCGGGCACGTCACCCATCCGTGCCTCGTCCCCGCCCGGCAGCGTGATGGGAGGCAGCAGCGCCTTCAGCGGCCCGGCGGGCGTACCCACCCGACGCCACCGCTCCCGGGCCGCGAGCTGCGGATGGTCCGCCAGCTCGTGCAGGTCACGCAGGCGCGCGCAGGCGATCCCGGCCTTCTCCAGCAGGGCCAGCGCCTCGTCGGCGCCGAGCGCTCCCAGCGCGTCCGCGACCAGCTCGTCGGTCCGCGCCCGGTTCGCCACCCGGGCCGCGTTCGTCGCGAAGTCCGGGTCCGTCCCCAACTCCGGCCTTTCCATGACCTGTTCGGCCAGCCGGCGCCACTCCCGGTCGTTCTGCACCGACAGCAGCACCCGCCCGCCGTCCGCCGTCGGATAGGCGTCGTAGGGCGCGATGACGGCGTGCGCGAGGCCGGTGCGGGCCGGCGGCTCGCCCCCGTGCATCGCGTGGTGCAGCGGATGCCCCATCCACTCCGCGAGCGCCTCCAGCATCGACACCTCCACCGGCCCGCCCCGGCCGGTGGAGCCCCGCCGGACCAGCGCGGCCAGCACGCCGGAGAAGGCGTACATGGCCGCCGCGATGTCCGCCGCCGGAATGCCCGCCTTGACCGGCTGCCCGGGCGTCCCGGTCACCGACACGAGCCCGGCCTCGCACTGCACGAGCATGTCGTACGCCCGCTTGTCCGCGTACGGGCCCGAACCGCCGTACCCGGAGATGTCCACGGCGATCAGCCGCGGGTGCGCGGCGCACAGCGTGGCCGCGTCCAGCCCCAGCCGGGCGGCGGCACCGTGGGCGAGGTTCTGCACGAACACGTCCGCGTCCGCCACCAGCCGCCGTACGACCGCCAGGCCGCGCGGGTCCTTCAGGTCCAGGGCGATGGACTCCTTGCCGCGGTTGCACCACACGAAGTGCGAGGCGAGACCGCCGGCGGCGGTGTCGTAACCCCGCGCGAAGTCACCGCCGTCGATCCGCTCCACCTTCACGACCCGGGCGCCCAGGTCGGCGAGCTGCCGGGTGGCGAACGGCGCGGACACGGCCTGTTCGACGGCGACGACGGTGATGCCCTCCAGGGGCAGCGGCAGATGATCCATGAGCCGGATGATCTCCCCTGACCGGCGGTCCTGTCAGTACCCCGCCGGCACGCCCCGTACCGTGACCGTATGGACCGGGACCGCGCGGAACGCCAACTCGCCCTGATCGCCGAGGTGCTGGCGGCCACCCGCGGCCCGGGCCCGGCCCTGTGGCTGCGCGGCGGCTGGGCGATGGACTTCTTCCTCGGCGAGGTCACCCGGGACCACGGGGACGTCGACTGGTTCGCCTGGGCGCGGGACGCGGCAGCCCTCACCCGCACCCTGACCCGGCTCGGGCACCGGCCGGTTCCCGGGCCGCCGCCCGGCCTCCAGCTCGACTTCACCGGGGACGGCCTGGACAGCAGCTTCACCCTGCTGGACAAGGACGCCGAGGGCCGGATCGTCGTCGCGGGCGGCCCCTGGGCCGGGACGCCCTGGCCCGAGGGGCTGCTCGCCGACGAGCCGGGCCGGATCGGGAAGTCGACGGCGCCGATCGTCGCTCCGCGGGTCCAGATCGAGATCAAGCGCATGATGCCCGTCTGGGACCCCTCCCGGCCGCGCCGGGCCAAGGACGCCACCGACATCGCCCGGCTGGAGGCCGCCCTGCGCGACAGGGCCTAGAGCAGGGCGAACTGGCCGTCCGGGCCCTCCTCCCGGTGGTCCAGGACCGAGGCGGGGCGGCGGGCGGCGGCCGGGACCGGCAGGACGCCCGCGCGGCGCAGCCCGGCCGCGGTGACCGGTGAGGTGACCTCCAGGGCGGCGCGCCGCGGGCGCAGTTCCGCCAGCAGGGCCAGCACCGTGACCAGCTCCAGCAGCTCCGACGTCCAGGCCTGCGGCCAGGTGGCGGGACGGATCGCGGCCAGGGTGCCCGGTTCCGCCGCAGCGGTGCGGGCCGCGAACCACGCCTGGAGGACCCGGACCCCGGCCACCTCGTGGTCCCAGGCCTCCGGCGGCACGGGGGAGACCCGGCCCTCGTCGAGGTGCAGCGTCTCCTCCTCGCGGTCGTAGTGCAGGGTGAGGGGCCGTGCGGGCAGGGGCGCGCGGACGTAGGGGCGGCGGCCGCCGGGCAGTTTGGGGCGTTCGCCGTCGCGGCGCATCAGCCACAGCATGCGGCGGCCCAGCTCCACGCCCGCGGCCCAGACATCGGCGTCCCCGGTGAGCGGGACGGTGAGGCCGGGGCGGACCGCCGCCAGGATCCAGGCCAGGACGTCCGCGGCCGTGGGGCGTTCCCCCAGCAGGGCGCCCAGGTGGTCCAGCAGGCCGGGCGCCAGGTTCGGCTCCGTGCCGTCCGGGCGGCGGTACAGCGGCCGGACGCGGCCGGGGCGCAGCAGTGGCAGGAGCGAGGTCGCGAGCAGCGGACCGTCGTCGTCGCCCGTCTCGACCAGGAACACCTGCCGCTCGCCGGCCACCCGCCACAGTTCCGGCCGGGCCACGTCGAGCAGCCGGTGGTCCGGGATCAGCCACTGCTCGTCGAAGGGTGCCGCCAGCACCCGTACCGGCTCGGCGCAGGGGCCCTCGGCGCGCGCCAGCCGTTCGGTGCCGGAGGACTGGCCGGGGAGCTGGCCCACCGCGGAGTGCGCCGTGCGGGAGCGGGTCGGCTCGAACAGGGTCTCCCGGTCCGGGCCCCCGGCCCTGAGCAGCGCGTCCCAGCGGGCCCGCAGGGAGCCGGGGTCGGGCGCCGTCGGCCAGGCGCGGCCCGGCCGCGGCGGTGCGACGGACCACGGCATGAGGTCCGCCAGCGGCGGAGCGTCGTCGTGCGTCACGCTGGGCATCGTAGAGCCTGCCGGTGACGGCCGGGTCAGGTGGCGTCCAGGGTCACCGTGAAGGAGAAGCGGTCGCCCCGGTAGTGGATGACCACCACGTCCAGCGCCCGGCCGGCGGCGTCGTAGGTCACGCCCGTGTAGTGCAGGATCGGGCTGAGCAGCGGCACCTGGAGCAGCCGTGCGGTCTCCGGGTCGGCGAGCCGGGCCTCCACGGTGTCCGTGATGCGGCTGATGTCCGCGCCGACGACGTCCCGGAGCACCTTCGTCATCGGCCAGCGGACCAGATCCCGCACGTCGATGCGCGCGGCGAGTTCGGGACGGACGTGGTTGCGGGCGTGGTTGGTCGGCTCGCCGGTCTTCTCGTCGCTACGCAGCCGGTGGTACGTCGCCACCTCCGCCAGGTCCGGGAAGTGCTCGGCGAGTTCGCCGGTCACGGGGGTGCTGCCCTGCTCCAGCAGTTCGGTCGTCATGCCGGACTGCTGGGCGACGATCGCGTCCACCGAGCCCAGCAGCCGCACCGGCGCGCCGCGCCGCGCATCGGGCTCGATGAACGTGCCGCGCCGCCGGTGCCGGCTGATCAGTCCCTCGTCCTCCAGTTCCTTCAGCGCCTGCCGCATGGTGAGCACGCTCACCCCGTAATGCTCCGCGAGCCGCTCCTCGGTGGGCAGGCGCAGCGGGTCCCGCGGTGAGCGGCCGAGTATCGAGGCGCGCAGCGACTGCGACACCTGGTACCACAGCGGCAGCTTGCGGTTCAGGACGATCGAATCCGGGGCGAAGGAGGTCACGGGGCTATCCGTACCTGTTCGGGATCGTTCGGTGCAACGGAGTGGTCACAGCGCGCGGAAGTGACGCTCGAGACCCCGCCAGACGTCGTCGTACCGCTGCTGGAGGTGGCCGGCCCCGGCCGCCTGCGGGGCGAGCGTCAGCGGCCAGCGGGTCTCGAACATGAACGCCAGCCCGTCGTCGACCCGCTGCGGCTTCAGCTCGGCCGCGCTCGCCCGGTCGAAGGTCTCCCGGTCCGGGCCGTGCGCCGACATCATGTTGTGCAGCGAGCCGCCGCCCGGCACGAACCCCTCGGCCTTGGCGTCGTAGGCGCCCTCGATGAGGCCCATGTACTCGCTCATCACGTTCCGGTGGAAGTACGGCGGCCGGAAGGTGTCCTCGCCCACCAGCCAGCGCGGGGCGAACACCACGAAGTCGACGCCGGCCAGGCCCGGGGTCTCCGACGGGGAGGTCAGCACCGTGAAGATGGACGGGTCGGGGTGGTCGTAGGAGATGGTGCCGATCACATTGAAACGGCGCAGGTCATAGACGTACGGCACATGGTTGCCGTGCCAGGCGACCACGTCGAGCGGGGAGTGGTCGTACGTGGCGGTCCAGAGGTTGCCGCAGAACTTGTTGACCACCTCCACCGGTCCCTCCACCTCCTCGTACGCGGCGACCGGTGCCCGGAAGTCCCGGGCGTTGGCCAGCCCGTTGGCGCCGATGGGCCCGAGGTCGGGGAGCTGGAACGGCGCCCCGTAGTTCTCGCAGACATAGCCTCGCGCGGTCGGGCTCTGCCCGCCGTCCGATGCCGTGTCGAGCAGCTCCACACGGAAGCGCACCCCGCGCGGGATCAGCGCCACATGTGCGGGCTCCACATGGAGCCGGCCGAACTCGGTGTGCAGCAGCAGGCCGCCGCGCTCCGGCACGATCAGCAGCTCCCCGTCGGCGTCGGAGAAGACCCGCTCCATCGAGGCGTTGGCGTGGTACAGGTGCACGGCCATGCCGGTGCGCTGGGTCGCGTCGCCGTTGCCGCCCAGTGTCCACAGGCCCGCCAGGAAGTCGGTGCCGGACGGCGGCTCGGGCAGCGGGTTCCAGCGCAGCCGGTTGGGGTCGGGCACGGTCTCGGTGAAGGGCGCCGTGCGGATCGCGCCGTTGCCGGTGCGCGTGAACGCGGGGTGCGCGGCCGACGGGCGGACCCGGTACAGCCAGGAGCGCCGGTTGTGCGCCCGCGGCTCGGTGAACGCCGTGCCGCTGAGCTGCTCGGCGTACAGGCCGAGCGGCGCCCGCTGCGGCGAGTTGCGGCCTTCGGGCAGGGCGCCCGGCACCGCCTCCGAGGCGTGCTCGTTGCCGAACCCGGTCAGGTACGACAGTCCCTCGGCGGTCTTCCGTGCGTCCCCGCTCATTGATCGCTCCCTTGCGCTCCTGATTCCTATGCATCACCGTAGGAATGGCGGGGGCCGGGCGCAAGAGGGTCCTGGGTTCTCGCGCCGGGTCCACCCGAAGGGGTAGACCCGGAACCAGACTTCAGGGGGATTCGGGGTGACGGCACGTTGTTCTAGCCTCCCGGGCATGGCATGGAGGTCATGGACGGGCAGGGCCCTCACCGCGCTCGCGGTCTCGGTTCTGCTGCCGCTGGGAGCGGGGGGCTGCGGGACCGGCGAGGCGCACGACCGCGCCGGTGCAGTCGCGCCGTCGCCGGTGGGCGACGTCCTGGACGGCACCGACGAGACGGGCCGGCATCTGCGCGAGGCCGGCGGCCGGGGCGCGCCGGAGGTCGCCGTCGAGGTGGCCCCGGACACCGCGGGCGGCTGGGACGTCCGGCTGACGCTGCGCCACTTCCGCTTCTCCGCGCCGGACGCCCGGCCGCGGGCGGTGCCCGGACGCGGGCTCGTCCGCCTCTTCGTCGACGGCCACCGGGTGGCCCGGCTGCGCACACGGGAGTACCACCTGGCCGGCCGGCACGTCCCGCACGGCACCCACCATGTCACCGCCCGCCTGTACGCCGACGACGGCACGGTGTGGGCCGTCCGCGGCGAGCCGGTGCAGGGCACCGCCGACATCACGGCGTCCGGAGCGGAGGCGCGGCCGGTCACGGACACCGGCACCGCCGGAACCTGAGCGCGCGGCCGGTCCCGCGCCCCGTGCGGTGAGCGGCGGGATCGCCCTCTCCGCCCTGCCGGCCGGTGCGGCGGCCCCCGGTCCGCCACCTTCGCGGGTGTGACCGCCGCTCCTGCCCCGCACCACTGCCGGATACGACGGCCGCCCCTGCCCCGCACCACCGATGAGTGCAACGGCCACCCTTTTCCGTACTGGGGGGGGCGAGGTTCACCCGACCCGGGCGGAGAGGCATCATGAAGTCCGTGCCCCACGCGACATCGCTCCGCCGCGCGCCCGTCCAGCGGCGCAGCGCCGAACGGCTGACCAGGATCCTCGACGCCTGCGCCGACCTCCTCGACGAGGCCGGCTACGAAGCCCTGAGCACCCGGGCGGTGGCCGCGCGCGCCGAGGTGCCCATCGGCTCGGTCTACCGCTTCTTCGGCAACAAGCGGCAGATGGCGGACGCCCTCGCCCAGCGCAACCTGGAGCGGTACACCGAGCGCGTCAGGGAGCGGCTGAAGGGTGAGCGGCGGGGGGACTGGCGGGCCGCCGTGGACGCCGTACTGGACGAGTACCTGGCCATGAAGCGCACCGCGCCGGGCTTCGCCCTCGTGGACTTCGGCAACCAGATCCCGGTCGGCGCCCGGCAGGCGGAGCCCAACACCCGGGTCGCCGACCGGCTCACCGACCTGCTCTCCGGCTACCTCGGCCGAAGCCCCGGCGAGGAGCTGCGCCGCGTGTTCCTGGTCGCCGTGGAGAGCGCCGACACGCTTGTTCAGCTCGCCTTCCGGGTCGATCCCGAGGGGGACGAGGCGATCATCCACGAGACCCGCGAACTGCTGCGGGCGTACCTGGGGCGCGTCCTCGACTGAAGGCGGCCCCGCGGCCGCGGCCGTCGCGGGGGCTCCCCTCCATGCCTACCGGTCGGTATGCTCACCCCCCGAGCCCGCCGGAGCCCACCCGGGCCCACCGGGGCGGGCCCGGCACCGCCGCCGATCCTCCGGGAGGACCCGTGCCCCGCACCGCCCTGCGAATCTGCCCCCTGTGCGAGGCCACCTGCGGGCTGACCCTCACCGTCGAGGGCACCCGCGTCACCGGCGCCCGAGGCGACCGCGAGGACGTCTTCAGCAAGGGCTTCATCTGCCCCAAGGGCGCCGCCTTCGGAGCCGTCGACGGTGACCCGGACCGGCTGCGCGTGCCGCTGGTCCGCGAGGACGGCGCGCTGCGCGAGGCCACCTGGGAGGAGGCCTTCGACGCGGTCGCGGCGGGGCTGCGCCCGGTCGTCGAGCGGTACGGGCCGCACGCCCTCGGCGTGGTCCTCGGCAACCCCAACGTGCACACCATGGCCGGTGCCCTCTACCCGCCGGTCCTGCTGGCCGCCCTGCGCACCCGCAGCCTGTTCACCGCCTCCACCGTCGACCAGATGCCCAAGCACGTCTCCAGCGGCCTGCTCTTCGGTGACGCGAACGCCATCCCCGTCCCGGACCTCGACCGCACCGACCACCTGCTGCTGATCGGCGCCAACCCGCTGGAGTCCAACGGAAGTCTGTGCACCGCCCCGGACTTCCCCGGCAGGCTCAAGGCCCTCAGGGCCCGCGGCGGCCGGCTCACCGTGGTGGACCCCCGCCGCACCCGCACCGCGAAACTCGCCGACCGGCACCTCGCGATCCGCCCCGGCACCGACGCCCTGCTGCTCGCCGCGCTGGCCACGGTGCTGTTCGAGGAGGGGCTGACCGACCTCGGCGCGCTCGCCCCGCACGTCCAGGGCGTCGACGAACTCCGCGCGGCCATCGCGGACTTCACCCCCGAGGCGGTGGCCGCGGCCTGCGACCTCGACGCGGACCTCATCCGCACCCTCGCCCGTGAACTCGCCGCCGCCCCCACCGCCGCCGTCTACGCCCGCATCGGAAGCTGCACCGTCCCGCACGGCACCCTCGCCAGCTGGCTGGTCGACGTCCTCAACGTCCTCACCGGCAACCTGGACCGGCCGGGCGGCGCCCTCTTCCCGCAGGCCGCCACCGACCGCACCCCCCGCCCGGCCGGCCCCGGTCACGGCTTCACCCTCGGCCGCTGGCGCTCCCGGGTACGGCAGCTGCCGGAGGCGAAGGGCGAGTTGCCGCTCTCCGCGCTCGCCGAGGAGATCGACACCGTGACCGACGAGGGCGAGCCGGTCCGCGCGCTCGTCGTGGTCGCGGCCAACCCGGTGCTGTCCGCGCCCGACGGCGACCGCCTCGACAAGGCCCTGCACTCGCTGGACTTCATGGTCAGCGTCGACCCCTACCTCAACGAGACCTCCCGCCACGCCGACGTCGTACTGCCCCCGCCGCCGCCCTCGCAGAGCCCGCACCACGACTTCGCCTTCAACACCCTCGCCGTGCGCAACCAGGTCCGCTACAGCCGTCCCGCCGTCCCCCTCGAACCCGGCCGCATGGCCGAGACCGAGATCCTCGCCCGGCTGGTCCTGGCCGCGACGGGCATGCACGGCGCCGACCCGGCCGCCGTGGACGCGATGGTCGTGGACCAGACCCTCGGCAAGGCCGTCCAGGAACCCCACTCCCCGGTGCACGGCCGCGATCCGCGGGAACTGGCCGCACAGCTCACCGGGGAGAGCGGCCCCGAGCGTCGGCTCGACCTGATGCTGCGCCTCGGCCCCTACGGCGACGGCTTCGGCGCCCGGCCCGACGGGCTGACGCTGCGCAAACTGCTCGACCACCCGCACGGCATCGACCTCGGCCCGCTGCGCCCGCGCCTGCCGCAGCCCCTGAAGACCGTGAGCGGCAAGGTGGAACTGCTGCCCGCGCCGATCGCCGGCGACCTGCCCCGGCTGCGCGAGGCCCTGCGCGAACGCCCCGCCGCACTGGTTCTCGTCGGCCGCCGCCATCTGCGCTCCAACAACAGCTGGATGCACAACGTGCCCGCCCTCACCGGCGGCAGCAACCGCTGCACCCTGCAGCTCAACCCGCGCGACGCCGCACGCCTCGGCATAGCGGACGGAGAACCGGTACGGGTCAAGGGCGCCGGGGGAGAGGTGACCGCGCCCGCCGAGGTCACCGACGCGGTCCGGCCGGGCGTGGTGAGCCTGCCGCACGGCTGGGGCCACGACCGCCCCGGCGTCCGGCTGAGCCACGCCGGCACCGACCCCGGCGTCAACGTCAACCAGCTCCTCGACGGCAGCCTCCTCGACCCGCTCTCCGGCAACGCGGTCCTCAACGGCGTGCCCGTCGAGGTGGCGGCCGTGGCCGAACAGCTCACCACGCTGACCTGAGCAAAGCTGTGACCTGGACTTTCGCGCTTATTGCTCGCGTGTCAACCACTTGTTAACGCCGTTTGACGGGACCTAACGTCGTCGCACCGCCGGCCCCAGGTGGGATGTTCAAGGGCGAACGTTAGGTATCCACATGCTGACCATCCTCGGCTTCGCCATGATCGCGACCTTCCTGGTCCTGATCATGCTGAAGAAGATGTCGCCGATCGCGGCGCTCGTGCTCATACCGGCACTCTTCTGTGTCTTCGTGGGCAAGGGCGCCCACCTCGGCGACTACGTCATCGACGGCGTCACCGGCCTCGCCCCCACCGCGGCGATGCTCATGTTCGCGATCGTCTACTTCGGTGTGATGATCGACGTCGGCCTCTTCGACCCGGTCGTCCGGGGCATCCTGAGGTTCTGCAGGGCCGACCCGCTGCGCATCGTCGTCGGCACGGCCGTCCTGGCCGCGATCGTCTCCCTCGACGGCGACGGCTCCACCACCTTCATGATCACCGTCTCGGCGATGTACCCGCTGTACAAGCGGCTGAAGATGAGCCTGGTCGTGATGACCGGCGTGGCGGCCATGGCCAACGGCGTGATGAACACCCTCCCGTGGGGCGGCCCGACCGCGCGCGCCGCGACGGCGCTGAAGCTGGACGCGAGCGACATCTTCGTCCCGATGATCCCGGCCCTGGCCACGGGCCTGCTGTTCGTCCTCGTCCTCGCCTACGCCCTCGGCCGGCGCGAGCGCAAGCGGCTCGGAGTGCTCACCCTGGACGAGGCCCTGGTGGAGGCGCCCGAGACGGAGACCGTGCTGGTCGGCGCCGGCTCCGGGAAGACCCCGGCGCGCACCGCGGGCGCCGGCTCCGGCGGCGGCCTGCCCGAGGCGCCCGAGGACGAGGGCTTCCAGGGCCTCGACCCCGAACGCGCCACCCTGCGGCCCAAGCTGTACTGGTTCAACGCGCTGCTCACGGTCGCCCTGCTCACCGCCATGATCATGGAGTGGCTGCCGATCCCGGTGCTGTTCCTGCTCGGCGCCGCCCTCGCGCTGACCGTCAACTTCCCGCACATGCCGGACCAGAAGGCCCGGATCGCCGCGCACGCCGAGAACGTCCTGAACGTCTCCGGCATGGTCTTCGCCGCCGCCGTGTTCACCGGCGTGCTCCAGGGCACCGGCATGGTGGACCACATGGCCGAGTGGCTGGTGCGCAACATCCCCGACGGGATGGGCCCGCACATGGCCCTCGTCACCGGCGTGCTGAGCATTCCGCTCACGTACTTCATGTCCAACGACGGCTTCTACTTCGGCATCCTGCCGGTGCTCGCCGAGGCGGGCCAGGCGCACGGCGTCTCCGCCGTGGAGATCGCCCGCGCCTCGATCGTCGGCCAGCCGCTGCACATGTCCAGCCCGCTCGTCCCGGCCGTGTACGTCCTCGTGGGCATGGCCAAGGTCGAGTTCGGCGACCACACCCGGTTCGTCGTGAAGTGGGCCGTGCTCACCTCCCTGGTGGTGCTCGGCGCGGGCGTCGTCTTCGGCATCCTCTGAGCCTCCGGAAGGCCCCCCAAGGCCCCCCACAGGCCCCCTTCGGAAAGGCTCCCGGAAAGCCCCTTCGGAAAGTCCCCGAACAGTCACCCGGGAAATCACCCGGGAAGCATCTCCCGGAAGGAGAACGTCCCATGGCGCCCGGTGGGAACCGCGGCTGGCTGCTCCGCCTCGTCGTCGCCTTCGGTCTCGCGCAGGGGGCGGTGTCGATGGCCCGGCCCGCCGTCTCCTACCGGGCGCTCGCGCTGGGCGCCGACGAACGGGCGGTCGGTGTCATCGCCGGGGTGTACGCCCTGCTCCCGCTGTTCGCGGCGGTGCCGCTCGGCCGCCGTACCGACCACGGCCGCTGCGCTCCGCTGCTCCCGGTGGGCGTCGTCCTCATCTCCGGGGGCTGCGTACTGAGCGGACTTGCCGGCTCCCTGTGGGCGACGGCCCTGTGGAGCGGGGTGATGGGGCTCGGGCACCTCAGCTTCGTGATCGGCGCCCAGTCGCTGGTGGCCCGGCAGTCCGCGCCGCACGAACAGGACCGCAACTTCGGGCACTTCACCATCGGCGCCTCCCTCGGCCAGCTCGTCGGGCCGATCGCCGCGGGCGCCCTCATCGGCGGCCCCGACATGGCCGGCAGCAGCGCGCTCGCCCTCGTCGTGGCGGGCGCGGGCGGGGCGCTCGCGCTCACCTCGCTGTGGCGCATCGAGGACCGTACGGCCGTCAACTCCCTGTCTGCGCAGGGCGGCAGAGTGCCGGTCGGCGGGATCCTGCGCGCCCGGGGCGTGCCCGCCGGGATGCTCATCAGCCTCTCCGTGCTCTCCGCCACCGACATCCTCACCGCCTATCTCCCGGTGGTCGGCGAGCACCGGGGCATCGCCCCCGCGGTGATCGGTGTCCTGCTCAGTCTGCGCGCCGGGGCCACCATCGCCTGCCGGCTGGTCCTCACCCCGCTGCTGCGGCTGCTGGGCCGCCCCGCGCTGCTCACCGTGACCTGCTTCCTGGCGGCCGTGCTCTGCGCGGGGGTGGCCGTGCCGGTGCCGGTGTGGGCGCTCGGCGCGATGCTCACCGTCCTCGGTTTCTGCCTCGGCGTCGGACAGCCGCTGTCCATGACGACGGTCGTGCAGGCCGCCCCGGCCGGCGCCCGCTCCACCGCGCTCGCCCTGCGCCTGACCGGCAACCGGCTCGGCCAGGTCGCCGCACCGGCCGCGGCGGGCCTGGTAGCGGGCGTGGCCGGAGTGGCCGCGCCGTTCGTGATGCTGGGGGCGCTGCTGCTGCTGTCCTCGGCGGTGGCGGTGCGGTCGCCGGCGGGCGGAAAGCGGTGCCCGGAGGCCGGTCCGGCCTCGGAGGCGGGCCGGAAGGGACCGGCGTTGCGCCGCACGAGCGATATCTGACGGCGCGTCCGGCGTTGGTGCCGCGGGCCGTGGAGCGCATGCGTGAGAGTCCAGAGGAGAGCGATTTGTATGAAAATCGTCTAACTCGGAGGAGCTTGCATGCCCACCCTGACACTTCCACGGACCTTCTCCCGCGCGGGTGCCACCGTCGTCCTCACCGCCATCGCCGCGGCGGGCGCGTCATGGGTGGCGGCGCCGGCGGCGACGGCGGTAGGGGAGAACGGCGACATCAGGATCCACAACGCGCGTTCCACCAACCCGCCGTCGTTCATCGGCTCGGCGAAGGACGACCCGGTGGTCTGCAAGTTCTTCCTCGAGGCCGTCAACTTCGACTCGCTGCCCGGCATCACCTACACCATCACGCCCCAGCCGCCGCTGCCCACCGCCGCCACCGTGACGGGCAGCATCCAGCTCGCCGGCGGCGCGGGCCACACCGACCCGCTGGGACTCGCGGACGGGCAGTACAAGATCAGCTGGACCGTGGGGACGCCCCCGGCCCTGAAGGAGAAGGTCTTCCGCGTCAACTGCCGTGACGGCAGGGCGGAGGGGCAGAACGGTCCGGGCGGCCAGATCGAGGACCACCAGCAGGACAACGGCCGGCAGGACAACGGCCGGCAGGACAATGGCCGGCAGGACAGCGGCCGGCAGGACAGCGACCAGCAGAGCGACTCGGCCTGGGGCTCGGGCGGCGGCGACCACAACGACGGCCCCAAGGGCGGTGTGCACGCGGGCGGCGGCGGCCTCGTCGACACGACGGGCGCGTTCTCGCCGGTGGCGGCCGCCGCGGCCGTCGGACTGGTCGCGGTCAGCGGCGCGGTGTACATCCGGCTGATCCGCCGGCGGCCCCATGGTGCCGCGTAGGCGCCGACCCAGGCCGTGGTACCGGACCCGCGCCTACCGCCTCGCCAGGACGGCCCTGCTCGCGGGCGTCCTGGTGACGGTGGGGGTCCGGTGCGGCGGACCGGACGGGCCGGACCGGGCGGGTGACCGGGCCGGTGACGGACGGCAGGGGGAGTCCGCGGACCAGGCGCCCCCGCCCCGCCCCCTGTCCACCCGGTCCCGGCCGACGGACTTCCGGATCCCGTCCCTCGGCATCGACGCCCCGGTCATGGGCCTGGGACTCGACCGCGAACAGCAGTTGTCGACCCCGCCGCTGGACCGGCCGAAGGAGGTCGGCTGGTACCAGGGCGGTCCGACGCCGGGGGAGACCGGCACCGCGGTCGCCGTCGGCCACCGCGACACCCGCACCGGCGCCGCCGTCTTCGCGGCCCTGGCCCAGGTCGAGCCCGGCAAGCCGATCGAGGTAAGGCGCGCGGACGGCCGTACCGCCGTCTACAGCGTGGACCGGGTGAAGGTGTACGACAAGGCCGGCTTCCCCGACAAGGAGGTCTACGGCCCCTCCCGGCGCCCGGAGCTGCGCGTGCTCACCTGCGGCGGCCTGTACAGCCGGCGCACCGGCTACACGAGCAACGTGGTGGTCTTCGCCCACCTCACCGCGACCGGCTGACCGCCCGGTACCGCCCCCCGCGGACCGCACCGGGAGGCCCGGAGCCCGAACCCGCCCTTCCGTTTCGGCCCTCGCCTGGGGCGCGGTTCCGGACATCGTCACCACCCTTCCCCGGCCGGGCACATTCCGTTAACTTCCGTGACTCGTGGGGCCTGTCGTCCCCTTCACGCCGGCCGCGCGGCGGGAAACCGACGGCATGTCCCTGGGCCCCGTACGTCCGCACGGGGCCCCGGACCACGGAGCAGCGGCGCTCCGCACAGCCCCCGGGGGCAGCACCCATGACACGCGCCATCTCTCTGCACGACGTGAGCAAGTCCTACTCCCGGGGCCCCCGCGTGGTCGACCGGGTCTCACTGGACATCGCACCCGGTGAGTTCCTGGTCCTGCTCGGCCCCTCCGGCTGCGGCAAGTCCACCGTGCTGCGCATGATCGCCGGACTCGAGGAGATCGACGACGGCGAACTGTTCCTCGACGGCGAGCACGCCAACGACTGGCTGCCCGCCGAGCGGGACATCGCCATGGTCTTCCAGAACTTCGCCCTCTACCCGAGCATGACCAGCCGCGACAACATCGGCTTTCCGCTGCGCATCGAGGCACCCGCCGCCGACCCCGCCCCGCGCGTGGACGCGACCGCCCGCATGCTCGGCATCGAGGACCTGCTCGACCGGTTCCCCGGCCAGCTCTCCGGCGGCGAACGCCAGCGGGTCGCCATGGGCCGGGCCATCGCGCGGCACCCCTCCGCGTTCCTGATGGACGAGCCGCTGTCCAATCTCGACGCCAAGCTCCGCAACCACCTGCGGGCCGAGATAGCCCAGCTCACCCGCGAGCTCGGCGTCACCACGGTGTACGTCACGCACGACCAGTCCGAGGCCATGTCCCTCGGCGACCGGGTCGCCGTGCTGCGCGGCGGGGTGCTCCAGCAGGTCGGCACCCCGCGCGAGGTCTACGCGCTGCCCCGCAACGTCTTCGTCGCCGCCTTCATCGGCACCCCGCGCATCAACCTGCTGCGCGGCCTGGTCCGCGCCCCGCTCGACGGCGCCATGACCATCAGCCTCGGCAAGCAGTACCTGCGTCTGCCCGAACCCCTGTCCCTCGACCACCAGTTGCTCCGCGTCCAGCAGGGCCGCGAGATCATCGTCGGGCTGCGCTCGGAGGCGGTGCGCATCGCCAAGCACAGCGCCGCCCGGCCCGGTGAGGTGCCGCTGACCGGGCTGGTGGAGCACGTGGAGTTCCAGGGACACGAGACCCTCGTGCACTTCGACACCGGCTCGCGCCCCGCCGTGGTACCCGAGCTCGAGGCCCCGCGCCCGGCCGCCCGGGCCGCCCGCCGGCGCCGCCGGGAAGGGGCGGGCGTGCTGGACCGGCTGCGGGAGCGGGCCGGTTCGCTGCGGGCCGGCCCCGTGGTGGTGCTGGAACAGCCGCAGGAGACCGTTCCCGAGCCCGCGCCGCCGGAGGGCCGGCTCCCCGGCGACCTGGTGGTCCGCACCACCCCCGACATCCGGCTGCGCCACGGCATGCAGGTGCCCCTGCTCGTCGACCTCGCCCACCTCTTCGTCTTCGACCAGCACGGCGACCGCATCTGCCCGTCCCCGGCCCGGCTGCCCGACCTGGACGAGTGAGCCGGCGCCGATCCGCCGACGGTGTCCCGGTGCGTCCGGGCGATGATGTCCCGGTACGTCCGGGTGCCGGGGAGCCGCCGGCACCCGGGCACGTCTGGCGCGTGAAAACTATCGCCGCTAGTTTGAGTGCCGGACGACGGAGCCCCGCCGGGAGGAAGCAGCATGAAGGCACATGACGGCCTGTACATCGACGGTGCCTGGCGCCCCGCCGCCGGCCGGGACGTGATCGAGGTCGTGAACCCGGCCGACGAACAGGTCGTCGGCCGGGTCCCGGCCGGTGACGCGCTGGACGTCGACACCGCCGTACGCGCCGCCCGCGCGGCCCTCCCGGCCTGGGCGGCCACACCCCCGGCCGAACGCGCCGCACGGCTGACCGCCCTCCGCGACGTCCTGGTGGCCCGCAAGGACGAGATCGCCGAGACGGTCACCGCCGAGCTGGGCTCGCCCCTTCAGTTCTCGCAGGCCGTGCACGCCGGCGTGCCGATCGCGGTCGCGGGCTCCTACGCAGAGCTGGCCGCCACCCACTCCTTCGAGGAGAAGGTCGGCAACTCCACCGTGCTGCACGAGCCCATCGGCGTGGTCGGTGCGATCACCCCCTGGAACTACCCGCTGCACCAGATCGTCGCCAAGGCCGCCCCCGCGCTCGCCGCCGGCTGCACCGTCGTCCTCAAGCCCGCCGAGGACACCCCGCTCACCGCCCAGCTGTTCGCCGAGGCCGTCCACGAGGCCGGCGTCCCGGCCGGTGTGTTCAACCTCGTCACCGGCCTCGGCCCGGTCGCCGGGCAGGCCCTCGCCGAGCACCCGGACGTCGACCTGGTCTCCTTCACCGGCTCCACCGCCGTCGGCCGGCGGATCGGCGCGGCGGCCGGCGCCGCCGTGAAGAAGGTGGCGCTGGAACTGGGCGGCAAGTCCGCCAACGTCATCCTGCCGAGCGCCGACCTCGCCAAGGCGGTGGGCGTGGGCGTCGCCAACGTGATGTCCAACTCCGGCCAGACGTGCAGCGCCTGGACCCGGATGCTGGTCCACCGGGACCGCTACGACGAGGCCGTCGAACTGGCCGCGGCCGCCGCCGCCAAGTACGGCGACCGCATCGGCCCGGTCGTCAACGCCAGGCAGCGGGACCGGGTGCTCGGCTACATCGAGAAGGGCGTCGCCGAGGGCGCCCGCCTGGTCGCGGGCGGCCCCGGATCACCGCGCGAGCAGGGGTACTTCGTCAGCCCGACGGTCCTCGCCGACGTCACCCCGGAGATGACCGTCGCCCAGGAGGAGATCTTCGGCCCGGTCCTGTGCGTCCTGCGCTACGAGGACGAGGAGGACGCCCTGCGCATCGCCAACGGCACGGTGTACGGGCTCGCGGGCGCCGTCTGGGCCGGGGACGAGTCGGAGGCGGTCGCCTTCGCCCGCCGCATGGACACCGGCCAGGTCGACATCAACGGCGGCCGGTTCAACCCCCTCGCCCCGTTCGGCGGCTACAAGCAGTCCGGGGTCGGCCGGGAGCTCGGCAGCCACGGACTGGCCGAGTACCTCCAGACCAAGTCCCTGCAGTTCTGAGGAGTCAGCGAGCCATGGCCGTACGAGCCGCCGTCCTGCCCGCCATCGGCGCACCCCTGGAGATCACCGGCATCGAGCTGCCCGACCCGGGCCCCGGGCAGGTCCGCGTCCGCCTCGCCGCCGCCGGCGTCTGCCACTCCGACCTGTCCCTGTCCAACGGCACCATGCGGGTGCCGGTCCCGGCGGTCCTCGGCCACGAAGGCGCCGGCACGGTGGTGTCCGTGGGGGAGGGCGTCACCCATGTCGCGCCCGGTACCCCCGTCGTCCTCAACTGGGCGCCGTCCTGCGGCACCTGCCACGCCTGCGCGCTCGGCGAGGTCTGGCTGTGCGCCAACGCCCTGGCCGGCGCGGCGGGCGTGCACGCGCGCACGAGCGACGGCACCGAACTCCACCCCGGCCTGAACGTCGCCGCGTTCGCCGAGGAGACGGTGGTCGCCGCGTCCTGCGTGCTGCCGCTGCCCGACGGCGTCCCGCTCACCGACGCCGCCCTGCTCGGCTGCGCCGTCCTCACCGGCTACGGCGCCGTCCACCACTCGGCACGGGTCCGGCAGGGCGAGACGGTCGCGGTGTTCGGCGCCGGCGGCGTGGGCCTCGCCACGCTCCAGGCCGCCCGTATCGCCGGCGCCTCCCGGATCATCGCCGTCGACGTCTCGCCGGAGAAGGAGGAACTGGCCCGCGCGGCCGGCGCCACCGACTACGTCATCGCCTCCGACACCACCGCGCGCGAGATCCGCGCTCTCACCGGCAAGCAGGGCGTCGACGTCGCCGTGGAGTGCGTGGGCCGCGCGGTCAGCATCCGCGCCGCCTGGGACTCCACCCGCCGGGGCGGCCGGACGACCGTCGTCGGCATCGGCGGCAAGGACCAGGAGGTCACCTTCAACGCCCTGGAGATCTTCCACTGGGGCCGCACCCTGTCCGGCTGCGTCTACGGCAACACCGACCCGGCCCGCGACGTACCGGTCCTCGCCGAGCACGTACGGGAGGGCCGGCTGGACCTCTCGGCGCTGGTCACCGAGCGGATCGCGCTGGAGGGCATCCCGGCGGCCTTCGAGAACATGCTCGCGGGCAAGGGCGGCCGCGCGCTGGTGGTGTTCTGAGGGCCCGGCGATGGCCCGGCGCCCGCCGGCTCAGCGGACCTTCTCGGGTCGCGGCTCCCCGGCCGCGGCCCGGCGCGAGCGTCCGGCCGCCCGGGACCGCGACACCGCCACACCCGCCAGGCACAGCACCCCGCCCACCAGGGTGAGCGCCCCCGGCACCTCGCCGAGCGCCAGCCACGACATCAGCACGACCAGCGCCGGCACGGCGTACGTGGTCGCGCCCATCCGGCTGGCGGTCGTGCGGGCGAGGGCGTAGGCCCAGGTGGTGAAGGCCAGCGCGGTCGGGAAGACGCCCAGGTAGACCATGTCGAGGGTCGCCGACACGGGTGCGTGGGCCGCCTCGGTCACCAGGCGGCCGGCGAACGGCAGGCAGACCACCGCGCCGACGAGACACCCGAACGTCGTCACCTGCAGCGCGCTCGCCTGCCCGAGGGCGGGCTTCTGCGACACGACCCCGGCGGCGTACGCCACCGCCGCGAGCAGGCACGCCACCACCCCGAGCAGCGAGGCCGCCCCGCCGCCCCCCGACATCGAGAGCCCCACGGTCACGGCACCGGCGAAGGACACGGCCATGCCCGCCAGCAGCCTCGGCGGCATCGGGTCACCGAGCAGCCGGGCCCCGAGCAGGGCGATCAGCAGCGGGCCGACGTTCACGACCAGGGCGGCGGTGCCGGCGTCCACCCGCTGCTCGCCCCAGTTCAGGGCGACCATGTAGAAGCCGAACCAGAGCACCCCGGACAGGGCTATGCCGCGCCAGGCCGACCTGGGCGGCAGCCCCTCGCGCCGTACGACGCACAGGACGCCCAGGGTCAGCGCCCCGGACAGCAGCCGCCCGAGCGCCAGCGCCCCCGGCGAGTAGGCGTCCCCCGCGCTGCGGATCGCCACGAAGGCGGAGGCCCAGAGCACGACGGTGAGGGAAGCGGCGGCGGCGGGCAGCCAGGGGTGACGCGGGGCGTTGCTCATCATGCTCCTGAGGCTAGGCGGAACGGCGTGACGCCGGCTGGCGGAAAAACGACGGCGCCTTGGGGGCAGGGGGAGATCGTCAGGCGCCTCCAGGGGTGCGGGGCCCCATCGACGTGCGGCTCCCGCCGCGTGGGCGCGACCGGCCGCAGCGGACCCGCGACCGGCCACAGCGGACCCGCAGCCCGCGGCAAAGCGCAACCCCCCGCCCCCCTGGCGCCGCTCAGCACAACGCATCCCGCCCGATACCCAGCAACTCGTGCAGAGCCTGCGCCCCCGCCGGAGTCACCCGCACCGCCCGCTCGGACCCGATCCGCACGCACCAGCCCGCGTCCAGCGCGTGGCGGCACAGCGCGGCGCCCGCCGAGCCCGCGAGGTGGGGCCGCCGCTCGGTCCAGTCCAGGCACGCACGGGCCAGGGGCCGCCTGGCGGACCGGTCGAGGGCGATCCCCGCCGTGCCGTACCACCGCAGTCCGGCGTCCGTCAGCGCGAACCCGGTGTCCTGGCGCAGCAGCCCCCGCTCGGTGAGCGCGTCCGTGATGGTGATGCCCAGCCGTCCGGCGAGATGGTCGTAGCAGGTGCGGCCCCGGGCCATCGCCGAGCCCGCGCTCGACTCCCGCAGCGTGCGCGGGCGCGCGGTCCCGGCGGGCGCCACCCGGGCGGCCAGGTCCTCGACGAGCTGGGCCACCCGCGCGCCGGCCAGCCGCACGTACCGGTGCCGCCCCTGCCGCTCCTGCGCGAGCAGCCCGCCGGCGACCAGCTTGCCCAGGTGCTCGCTGAGCGTGGACGGGGCCACCCCGGCGTGCCGGGCCAGTTCCCCGGCGGTCCAGGCCCGCCCGTCCAGCAGCGCCAGCAGACAGGCGGCCCGCGTCTCGTCGGCGACCAGCGAGGCGAGCGCGGCGAGCCCGGCGGCCCGGGTGTCCTTGGTGGTCATGCACCCAGCATGCGGCACCGACGCTTCGGCACCGGCCGAAGTGTCCAGGTGCCCTCACACGCTCTGCCGGGTCCGCTCGTACTGCTGCGCCAGCCCGTCCAGCAGCGCGGTCAGCCCGGTCTCGAAGGCCCGCTCGTCGATCTTCTCCTGCTGCTCGGCGAGCAGATGGGCCTGCCCGAGGTGCGGGTAGTCGGCGGGGTCGTACGCACTCGCGTCGTCCACGAAACCGCCCGCGAAGGAGCCGAGCGCGGAGCCCATGATGAAGTACCGCATCAGCGCGCCGATGGACGTGGCCTGCGCCGGCGGCCAGCCCGCGCGGACCATCGCGCCGTACACGGCGTCCGCGAGCCGCAGGGCGGCGGGGCGGCGGCCGGGTCCGCGGGCGAGCACCGGGACGATGTTGGGGTGGTCGCGCAGCGCGGTCCGGTAGGAGACGGCCCAGTCGTGCAGCGCGGTCCGCCAGTCCCGGCCGTCCTCGAACATCGACAGGTCGACCTGTCCGCTCACCGAGTCCGCGACCGCCTCGAGGATCTCGTCCTTGGTGCGGAAGTGGTTGTAGAGCGACGGCCCGCTCACCCCCAGCTGGGCGGCGAGCCGCCGGGTGGAGACGGCCGCCAGGCCCTCCGCGTCCACGAGTTCCCGGGCCGTCTCGACGATCCGGTCGGTGCTGAGGAGGGGCTTGCGCGGTCGGGCCATGGCGCACATAGTAGGGCTGCTACCAGAAACTAGCAGTGCTAATTTAAATGTACGTCTTTCAAGATCCGCATCCGTGGGGTGATCGCGTGGTGAACCTGGAGCTGAGCGAGGAGCAGGCCGCCGTACGGCAGCTCGCCCGGGACTTCGTGGAGCGCGAGATCGCCCCGCACGTGGTCGCCTGGGACCGGGCCGAGGAGGTCGACCGGGGCATCGTGAGGAAGCTCGGCGAGGTCGGCTTCCTGGGCCTGACCGTCGACGAGGAGTACGGCGGCTCCGGCGGCGACCACCTCGCCTACTGCCTGGTCACCGAGGAGCTGGGGCGCGGCGACTCCTCGGTGCGCGGGATCGTTTCGGTGTCCCTGGGGCTGGTCGCCAAGTCGATCGCCGCCTGGGGGAGCGAGGAACAGAAGCGGCGCTGGCTGCCGGGGCTGACCGCGGGCGAGTACGTCGGCTGCTTCGGCCTCACCGAACCCGGCACCGGCTCCGACGCGGGAAACCTCTCCACCCGGGCGGTGCGCGACGGCGACGACTTCGTCCTGAGCGGCACCAAGATGTTCATCACCAACGGCACCTGGGCCGACGTCGTGCTCCTCTTCGCCCGGTCCACCGACGCCCCCGGCCACAAGGGCGTCTCCGCCTTCCTGGTGCCCGCGGACACCCCCGGCCTGACCCGCCGCACCATCCACGGCAAGCTCGGCCTGCGCGGCCAGGCCACCGCCGAGCTGGTCCTGGACGAGGTGCGGGTGCCCGCCTCGGCGCTGGTCGGCGAGGAGGGCAAGGGCTTCTCCGTGGCCATGTCCGCGCTGGCCAAGGGGCGGATGTCGGTCGCCGCCGGATGCGTCGGCATAGCCCAGGCCGCGCTGGACGCGGCCGTGCGGTACGCCGGCGAGCGCGAGCAGTTCGGCAAGCCCATCGCCCGGCACCAGCTCGTGCAGGAACTGATCAGCGACATCGCCGTCGACGTGGACGCCGCCCGGCTGCTCACCTGGCGGGTCGCCGATCTGATCGACCGCGGCAGGCCGTTCGCCGTCGAGTCCTCCAAGGCCAAGCTGTTCGCCTCCGAGGCCGCCGTGCGGGCCGCCAACAACGCCCTCCAGGTCTTCGGCGGCTACGGCTACATCGACGAGTACCCGGCCGGCAAACTGCTGCGCGACGCCCGCGTGATGACCCTCTACGAGGGCACCAGCCAGATCCAGAAGCTGCTCATCGGGCGGGAGCTCACCGGGGTCTCCGCCTTCTGAGTCGTTCGTCCCGGTGCTGCTGAGTAGCTGTTCTGAGTATCCCGGCGGATGTGGCACGGGCCGCGTCCGCCGATGCTCGTCGCATGAGTGACACACCGGTCAAGCAGCAGAACACGGCCGCCTTCTACGGCCAGTCCGTCGCCTCCTTCGCGGTCGCCATGGCGGCCACCGGCATCGGTATCCTCCGGCTGGACGCCAACGCCTGGGTGCGTTCCTTCCTGGCCATCGCCGTCCTCTACCTCGTCACGTCCGCCTTCACCCTCGCCAAGGTGATCCGGGACCGGCAGGAGGCCGGGCAGATCGTCAGCCGCGTCGACCAGGCCCGGCTGGAGAAGCTGCTCGCCGAGCACGATCCCTTCGAGAAGCTCTGAGCGGTTGCCGTGGTCAGCGCACTTCGCCGAGCGGCCGCTCTAAGCGAGCGCTCACCTTCGGCGGTATGGTGGTGCTCCTGTCACCGAGAGGGGCGAACGAGCGATGAGTACGGCGGAGGAGACGACCGGCGGCGAGGTCGAGCCGTGGGAACAGGTCACCCCTGACGCGGCACGGCGGCTGCTGGTCGCCGCCGTGGAGGCCTTCGCCGAGCGCGGCTACCACGCGACGACGACCCGCGACATCGCGGGCCGCGCCGGCATGAGCCCGGCCGCGCTCTACATCCACTACAAGACCAAGGAAGAGCTGCTCCACCGGATCAGCAGGATCGGCCACGACAAGGCCCTCGACATCCTGCGTACGGCGGCCCGGCGCGAGGGCACCGCCACCGAGCGGCTCACCGACGCCGTCAGCTCCTTCGTCCGCTGGCACGCCGGGCGGCGCACCACCGCGCGGGTCGTGCAGTACGAACTCGACGCGCTCGGCCCCGCGGCCCGCGCCGAGATCGTCGCGCTGCGCCGCCAGGTCGACGCCGAGGTGCGGGGGATCATCGACGACGGTGTCGCCGCGGGCGAGTTCCGGGTCCCGGACGTGCAGGGCACCACCCTCGCGGTGCTGTCGCTCTGCATCGACGTGGCCCGCTGGTTCAACGTGGACGGGCCCCGCACGCCCGACGAGGTCGGCGCGCTCTACGCCGACCTCGTGCTGCGCATGGTGGGCGCCGAGGCGGACGCCCCGGCTCAGAGGTAGTACCGGGACACCGACTCCGCGACGCACACGGGCTTCTGCCCGCCCTCCCGCTCCACGGTGAAGGCGAGGGTCACCTGGATGCCGTCCTTGACGTCCTCGACGCCGGTGATGGCCGCGGTGGCCCGCAGCCGGGAGCCGACCGGGACGGGGGAGGGGAAGCGGACCTTGTTCGTCCCGTAGTTGACGCCCATCCGCACGCCCTCGACCCGGAGCAGCTGCGGGCCGAAGAGCGGCAGCAGGGACAGGGTGAGATAGCCGTGCGCGATGGTCGTCCCGAACGGCCCCGCGGCGGCCTTCTCCGGGTCGACGTGGATCCACTGGTGGTCCCCGGTCGCCTCCGCGAACAGGTCGATCCGCTTCTGGTCGATCTCCAGCCAGTCCGTGTGGCCGAGCTGCTCGCCCACGGCGGCCTTCAGCTCGTCGGGGGAGGTGAAGGTCCTCGGTTCTGCCATGTTCCCGGCCTCTCGCTCGCAGTCCTAAGCAACTGCTTAGCATGGTCGGGTGCGGGGCCGATGTCAACGGATGAGGGGCCGGCCGGGTCGGTAGGCTCTGCGGGGTGCCCCAGATCCCCGAGAAGGTCCACGAGCTGACCGTCGGCCAGTTGTCCGCACGCAGCGGCGCCGCCGTCTCCGCCCTGCACTTCTACGAGACCAAGGGGCTGATCACCAGCCGCCGCACCGCCGGCAACCAGCGCCGCTACACCCGTGACACCCTGCGCCGGGTCGCCTTCGTCCGCGCGGCCCAGCGGGTCGGCATCCCGCTGGCCACGATCCGCGAGGCCCTGGCCCGGCTCCCGGAGGAGCGGACCCCGACCCGCGAGGACTGGGCCCGCCTCTCGCAGGCGTGGCGCTCCGAACTCGACGAGCGCATACGGCAGTTGAACCGGCTCAGGGACCACCTCACGGACTGCATCGGCTGCGGCTGCCTGTCCCTGGACAACTGCGTCCTGTCCAACCCGGACGACATCTCGGGCAACCGCCTGAGCGGCTCCCGCCTCCTGCCGGAACGGCCGTAGCGGCGGCCGCGTGGCGCGGCTCGCCCTGCCGTCGCCGGCCGAGGCCTGTCGCGGTGCGCCTCAAGTGCGGCACATGGCCGTGCCGTTGCGGGGGTGCGGCATCCCCCGGCGCACCCCCGGCGCATCCCCGTCGGTCGGGCCGGCCGTGGTTCAGGCCGACATCAGCAGGCGCTCGCTTCTGGCGTACGCCAGTGCCTGCGGGGTGAGCACGGGCCGGGGCACGAGGATGCCGCAGTCCGCGCAGACCGGGCCGGACGACGGCTCGTGGTCGAGGCCGTACCTCCAGACCAGCCGCTCCCCGTCGCAGACCGGGCAGCATCCGCCCGGCTCGCGGTTCAGCGCGGCGATGAGCCGGCGCAGCACCTCCGCCAGCGGCTCGCCGGGGTGGACCCGCGGGTCGTCGCACCAGGCGACCCCGAACCCGCCCCAGGTCAGCCGGTGCCAGTCGTCGACCGTCCCCGGCCGACGCAGCCCGTCGTGCTTCTCCTTCTTGCGGCGCTCGGCGAACTCGGCCTCGTAGCCGAGCCAGACCGCCCGCGCCTCCTCCAACTCCTCCAGCGCGGCCACGAGCCGCGCCGGATCGGGGGACCGGTCCTCCGGACCGAAACCGGCCCGGGAGCACAGATGGTCCCAGGTCGCCCGATGCCCATAAGGAGCGAACCGCTCCAGGCACTTGCGCAGTGAGTAGCGCCGCAGCGCCAGGTCACACCGCGGATCTCGCACCTGTCTCGCCAGACTTCGGAATCCGGCCATCGCCATGCACCTCCGTCACACCTGCGTCCGCTCTTGCGTCACTTCTCCGTCGCCGTACGGGTTCCTCGCGACGTCGCCGAATAGACGTATCGACACACGATCCGGCTCCATCCGTTTTCCGATGCCCTCCCATAAGGCGCCCCGGGTTGACCGCCGGGCGCCGCTCCGGTGACTCCGAAAGTTGACGCATGTTCATCTTCAATCCCGGGGATACCGGCGGTAACGTCCGGCCCATCCCCGTCGGGAGGAGCTGCCATGCCACGGCGCGCCCCACGCAACGTGCTGTTCGACAAACTGAGAACTCCCCGCAGGCTCACCGGGTTCCTGAAGACGGCGTCGATATGCGTTCTCGTCGCCGGACTTCTCTCACCGGTCACCCGCGCCACCGCCGCGGACACCGCCGCCGCCTCGAACGACTACTGCGGCGGCCAGTGCTCGGACATCCTGCCGCCCGGCGAGAACGGCAACGCAACTCTCGCCCAGATCCTGCTCAACCAGGCCTTCGGCACCCAGCCCGCACACGCCGAGGACCAGCTCGGCCCCTACGCCGGCCTCGCGACCGGATACCAGGGGCTCACCGACGCGAAGATCAACACCTTCTTCAACGACGCGTCCTTCGGCGTCCCTTCCGACCAGGTCGCCTCCACCGAGAAGCCGGCCGGGCGCGGTGACGTGACCATCGTGCGCGACAAGAAGACCGGTGTGCCGCACATCACAGGCACCAGCCGGTACGGCACGGAGTTCGGCGCCGGATACGCCGCCGCCGAGGACCGGCTGTGGCTCATGGACGTCTTCCGGCACGTGGGCCGCGGGCAGCTCACCGGCTTCGCGGGCGGCGCGGCCGCCAACCAGGGCCTGGAGCAGCAGTTCTACCGCGACGCGCCGTACACCGAGGCCGACCTGCAGGCGCAGATCGACAACGCCGTCGCGCACAACGGCACCCGCGGGCAGCAGGCCCTCACCGACGCGAACGCCTACCTCGACGGCATCAACTCCTACATCGACGCCTCCGACAGCGGCCGCTACTTCCCCGGCGAGTATGTCCTGACCGGCCACAAGGACTCCGTCACCAACGCCGGCACCATAGACCACTTCAAGATCACCGACCTGGTGGCCCTCGCCTCCGTCGTCGGCTCGCTGTTCGGCTCGGGCGGCGGCGGCGAGGTGAACAACGCGCTCTCCCTGATCGCCGCCCAGTCCAAGTACGGCGTGGTGGAAGGCACCAGGGTCTGGGAGTCGTTCCGGATGCGCAACGACGCCGAGGCGGCCCTCACCGTCCACGACGGCACGAGCTTCCCGTACGCCGGCCGGCCCGCCGACCCCGAGGGCACGGCGCTGCCCGACGCCGGCTCGGTGACCGAGGAGCCGCTGGTCTACGACCGCACCGGCAGCGCGGCCACCGCCGGCGCGAAGAGCGCGTCGGGCGCGGCGGCGAGAACCGCCCTGAGTTCCGCCCGGCGCGGCATGTCCAACGCCCTCGTGGTCAGCGGCAAGTACACCGCGAGCGGCCGCCCCGTCGCCGTCTTCGGACCGCAGACCGGCTACTTCGCCCCGCAACTGCTCCTGCTCCAGGAGATCCAGGGCCCCGGCATCAGCGCCCGCGGCGCCTCCTTCGCGGGTCTGAGCATGTACGTCGAACTCGGCCGCGGCCAGGACTACTCCTGGAGCGCGACCACCTCAGGCCAGGACATCATCGACACCTACGCCGTCGAGCTGTGCCAGGACGACCACCACTACCTGTACCACGGCACCTGCACGGCCATGGACCAGGTCGAGCGGAAGAACGCCTGGAAGCCCACCGTGGCCGACGGCACCGCCGCGGGCTCGTACACGATGCGGGTGTGGCGCACCAAGTACGGACCGGTGCAGTACCGCGCGACCGTCGGCGGCAAGAAGGTCGCCTACACCACCCTGCGCTCCTCCTATCTGCACGAGGCCGACTCGATCATCGGCTTCCAGATGCTCAACGACCCCGGCTACGTCAAGGGCCCGAAGGACTTCCAGAGCGCGGCCCAGCACATCAACTACACCTTCAACTGGCTCTACGCCGACTCGCAGCACACCGCGTACTACAACAGCGGCGACAATCCGGTCCGGGCGAGCGGCGTCGACGCCGAGTTCCCGGTACTGGCCGAGCCCGCCTACGAGTGGCGGAACTGGGACCCGGCCACCAACACCGCCGACTACACCCCGGCCTCCGCCCATCCGAACTCCGTCGACCAGGACTACTACATCTCCTGGAACAACAAGCAGGCCGCGGACTACACGACCGCCTCCTGGGGCGACGGGTCCGTGCACCGCGGCGACCTGCTGGACGACCGCGTGGCGAAGCTGGTCGCGGCCGGCGGGGTGACCCGTACCAAAGTGGTGCAGGCCATGGCGGACGCGGCCCTCGCCGACCTGCGCGCCGAGGACGTGCTGCCGAAGCTGCTCAAGGTGATCGGCTCCTCGCCGGTGACCGACTCCACGGCCGCCGCGGCGGTGAGCAGGCTCCAGGCGTGGGTGACCGCGGGCGCGAAACGCACGGAGACCTCGGCCGGCTCCAGGAAGTACGCCGACGCGGACGCCGTCCGGATCCTGGACGCCTGGTGGCCGCTGCTGGTGAAGGCCGAGTTCGAACCCGGTCTGGGCAGCGACCTGTACACCGCGTTCACCGGCAACCTCCCCGTGGACGAGGCCCCGTCGGCCGGTCACGGCCCGACCGGATCGCACGCCGGCAGCTCCTTCCAGTACGGCTGGTGGAGCTATGTCGACAAGGACATCCGGGCGGTGCTCGGTGAGCCCGTGCGGGACGGCCTGACACGCGAGTACTGCGGCGGCGGCGGCCCGGGCGCCTGCCGGGACGTCCTGATCAGCACCCTGAAGGAGGCGGCCGGAAAGACCGCGGCCCAGGTCTACCCCGGCGACGACCAGTGCTCGGCGGGCGACCAGTGGTGCGCCGACTCCATCGCGCAGCGCCCCCTGGGCGGCGTCAAGCACGGGCGGATCGGCTGGCAGAACCGGCCGACCTTCCAGCAGGTCGTGGAGTACACCTCGCACCGGTGACACCCCGGCGGCGGCGGGTCAGGCGATGCGGCCCGCCGCCAGCACCACCCGCGCCAGCTCCGGGTGCACGATGTCGCTGTGCGCCCCGCTCGGCGCGCCTCCGCGCCGCACCACCGCCGCCACGTCGACGTTCACACAGCCCGACGAGGGCAGCGGTCCGCGCAGGGCCGCGGCGAGGTCCAGGGCGCCGGTCCCCGCCACCCCCCGCACCCCGTCGTGGCCCATGGCTCCCCATCGGTCGCCCACCATCCGGCCGAGCGCGAGGCCGCCGACCGAGCGGTCGTCGTCCGCGCAGCGCGACGCCAGCGGGTAGAACGTGGCGAGCGCCGAGTCGAAGCGCGAGTAGCAGCACACCAGCGGGCCGTCGATCCGCTTCTGCCGGTCCCCGAGCGCCCCCGCGCGGTCCGGGTCGTGCGGCAGCCGGGCGGCGAACGCGTAATGGGAGAAGGCGCCCTGGAGCAGCGTCACGGACTTGACCGTGCGCACCCCGGCGGGCAGCCCGCGCAGCGCGAACGACACCAGCCGCCCGCCGAAGCTGTGCCCGACCAGATGCACCCGCACGCCCGGCGCCGTGGCGGCCAGCCGTCCGACGACCGGCCCCAGCCCGTGTTCGCCGACCGTCCCGGCCCGCCGCTTCATGGTGTAGTACGTGGCCTGCCGCAGGAGTTCCTTGGCCCCGTTCCAGGGGTTCGGCAGCGTGAACCCCTCCGCCGTGCCGAGGCCCGCCAGGGCGTCGGCCAGCTCCGCGCAGGCCGCCGCCGGGTCACCGCGGAACAGGGCCGGCCCGTCCTCCTCCGGGACGTCCGCCACCGCGGGCGTGCCCGGTCCCCGCTCGACGAGCAGCCGCGCCAGGCGCCCGAACTCCGCGAGCCCCTCGTCCCCGGCCGGCTGCTCGTCCAGCAGCCGGGCCAGCCGGTCGAGCACGGTGGCCCGGTCCGGGAAGGCGCGCAGCAGGGCGCGCCGGGTGTCCTTGTCCAGCGCCGGGCCCGGCGCCGCCTGCGCCTCCACGGCCGCCACCGACCGGGGCAGGTCCCCGATGGGCTCGTCGCAGAACCGCATCGACGGCCAGATGACGCCGGCGTACCCGATCCGGGCCCTCGGGGCGAGGCCCGGGACCGGGGCGAAGAACGCGCGGTACAGCGCCGTCGCGCCCGAACGGTCGTTGTTCCAGCCGTGCGCGAAGACGATCAGGTCACGGACGCCGCGTTCCGTGACCTGTGCCAGCAGCCGGTCCCGTTCGGGGCCGTCCAAGTCCCCGTCCGCGTCGAAGGTCAGCTCCCAGTAGGGAGACACGCTCATCCCAGGCTCCGCCATGACAGGCTCCCTCGTGCCCCGAAACGGTGCGATGTGGGCGCATCGTCCCGCTGACCGGGGGAGTTGGCCAGAGCGGGCGGCTCACCTGTAGAGGAGATATTTCCCGCGGACCCGCCGGAACGCCGCCAGCTCGCCCTGCCAGGCGCCGACGACCTCGTCGGTGTCCGCGCCCGCGTCGATCATCGTCCGCACCCGGGTGGATCCGGTGAGCTTGTCGATCCAGTTGTCCGGGCGCCAGGCGAAGCCGTCCCAGACCTTCCGGGCGGTCACCAGCAGCGCGATCCCGGTGCGCACCGGATCGAAGGCGTCCCGGTCGTGCACATGGATCTGCACGCCCCCGACCGTCTTCCCCTGGAACTTGGAGAACGTGGGCGCGAAGTACGCCTCCCGGAACCGCACGCCCGGCAGCCCGGCCCCGTTGGCCGCCTCGGCCCACCGCCCGTCGATGCCCTCGGCCCCGAGCAGCTCGAACGGCCGGGTCGTACCGCGTCCCTCGGAGAGGTTGGTGCCCTCGAACAGGCAGGTGCCGGGGTACACCAGCGCGGTGTCCGGGGTGGGCATGTTCGGGCTCGGCGGCACCCAGGGCAGGCCCGAGGCGTCGTAGAACCGGTCGCGCTTCCAGCCCGTCATAAGGACCGTCTCCAGCGGGACGGGCTCGTCCAGGAACTCCCCGTTGAACAGCCGGGCCAGCTCGGCCACCGTCATCCCATGCGCCTGCGCGATCGGCTGCCGGCCGACGAACGTGGCGAACTCCCGGTGCAGCACCGGGCCCTGGGCCGAGCGGCCGGTCACCGGGTTGGGCCGGTCGAGCACGACGAACCTCTTGCCCGCGAGAGCGGCCGCCTCCATGCAGTCGTAGAGCGTCCAGATGTACGTGTAGAAACGGGCGCCGACGTCCTGGATGTCGAAGACGACCGTGTCCACCCCGGAGGCGGTGAAGACGTCGGCCAGCGGCTGACCGCTCTTCAGGTACGTGTCGTAGACCGGCAGCCCGGTCGCCGGATCGTCGTAGCGCCCCTCCGAGCCGCCCGCCTGGGCGGTGCCCCGGAAGCCGTGCTCCGGGCCGAAGACGGCGGTCAGCCGCACCCGGGGGTCCGCGTGCATGACGTCGACGATGTGCCGGGCGTCCCGGGTGATGCCGGTGGGATTGGTGACGACGCCGACGCGCCGGCCGTCGAGGACGCGGTACCCGTCGGCCGCGAGCCGCTCGAAGCCCGTGCGCGGATGCTCCGCGGCGGCCGCCGGTGCCGCCGGGAGGGCGGCGGTCACCGTGGCCGCCGCCAGTACGCTCCGTCTGGACAGATGCACGAGGAGACCTCCATCGGGTAGGGAAGTGCGGACCGTGCGTGGCGGGTCGAGCCCACGCCGCGGAGTCGCACACCGGTACGGCCCCGCGCGCCCTCGGGGCCTGCCTAGGTTTGCTCCGGCGGCCCTTCCCTCACACATACCGACCGGTTAGTCTGGCCGTCGCTGAGCCGAGTCGCGTCGCGTCGAAGGAGACCGATGGTGAAAGCCGTGCAGGATGCGGGAGTGGTCGTCACCGGAGCCGGTGGGGGGATCGGGGCCGCGCTGGCCCGGCGGTTCGCCACCGAGGGCGCCCGCGTGGTCGTCAACGACCTGGACGCGGAGAAGGCCGAGGCCGTGGCCGGGGAGATCGGCGGGATCGCCGTGCCCGGCGACGCCTCGGCCGTCGTCGACGAGGCCCGGGACGCGCTCGGCGGCACCGTGGACGTCTACTGCGCCAACGCCGGCGTCGCCTTCGAGGACGCCGGAGCCGGCGCGCCCCTGGACGAGCGGGCCTGGGCGCTGTCCTGGGACGTCAATGTGATGGCGCACGTCCGCGCGGCCCAGGCGCTGCTGCCCGGCTGGCTGGAGCGCGGCGCCGGCCGGTTCGTCTCCACCGTCTCGGCCGCCGGGCTGCTCACCATGATCGGCGCCCCCTCCTACGCCGTCACCAAGCACGGTGCGCTGGCCTTCGCCGAGTGGCTGTCGCTCACCTACCGCCACCGGGGCGTCAAGGTGCACGCCATCTGTCCCCAGGGCGTTCGCACCGACATGCTGGCCGCCACCGGCAGCGCGGGCGACCTGGTGCTCCAGCCCACCGCGATCGAGCCCGAGGACGTCGCGGACGCACTGTTCCGGGGCATCGAGGAGGACCGCTTCCTGATCCTGCCGCACCCCGAGGTCGCCGAGTTCTACCAGGCGCGGGCCGCCACCCCCGACCGCTGGCTGGCCGGCATGAACCACATCCAGCGCAAGTGGGAGGCCGGCCGATGAGCGACTCCCGCTACGCCGCCCGGCCCTGGCTGGCCCTGCTCGACGAGGCCCAGCGCGCCCCGGTCGACCCCGCCGACTCCCTGGTGCACGCCCTGCGCCGCGCCGTCGCCGAGGCCCCCGACCGCGCCTTCCTCACCTACTTCGACGCCTCCCTCGGCTACCGCGAGGTCGACGAGCTCACCGACTCGGTCGCCGCCCACCTCGCGGAGCGCGGCCTGGAGCGCGGCGACCGGGTCGCCGTACTGCTGCAGAACTCCCCGCACTTCGTGCTCGCGGTCCTCGGCGCCTGGAAGGCGGGCGCCACCGTCGTGCCCGTCAACCCGATGTACAAGTCGGCCGAGGTCGCCCACGTACTGCGGGACGGCGAGGTCGCCGCGCTGATCTGCTCCGACCGGGCCTGGGAGTCGTACCTGAGGGACACGGCCGCGGACTCGCCGGTGCGGATCGTGCTCACCGGCTGCGAGCTGGACTTCCAGACCCGTGACGACGCGCGCGTGCTCACCTTCGAGCGGCTGCCCCAGGCTCCCGACACCGACGATCTCGTGGCCGTCGCCCGGCGGGGCGGCCGGGCCCCGGCGGGCCGCGACCCGCGCCCCGGCGACATCGCGCTGATCAGCTACACCTCGGGCACCAGCGGCACCCCCAAGGGCGCCACCAACACGCACGGCAACATCATGCACAACGCCGAGCGTCAGCGGACCGGCCTCGCCCTGCCCGAGGCGCCCGTCTACTACGCGCTCGCGCCCCTGTTCCACATCACCGGGATGGTCTGCCAGCTCGGCGCCTGCCTGAACAGCGCCGGCACCCTTGTGCTCACCTACCGCTTCGAGCCGGGCGTGGTCCTGGCGGCCTTCGCCGAGCACCGCCCGCACTACACGGTCGGCCCGTCCACCGCGTTCATGGCCCTCGCCGCGCACCCGGACGTCACCCCGGACCACTTCTCCTCCTTCGTGAACATCTCCTCCGGCGGGGCCCCCGTGCCGCCCGCCCTGGTCGAGGGGTTCCGCGAGCGTTTCGGGCCGTACATCCGCACCGGGTACGGCCTCACCGAGTGCACCGCTCCCTGCGCCTCCGTACCGCCCGGCCTGGAGTCACCCGTCGACCCCGTCTCCGGGACGCTCTCGGTCGGCCTGCCCGGCGCCGACACGGTCGTACGGATCGTGGACGACCGGGGCGAGGAACTGCCCTTCGGGGAGCAGGGCGAGATCGTCGTACGCGGCCCGCAGGTCGTCCCCGGCTACTGGCGGCGCCCCGACGCAACCGCCGAGACCTTCCCGGACGGCGAACTGCGCACCGGGGACATCGGGTTCATGGACGAGCGGGGCTGGCTCTACGTCGTCGACCGCAAGAAGGACATGATCAACGCGTCCGGCTTCAAGGTCTGGCCGCGCGAGGTCGAGGACGTCCTGTACACCCATCCGGCGGTGCGCGAGGCGGCCGTCGTCGGCGTCCCCGACGGCTACCGCGGCGAGACCGTCAAGGCCTTCATCAGCCTGCGTCCGGGCGCCGACCCGGACCCGGATGAACTCGCGGTGTACTGCAAGGAGAGACTGGCCGCCTACAAATACCCGCGCCAGGTGGAGATCCTGCCCGACCTGCCCAAGACGGCGAGTGGGAAGATCCTCCGGCGGGAACTGCGCACCCGGGCGCAGGGCAGCGGTAACGACAGTCGGTAGACACGACGGAAAGGCAGGTGGCGGCAGTGCCCAGGACGACGGACGGAGACGGGACGCCCGTCCCGCAGCGGCTGCTGGCCGCCGCCACCCGCCTCTTCGCCGAGCAGGGCTACGACCGCACGTCGGTGCAGGAGATCGTGGAGTCGGCCGGCGTCACCAAGGGGGCGCTGTACCACTACTTCGGCTCCAAGGACGATCTTCTGCACGAGGTGTACGCGCGCGTGCTGCGCATCCAGCAGGAGCGCCTCGACACCTTCGCCAACGCGGACGAGCCGGTGGAGAAGCGGCTCAGGGGCGCGGCGGCCGACGTCGTCGTCACGACGATCGAGAACCTCGACGACGCGATGATCTTCTTCCGCTCCATGCACCATCTGAGCCCAGAGAAGAACAAGCAGGTGCGCGCCGAGCGCCGGCGCTACCACGAGGGCTTCCGCGCGCTCATCGAGGAGGGCCAGCGCGAGGGCGTCTTCTCCACCGCGACCCCGGCCGACCTGGTCGTGGACTACCACTTCGGCTCGGTCCACCACCTGTCGACCTGGTACCGCCCCGACGGCCCGCTCACCCCGCAGCAGGTCGCCGACCACCTCGCCGACCTGCTGCTGCGCGCGCTGCGCCCGTAACCGGGCACGAAAGAGGGGCGACCGCGCCGCGCGGCCGCCCCTCACCCGTGTCCCCCTACAGGTACTTCTTCAGCTCGCGCCGGGCCAGCGACCGCTGGTGCACCTCGTCCGGGCCGTCGGCCAGCATCAGGGTGCGGGCGCTGGCGTACAGCTCGGCCAGCGGGAAGTCCTGGCTCACCCCGCCCGCGCCGTGCAGCTGGATCGCCCGGTCCAGGATGCCGACCACCGCGCGCGGAGTGGCGATCTTGATGGCCTGGATCTCCGTGTGCGCGCCCCGGTTGCCGACGGTGTCCATCAGCCAGGCGGTCTTCAGCACCAGCAGCCGCAGCTGCTCGACGGTGACCCGCGCGTCGGCGATCCAGTTCTGCACCACGCCCTGCTGGGCCAGCGCCTTGCCGAAGGCGGTCCGGGACACCGCGCGCTGGCACATCAGCTCGATCGCACGCTCGGCCATGCCGATCAGCCGCATGCAGTGGTGGATCCGGCCGGGGCCGAGCCGGGCCTGGGCGATGGCGAAGCCGCCGCCCTCCTCGCCGATCAGGTTGGTGACGGGCACGCGCGCGTGGTCGAAGACCACCTCGGCGTGACCGCCGTGCGAGTGGTCCTCGTAGCCGAAGACCTGCATCGCGCGCTTCACGGTCACCCCTGGGGTGTCGCGCGGGACCAGCACCATGGACTGCTGCCGGCGGATGTCGGCGCCGTCCGGGTCCGTCTTGCCCATGACGATGAAGATCTTGCAGTCGGGGTTCATCGCCCCGGAGATGTACCACTTGCGGCCGGTGACGACGTACTCGTCGCCGTCCCGCTCGATGTGCGTGGTGATGTTGGTGGCGTCCGAGGAGGCCACCTCCGGCTCGGTCATCGCGAACGCCGAGCGGATCTCACCCGCCAGCAGCGGCTCCAGCCACTGCTTCTTCTGCCGCTCGTCGCCGAACTGCGCCAGCACCTCCATGTTCCCGGTGTCGGGCGCGGCGCAGTTCGTCGCGGTCGGCGCCAGGTGCGGGGAGCGGCCGGTGATCTCGGCGAGCGGGGCGTACTGCAGGTTGGTCAGCCCGGCGCCGTACTCGGCATCGGGCAGGAAGAGGTTCCACAGGCCCTGCCGGCGCGCCTCGGCCTTCAGCTCCTCCACCACGGCCGGGGTGTCCCAGGGCGAGGCCAGCGCGGCCCGCTGCTCCTCGGCGACCGGCTCGGCCGGGTACACGTACTCGTCCATGAAGGCCAGCAGCCTGGCGCGCAGCTCCTCGGTGCGCGCGTCGAACGCGAAGTCCATGTCCGGTCAGCCTTCCTGAAGAGTGGTCAGTCCGTGGTCGATGAAGACGGGCACCAGCTCGCCGATCCGGTCGAATCCGCGGCCCACCGTCTGGCCGAGCGTGTACCGGTAGTGGATGCCCTCCAGGATCACGGCGAGCTTGAACCAGGCGAACGCCGTGTACCAGGAGACGGCGGAGACGTCGCGCCCCGAGCGGGCGGCGTACCGCTCGATCAGCTCGGCGGGCCGGGGGTGCCCGGGCGCCTCGGCGGTCGTGGACACCGGCGACGTCGGCAGGCCCAGCGGCGTGCTGTACATCACCAGCAGGCCCAGGTCGGTGAGCGGGTCGCCGAGGGTGGACATCTCCCAGTCGAGGATCGCCCTGATCGTGTCGTCGGAGCCGATCAGCACGTTGTCCAGCCGGTAGTCGCCGTGGACGACGGCCGGGGCGGGCGAGGTGGGCAGGGCGCGGCCGAGGGCCGCGTGCAGCTCGTCGACGCCCGCCAGCTCACGGTTGCGGGAGGCGTCGAGCTGCTTGCCCCAGCGGCGGAGCTGGCGGTCCAGGAAGCCCTCCGGGCGCCCGAAGTCCGTAAGGCCCACGGCCGCCGGGTCCACCGCGTGCAGCTCGACCAGGGTGTCGACGAGCGAGAGCACGGCGTCCCGGGTCCGCGTCTCGCCGAGCGGGGCGAGCTGCTGGGCGGTGCGGTAGGGCGTGCCCTCGACGAACTCCATGACGTAGAACTGAGCCCCGAGCACGTCCTCGTCCTCGCACAGCAGCACCGGGCGGGGGACCGGCACCTCCGTCGGGTGCAGGGCGCTGATCACGCGGTGCTCGCGCTTCATGTCGTGCGCGGTGGCCAGCACGTGCCCGAGCGGCGGCCGCCGGACGACCCAGCGCGAGGTGCCGTCGGAGAGCGCGTAGGTGAGGTTCGACCGTCCGCCCTCGATCAGCCGGCCCGACAGGGAGCCGTTCACCAGGCCGGGCCGCTCACGGTCGAGCAGCGCGCGCAGCCGGTCGAGATCGAGTCCGGGCGGGTGGTCGGCGCTCATACATCACTCCTACGAACGGGTGAACAGGAACGCGTCTCATGATGCCGACCGGTCGGTATGTAGTCCAGTGCGCGTGCCGAACCGGCCCCCGAACGTGACCGGAGCCACGATAATCGGTGCACCGCGCCCGGCGGGTTGTCATGACGGCCGTCTTCGGGGTACCGGTGAGGGCGACGCGGACGTTGTCACGCGAACGGTGCACATCTCGGCATACCGGTTGCGCGGCGCACGAGGACCCCGGAGGGTCGTGGGCATGAAGGCCATCAGCTACAGCCGCTACGGCGGGCCCGAGGTGCTGGAGTACGGCGAGGCGGACGACCCCAAGGTCGGCCCCGACTCGGTGCTGGTCAAGGTCCGCGCCGCGGCCGTCAACCCGGTCGACTGGAAGTGCCGCGAGGGCTACCTGGACCAGATCCTGGACGCCGTCTTCCCGGTGATCCCCGGCTGGGACGTCAGCGGAGTGGTGGTGCGGCCCGGTGCCTCGGTACCGGAGTTCTCCGTCGGCGACGAGGTCATCGGCTACGTCCGCGAGGACTTCCTGTCCCGGGGAACCTTCGCCGAGTACGTCGCCGCGCCCGTGCGCACCCTGGCGCGCAAGCCGCGCAACCTGTCCTTCGAGGAGGCGGCGGGGCTGCCGCTGGCCGGGCTGACGGCCTACCAGGTCCTGGTCAAGGCGCTGGAGGTCAAGCGCGGCGAGACCGTCCTGGTGCACGCGGCGGCCGGCGGGGTCGGCTCCCTGGCCGTCCAGATCGCCGCCCACCTCGGCGCCCGGGTGATCGGCACGGCGAGCGAGCGCAACCACGACTTCGTGCGCGGGATCGGCGGCGAGCCGGTGAGCCACGGCGAGGGCCTGTCCGAGCGGGTGCGCGGACTCGCCCCGGAGGGCGTGGACGCCGTCTTCGACACCATCGGCGGCGACACCCTGAAGGTCTCGGCCAACCTGCTCGCCCCGGAGGGCCGGCTGGTGTCCATCGCCGACCCGGAGGTGGTCGGCTTCGGCGGCCGCTACCACTTCGTCCGGCCCGACGCCGGGGACCTGCGCAAGCTGTCCGAACTGGCCGAGCAGGGGGCGGTGTCCGTGCACGTCCAGGAGACCTACCCGCTGGAACGGGCGGCCGACGCGCACCGGCGAAGCCAGGAGGGGCGCACCCGCGGGAAGATCGTCGTCACGGTCGACCGGGAGGCGGAGGGAACCTCCTAGACGCCGGCGGCCACCGACCCCGGCGGCCACCGACCCCGGCGGCCACGGACCCGGCGGCCGTTCCCGCGGGCGCTTCCCGGGCCGGGGAACGCCCGCTCAGACCACCAGCACGACCGCGCACACGGCCATCGCCACCGCGCACAGCGCGGCCGCCGTGGCGTGCCGCGGTGCCAGCGCGGGCGGCCGGGCCCCGGCCGCCAGGACGCGGATGCGGTGGTGGGCCACCCACAGGAGGCCCAGCCAGAGCGCGCAGCACAGCGCGCATCCGACGACCGCGGTGGCCGACGCCCCGCCGTGCAGCGCGGCCCGCACCGCGAGCACGGCGGCCACGGCCGCCGACAGCGTCGTACGCCGCCAGGCCAGCCGGGTGCGCTCCGGCTGCAGCCCCGGATCCCGGCCGGCCGTACTCACCCCGCCCATCCCACCAGCACCACCACGACCATCGCGACCGCCACCACCGCGACGACCAGGCTCAGCACCGCCGGGAACCGGGAGGCCGGCAGGTCCTCGCCCCGCCGCATCGCCCGTTCGCAGCGCACGTAGTGGTTCACCGCGCGCAGCGAGCACAGCACCCCCGCGCCGAGCAGCGCGAGCGCCAGGCCGACCCGCCACGCCCAGCGCAGGTCCGGCAGGAACTGGTCCACCGCGAATCCCCCGCCGATCAGCGCGAGCGCGGTCCGCAGCCAGGCCAGGAACGTGCGCTCGTTGGCCAGCGAGAACCGGTAGTCGGGCGTGCCGCCCTCCTCGCGCACCCGCTCCGGGGCGAACCAGAGCCGGACGTTGCGTACGAACTCACTCACGCGCAGGACCCTACCGGGGCGTCACCGGGCCGACCGGAACGCCCGCAGCCGCTCGTAGGCCGCCACGCCGTCCGGCACCCACTCCCACTCGCCGAGCCGCCGCTCCACCTCGTCCGCCGACAGGAAGTCGTGCCACTGCACCTCCTCCGCCTGGGGCCGCACCGGAAGGTCGCAGCACACCTCGTACACCGCCGACCACCAGCTCTTCCCGGCCCCGTCGTCGTAGAGGAACTTGAAGAGGAACTCCGGCCGGGGCAGCCCCGACACGCCCAGTTCCTCCTCCGCCTCGCGCAGCGCCGCCGCGTCGTAGGACTCGCCCGCGCCCACCACACCGCCGACGAACATGTCGTACAGGGAGGGGAAGACGAGTTTGGTGGGGGTGCGGCGGTGCACGAACAATCGCCCGGCCGCGTCCCGGGCCTGGATGAAGACGCACCGGTGGCGCAGGCCCCGGGCGTACGCCTCGCCGCGCGGGGCCCGCGCCACCACCCGGTCGTTCTCGTCGACGATGTCGAGGATCTCGTCAGCAGGGTTCATGCCCGTATCCAAGCAGGGCCCGGCGCGCGGGCTCAGCGCGACTGGAGGTCCCGGGCGCGCTCCGGGTCCGCCGCGCCGGACGGCATCGCCGGGTGCATCCCGAGCAGCACGATGCCCGCGACGATCGCCGCGAGCCCCGCCGCCTCCCAGGCCAGCGCCCCGGTGTCGGTGCGCAGCCGGTCGCCGAGGAAGCCCACCCCGCACAGGATGCCCGCCAGTGGCTGGGCCGCGGTGAGCGCCGGCAGCGACATGCGCAGCTCGGCCGTCTCGAACGCGCTCTGCACCAGGACCAGTCCGGTGACGCCCAGCGCGAGCACGCCGTAGGGCTGCCAGCCACTGAGCAGCTCCGGGAAGCCGCCGGCCGCGAAACGGGTGCCGCTGATCCGGGTGAGCGCGTCCTGCACGCCGTAGAGCAGCCCGGCGGCGGTGGCCAGCAGCACCGGGCCCCCGTCCAGCCGGGACCGCTTGGCCCAGGTGGTGAGCACCAGGGCCGCGCCGAGCATGACACCGATGATCAGCCAGTGCCGCAGCGGGTCGGTGACGGCGATGCCACCGCGCGGTTCGCCCGCCACGATGAACGCGCTCACACCACCCGCCAGCAGCCCGAGCCCCGCCCAGCCCTGACGGCCGAGCGACTTCCCGGTCCGCAGGCGCGACAGGGCCAGCGCGAACAGGAGGTTCGTCGCGAGCAGCGGCTCGACCAGCGAGATCTCGCCCTTGCCGAGGGCGACCGCGCCGAGGACCATGCCGGCCACCATCAGGGCGATGCCGCCCAGCCAGCGCGGCACCCGCATCAGGTCCAGCAGCAGCCGGAACGACAGGAAGTCGCCGAGCGGTGCCCGCTGCGCGGCGTTCTGCTGGAGCACGAACCCGCAGCCCACGCAGGCGGCGGCGCCCACGGCGAGCAGGAGAACCAGAACGGACACGCTGCGTACCTCGATCATCCGGCCGGACCACGGACGCGTAGTGGCCGACTGTAGCGTTCCCGGGACACCGTGCCATGGCGTACGCCACACCCTCTGGCCCGCACACCGTCCGGACCCGGCGGCGACCAGCGCGTCCGTGCCCCAAGTGCCCCGCGCCACAAGCTGGTTGAAGAGGGCAACACTCCGGTTTCGCTTGACGCAAACCTTGGCTGCGGGTTTGCTGTGCGTGATCGGTCGATGGCAGCCCGAGAAACAGGAAGTCCCGCGGTGCCCCCAATCCCGTCTCTGCTCGGCGCCCGCCGTGCCCTTCCGGACCAGCCGGGCGACACCGCCCCGGAGGACCCCGGCGCCTTCGACGAGGCCCTGGACGACGCCGAGCTCCTCGCCGCCCGCGCCTCGCTGGCCCAGGGCAGGCGACAGGCCACGCGCGCCCTGCTGCGCCGCACCGGCGACGACTGGGACCGCAGGGGCCACCGCCTCACCGTGCTCGCCGGCGCGCCCTACGCCGCCGCCTGGGCCCAGGACTGGCTGGTCGCCGAACCGGACTCGCCCGACGCCGCCGCCCTGCACGCCCTCGCGCTGGTCCGGCGGACCTTACGCGGCAAGGAGAGCCCCGAACGGGCCCGCGGCGCCTGCCACGCCGCGGCGGCCCTGGCCCCCGCCGACCCCACCCCCTGGCTCGGCCTGCTCCGGCTCGCGCGCCTTCTCGGCCCCGAGCGCGAACTGCTGGGCGTCTTCGCCGAGCTGCGCGAGCGCCACCCCGAACACCACCACGCCCACCACCTGCTGGTCGCCCGGCTCGCCGAACGGCCCCACGGCGGCCGGGCCGAGTCCCACGAGGTGTACGACCTCGCCGAGCGGGCCGCCGCCGAGGCCCCCGCCGACTCCCCGCTGGCCGTCCTGCCGGTCGTCGCGTACGCCGAGCGCTACCGCGTCCTGGCCGCCACCGGCCTGGCGCCCGCCGACCCGTCCGGCAGCGGGCACTGGTCGGGCCCCCGGGCCCGCCGCGTCCTGCGCGCGGCCTTCGACTGGTGGCTGGAGTGGGAGCACGACGAACACCCCCGCCGCCACACCGACCTCAACCACCTCGCCTTCGCGATGTCCTGCGCCGGCCGCCCGGCCGAGGCGGCGGCCCTGTTCCGGCGCATCGGCCGGCACGCCACCCCCGTCCCCTGGTCGTACCCGCACCGCGACCCGTGGGCGGCCTTCCGCGCGGCCCGCGCCCACGCGCTGGGCGGACACCCGTACCCACACGGCGGGAGCGCTCCCGCACCCGTCCGGGAAGTCCTTACGGAACTCTGACCGATGTCCGCACACACTGGCCCCGCCCCGGCCGGAAGTGCTCGAATGAACAGGTGAACCCCGAACCGCCCGAGGACCCCGGCGCCCAGGGCCGGCCCGTCGGCCGCCGTGTCTTCCTCGGCACCCTCGCCCTGGGAGCACTGGGCGTCGCCACCGCCCCGGTGGTGCAACGCGGCCTCGAAGGCTTCCTCGGCAGCGACCCGACGGGCCTGACCGGTCTGCTGCCCAACGGCGGTGGCTTCCGCTACTACTCGGTGGCCGCCTCCGTCCCGCACAAGAGCCCTGCCGACTACCGGCTCACCGTCGACGGCCTGGTCGACCACCCGCGCACCTACACCCTCGCCGACCTGCGCGCGCTGCCGCAGACCCGGCTGGTCAGAGACGTCCAGTGCGTCACCGGCTGGCGGGTCCCGGGCACCCCCTTCCAGGGCGTGACGCTCTCCCGGCTGCTGGACGCGGCCGGAGTACGGGCCGCCGGCCGGGCGGTCCGCTTCACCTGCTTCGACGGCACCTACTCCGAGAGCCTCACCCTCGACCAGGCCCGCCGCCGGGACGTCCTGGTCGCCCTGCGCATGCAGGACAAGGACATCGGCCACGACCACGGCGGCCCCGTCCGCCTCTACGTGGCGCCCATGTACTTCTACAAGTCCGCGAAGTGGCTCTCCGGCATCACCGTGACCGACCGCGTCCGGCCCGGCTACTGGGAGGGGCTCGGCTACGACGTCGACGCCTGGGTGGGCCGGTCGAACGGACGGACCGATGAGCCTACGAGCTGACACCCCGGCACCGCCGGACTCCCGCGTCCGCCGCTTCGGCCCGGCCCAGCGCTGGGTGCACCGCGGCACGGCCGCGCTGATGGGCGTGTGCGTGCTCACCGCGGCCTGCCTCTACATCCCGCAGCTCGCCGTGCTCGTCGGCCGCCGTGCACTGGTCGTCCGCATCCACGAGTGCGCCGGGCTCGCCCTGCCCGTCCCGGTGCTGCTGGGCCTCGCCTCCCGAGCCTTCCGCGCCGACCTGCGCTTCCTCAACCGCTTCGGCCCCCACGACCGCGTCTGGCTGTGGGCCGCGCTGAGCCGGGACAAGCGCCGCTCCTCGCGGCCGGCGGGCAAGTTCAACGCCGGTCAGAAGGTCTACGCGGCCTGGATCGCCGGGGCCACGCTGGTCATGCTCGGCACCGGCCTGATGATGTGGTTCACCCGTCTCACCCCGCTGGTCTGGCGGACCTCGGCGACCTTCGTGCACGACTGGCTGGCCCTGACGATCGGCGTGGTGCTGGCCGGCCACATCGGCATGGCGCTCGGCGACCCGGAGGCCCGGCGCGGACTGCGGACCGGCACCGTGAGCAGACGGTGGGCCGAACGGGAGCACCCGCTGTGGCGCCCCTGAAACGGCGCTCACCCCCTCCTCGGCCGCCGAGGAGGGGGTGAGCGGTGGCTGCCGCGCCCGCATGCGCGGCGCCGTGTGTACCGCGCCCGTGCCGCCTATATGACGAGTGACAGCAGCAGGACCAGCCCGCCCGCGACCACCGAGATGATCGTCTCCATCACCGACCAGGTCTTCACGGTCTGCCCCACGCTCAGCCCGAAGTACTCCTTCACCAGCCAGAAACCGGCGTCGTTGACATGGCTGAAGAAGAGCGAGCCGGCGCCGATGGCGAGGACCAGCAGAGCGGAGTGGGTGGTCGACATGTCGGCCGCGAGCGGCGCGACCAGACCGGCCGCCGAGACCGTCGCCACCGTCGCCGAGCCGGTGGCCAGCCGGATCACGACCGCGATCAGCCAGGCCAGCAGCAGCGCCGGGATCGCCCAGTCCTTGGAGATGTCCAGGATCATCTGGCCCACTCCGCAGTCGATCAGCGTCTGCTTGAAGCCGCCGCCCGCGCCCACGATCAGCAGGATGCCGGCGATCGGCATCAGGCCCTTCTCGACCGTCTGCTGCAGGCGCTCCTTGCTGAAGCCGGCGGGCCGGCCCAGCGTGAAGAAGCCGACTATGACGGCCGCGAGCAGCGCGATCAGCGGGGAACCGACCACGTCGAAGACCCGCTGGGTCATGTCCGTGGTGTCGTCCACCACGATGTCCACCAGCGCCTTGGCCAGCATCAGCACCACCGGGAGCAGCACGGTGGCCAGCGTCGGGCCGAAGCCCGGACGGCGCTCCAGGTCCTCGGACGGGCGCTGCGGGATCATCCGCTCGGGGGCGGGGACGTCCACCCAGCGGGCGGCGAAGCGCGAGAACACCGGACCGGCGATGATCACCGTGGGGATGGCGACCAGGATGCCGAGCGCCAGCGTGACACCCAGGTTGGCCTTGACCGCGTCGATCGCGACCAGCGGGCCGGGGTGCGGCGGGATCAGGCCGTGCATCACGGACAGGCCGGCGAGCGCCGGGATGCCGATGCGCATCAGGGAGTAGTTGCCGCGCTTGGCGACCATCAGGACGACGGGGATCAGCAGCACGATGCCGACCTCGAAGAAGAGCGGCAGGCCGATCACGGACGCGATCAGCACCATCGCCCACGGCATCGACCGGCCGCCCGCCTTGGCGAGGATCGTGTCGACCAGCTGGTCGGCGCCGCCGGAGTCGGCGAGGAGCTTGCCCAGGATCGCCCCGAGCGCGATCAGGACGCCCACGCCGGCCACGGTGCTGCCGAGTCCGGTGGTGAAACTGACGATGGCCTTGTCCAGTGGGGCGCCGGCGACCGCGCCGAGCGCCAGCGACCCGATGGTCAGCGACAGGAAGGCATGAAGCTTGAACTTGGTGATGAGCAGCACGATGACGGCGATGCCCACCAGGACGGCGATGCCGAGCTGGGCATGGCCGGCGGAGGTGATCGGCGGAGGTGCGTCCGCTGCCAGCATCTCGACGCTGAGTCTGGTCACGGGGGTTCCCTTGCAGGTACGGGGGACGGGGGTGAGGTGTTACTCGGAGGTGTCGGAAAACGCGTCGAGGGCCCGCACGGCGCGTGCGGTGATCTCCTCGGGGCTGCCGCCGACGTCCACGGCCACTCCGGCCTCGTCCGGCTCCAGCGGCTGCAGCGTGGCGAACTGGGAGTCCAGCAGCGCGGTCGGCATGAAGTGACCCTGCCGGTGGGACATCCGGTCCTCGATCAGCGCGCGGTCGCCCGTGAGGTGGAGGAACACCACTCCCGGAGCGACGGCCCTGAGCCGGTCGCGGTACGACCGCTTCAGCGCCGAGCTGCTGACCACCCCGCCGAGCCCGGCGCGCCCGTGCGCCCAGTGCCCGATGGCCTCCAGCCACGGCCACCGGTCGGCATCCTCGAGCGGAACGCCGGCCGTCATCTTCTCGATGTTGGCCCGCGGGTGGAAGTCGTCGCCCTCGGCGTACGGGACACCCAGCCGGGCGGCGAGCAACGGACCGATCGTGGTCTTGCCCGTCCCGGCGACGCCCATCACGACGACGACCTGGGGGGTGCGCATGACTGCCTCGCTGTCTTCCTCGACATCCGACGCCACTTCGGCGTCGCCACACTGAAACCTATTAGGTACGACGAATACAAGAGTGTGTGACATATAAGTCTGACTTTTTGTCGCCGTGATCCAGGCCGTACGCTGATTCCATGAGCACACCGGGCCGGGGGTTGCACGGCCGCGTACTGGACACCCTCGGTCCCGCGATCACCGCGGGGGAGTATCCGCCGGGCAGCGTGCTGCGCACCGACGAGCTGGCACAGCACTTCGAGGTCTCACGCTCCGTGATGCGCGAGGCCGTCCGCGTGCTGGAGTCCATGCACCTGGTCGAGTCCCGCCGCCGGGTCGGCGTCACCGTCCGCCCCAAGTGCGAGTGGAACGTCTACGACCCGCAGGTCATCCGGTGGCGTCTGGCGGGCGCCGACCGCCCGCACCAGCTGCGCTCCCTGACCGTGCTGCGCTCCGCGATCGAACCGGTGGCCGCCGGCCTCGCCGCCACCCACGCCACGCCCGAGCAGTGCGCCGAACTCACCGAGTGCGCCCTCGGAATGGTGGCCAACTCACGCGGACACCGGCTCCAGGACTACCTGGTCCACGACATCGCCTTCCACCGGGTCGTCCTCACCGCCTCCGGCAACGAGATGTTCGCCCGCCTCGGCGACGTCGTCGCGGAGGTGCTGGCCGGGCGCACCCATCACGAGGTCATGTTCGAGGACCCCGACCCGGCGGCCGTCACCCTGCACGTCCAGGTCGCCGAGGCGGTCCGCGAAGGCGACCGCACCCGCGCCGAACGGCTCACCAGGGAGATCACCGAGGGCGCCCTCCAGGAACTGGACATCCTGGCGCCCTGACGCCCCGGAACCGTTATCCCGGGCCGGACGCGACGCCCCCGGCCGGGATTCAGTCGAGGAAGTCCCCGTCGACGTACACCCACGCCCCGTCCACCCGCTCGAACCGGCTCCGCTCGTGCAGCGAACCGCCCCGGTAGGAGGCGCGGAAGGTCACCGTCCCCGCGCGGTGGAACGCCGAACCCTCACCGGTCTCCAGGATCTCCAGCCCCGTCCACCTCGTCCGCGGATCCAGCTCCAGCCGCTCGGGACGGGTGCGCGGATGCCACGTCCGCAGCAGATACGCCGCGTCCCCCCGGACGAACGCGCTGTACCGCGACCGCATCAGCGCCTCGGCGGTCGGAGCGGCGGCCGGCCCGTAGTGGAAACGGCCGCAGCAGGCGTCGTAGGGCTGGGCAGGTCCGCAGGGGCAGGCGCGCGTGGTCATGCCCCTCATTCTGCCCGGGCCGCCGCGCCGGTCCGCCGCCGGTGCGCCGCCCGCCCGGCCGGTGCACAGTGGAAGGGGTGACGCGTGCCGGTGCGTCCCGTCGGCCTCGCAGCGCAGTGAGGAGGGGCGGACGATGACCCGACCCCTGAGCAGTCGTCCTCCGTCGGTGAAGGAATGGCGGCTGAACCTGTACCTGTCCGAACACGACCCGGACACCACCGCCCGGATCGTCCTGGACACCGGAGACAACGTCCTGGAGAGCCACGCCGAGGCCCGCCGCAACCCCTACGACACGGCGGTGCCCGACATCGGCGACGAACTCGCCGCCGGACGCGCGCTGATCGCCATGGGCCGGGTGCTGCTGCGCGCGGCCGCGGGCGACATGAAGGACATGGGCGCGACCGACCGGGAGGCTCCCGCGCCGCTCTGGCTGTCCCGGGAATGAGGGGACCCACCGTGCTCTTCACCGACCGGCTCGAGGCGGGGCGGCGGCTGGGCGCCCGCCTCGAGTACCTCAGAGGCCAGGACGTCGTGGTGCTCGGACTGCCCCGGGGCGGCATCCCGGTGGGCGCGCAGGTCGCCGAGGCCCTCGACGCCCCGCTGGACGTCTGCATGGTCCGCAAACTGGGCCTGCCCAGCCAGCCCGAGCTGGGCATGGGCGCCATCGGCGAGGACGGCGTCCGCGTCATCAACCAGCAGGTGGTGCGCGGCAGCGGGGTCACCCGGGCCGACCTGGACCGGGTCGAGGCGCACGAGCGCGCCGTCCTGGCACAGCGCGCCGCCCGCTACCGCGGCGACCGCCGGCCGGCCGGAGTCGCCGGCCGGACCGCCGTGATCGTCGACGACGGCGTGGCCACCGGCTCCACCGCGCGCGTCGCCTGCCGGATCGCCCGGGCCCGCGGCGCCGCCCGGATCGTGCTCGCGGTCCCCGTCGCACCCTGGGACTTCCCGCACCGGCTCGCCGGGGAGGCCGACGACCTGGTCTGCCTGGCCACTCCGGCGGACTTCTACGCGATCGGCCAGTTCTACGGCGACTTCACCCAGGTCGCCGACGACGAGGTCACCGCCTGGCTGCGGCAGGCGGCCCACCGCCACGAACGCTTCGCCGGCACCGGCCCCGGGGACCGGGAGGCGGAGATCGCCGCCGGCGCCGTCCGGCTGCGCGGCCGGCTCACCCTGCCCGCGGGCGCGACGGGAATCGTGGCCTTCGCCCACGGCAGCGGCAGCGGCCGGCACAGCCCCCGCAACCGGTTCGTCGCCGGCGGACTGAACCGCGCCGGACTCGGCACCCTCCTGTTCGACCTGCTCACCGAGGACGAGGAGCGCGACCGGGCCAACGTCTTCGACATCGCACTGTTGGCCGGCCGGCTCCGCGACGTCACCCGGTGGCTGCGCGAGGAGCCCGACGCCGAAGGGCTCGCGGTCGGCTACTTCGGCGCCAGCACCGGCGCGGCCGCCGCCCTGTGGGCCGCCGCCGAACCGTCGGCCCGCCCCGCCGCCGTCGTCTCCCGCGGGGGCCGCCCCGACCTCGCCGGGCCCCGGCTGCCCGACGTGACGGCGCCCACCCTGCTCATCGTGGGCGGCGCCGACCGGCAGGTGCTCGAACTCAACCGGGAGGCGCGGGCCGCGCTGCGCTGCGAGAGCCGGCTCGAGGTGGTGCCCGGCGCCACCCATCTCTTCGAGGAGCCCGGCACGCTGGAGCGGGTGACCGAACTGGCCCGCGACTGGTTCACCGACCACATGGCCCCCGCGCACGTGTAGGGCCGGGACCATGCGCGAGGGCGCCGTCACCCTGTTCCTCGCCGGTGACGTCATGCTCGGCCGGGGCGTCGACCAGATCCTCCCGCACCCCGGCGACCCCGCCCTGCGGGAGGACTACGTGCGCGACGCCCGGGACTACGTGGCCCTCGCCGAGTCCGTGAACGGCCCGATACCCCGCCCGGTGGACCCGGCCTGGCCCTGGGGCGAGGCACTGCCCTGCCTGGACCGGGCCGCGCCCGAGGTACGGGTGATCAACCTGGAGACCGCCGTCACCCAGGACGGCGACTTCGAGCCCGGCAAGGCCGTCCACTACCGCATGAACCCCGCCAACCTGTCCTGCCTCGCCGCGGCCCGCCCCGACGTCTGCGCCCTCGCCAACAACCACGTGCTCGACTTCGGGCCGCCCGGGCTCGCGGAGACGCTGGACAGCCTGGCCGGGGCCGGGCTGCGCACGGCCGGAGCGGGCCCCGACGCGGTCTCCGCCTGGCGGCCGGCGGCCGTCCCCCTGAAGTCCGGCGGCCGCGTCCTCGTCTTCTCCTTCGGGATGCCCTCCAGCGGCATCCCGCACGGCTGGGCCGCCACCGCCGACCGCTCCGGGGTGGCCCTGATCGCCGCGCCGACCCCGGCCGGCGCGGCCGCCTTCGCCGACTGCCTGCGCCAGCTCCGGCGGCCCGCCGACCTCGTCGTCGCCTCCGTCCACTGGGGCCCCAACTGGGGCTACGGAATCGCCGGCGGAGAGATCCGCTTCGCCCACGCCCTGGTCGACGCCGGCGTGGACGTCGTCCACGGCCACTCCTCACACCACCCGCGCGCCCCCGAGGTGTACCGGGGCCGGCTCGTCCTGTACGGCTGCGGCGACCTCGTCGACGACTACGAGGGCATCAGCGGCTACGAGCGCTACCGGGACGACCTGCGCCTGCTGTACCTGGTGACCCTGGAGGCGGGCACCGGCAGGCTGACCCGCCTGCGGATGGTGCCCCTGCGGGCCCGCCGGATGCGCCTGGAACCCGCCTCGGCCGAGGACACCTCCTGGCTGCGCACCGTGCTCGACCGGTGCGGCCGCGACCTCGGCACCCGCGTCGAGCGGAGCGACGACGGCACCCTCACCGCACGGCCTCTGCGCGCCACCGCGCCCCGCTGAGAGCCGACCCGGGAGCCGCCCCGGACCGCGGCGCCGCTCCCGGGGCATGCGAAAGGCCCCCGCGATGCGAGGGCCTTGCTGGTGTCCGAGGGGGGACTTGAACCCCCACGCCCGATAAAGGGCACTAGCACCTCAAGCTAGCGCGTCTGCCATTCCGCCACCCGGACAAGGTGTCTTTCGTGCGAGGGTTTCCCCCGCGGCGACGAAGGAAAGACTACCAGGCTTTCCGGGCCGGCCGATCACACCCCGTCCCCGGGGCCCGTCCGGCGTGAACGGCGCGTGACGGGCCGGGCCCGGTCTTGGGCGCGGGGCCGGGCCGGGGAGAGGATGGACGGGACCACCAGCAGTGACAGTGGGAGGAGTCAGCGTGAGCGAGACGGACACGGCCAGGGGCGTCACCGGCGAGGACGAGGTCGTGGACCTCTGCCGCGAGCTGATCCGGTTCGACACCAGCAACTACGGCGACCACTCCGGGCCCGGCGAACGGGCGGCCGCCGAGTACGTCGCCGGGAAGCTCGCCGAGGTGGGGCTGGAGCCGGAGATCTTCGAGTCGCACCCCGGACGCGCCTCCACCGTGGCCCGCATCGAGGGCGAGGACCCGTCCCGGCCCGCGCTGCTGATCCACGGCCACCTGGACGTCGTACCGGCCAACGCCCACGACTGGACCCACGACCCGTTCTCCGGCGAGGTCGCCGACGGGTGCGTGTGGGGGCGCGGGGCCGTCGACATGAAGGACATGGACGCGATGACCCTCGCGGTCGTGCGCGACCGGCTCCGGAGCGGACGCCGGCCCCCGCGCGACATCGTGGTCGCCTTCCTCGCCGACGAGGAGGCGGGCGGCACGTACGGCGCACGCCACCTCGTCGACCACCATCCCGGCCTGTTCGACGGCGTCACCGAGGCGATCAGCGAGGTGGGCGGCTTCTCGTTCACCGTGAACGAGAAGCGGCGGCTCTATTTGATCCAGACGGCCGAGAAGGGCATGCACTGGATGAAGCTGACCGTGGCCGGCACCGCCGGACACGGGTCGATGATCCACCGGGACAACGCCATCACCGAGCTGTCCGAGGCCGTCGCCCGGGTCGGCCGGCACAAGTTCCCGGTCCGGGTCACCAAGACCACCCGGGCCTTCCTGGACGAGCTCGGCGACGCCCTCGGCACCGAGCTGGACCCGGAGAACATGGATGCCACCCTCGCCAAGCTCGGCGGCATCGCCAAGCTCATCGGCGCGACCCTCTCCAACACCGCCAACCCCACCCAGCTCGGCGCCGGCTACAAGGTCAACGTCATCCCCGGCGAGGCCACCGCGCACATCGACGGGCGGTTCCTGCCGGGGCACGAGGAGGAGTTCCTCGGCGACCTCGACCGGCTCCTCGGGCCGAACGTCCGCCGCGAGGACGTGCACGCCGACAAGGCGGTCGAGACCACCTTCGACGGCGCGCTGGTCGAGGCCATGCAGTCCGCGCTGCTCGCCGAGGACCCGACCGCCAAGGCGATCCCCTACATGCTCTCCGGCGGCACCGACGCCAAGTCCTTCGACGACCTCGGCATCCGCGGCTTCGGCTTCGCGCCGCTGAAGCTGCCTCCGGAGCTGGATTTCGCCGGCATGTTCCACGGCGTGGACGAGCGGGTGCCGGTGGACGGGCTGAAGTTCGGTGTCCGGGTGCTCGACCGGTTCATCGACGCGTCGTGACGCCTCCGGACGATCGGCGCCGTGACGCCTTCGGACGATCGGCGTCGTGACGCCTTCGGTCGATTAATCGGGCGGCTGTGCGAGATCGACTGGGAAGAGTGAATGCGACGATAAGCTCGTAGCCTCATTACCCCCTCCTCGTTACAGGTGATGTGATCCCCGCACCTTGGGATCGCATTGCCAACTAGGAGGAATAAATGATCAAGAAGGTCGTCGCTGCCGCGGCCGCCACCGGTGGTCTGGTTCTCGCGGGCGCGGGCCTGGCCGTCGCCGACTCGGGTGCCCAGGGTGCCGCCGCGCACTCGCCGGGCGTCGTCTCCGGCAACGTCATCGAGGTGCCCGTCCACGTTCCGGTGAACGCCTGCGGCAACACGGTCGACGTGATCGGGCTCCTGAACCCCGCCTTCGGCAACGGCTGCGTCAACGACTGACGCAGGCTCCCCGAGGGGCGTCTTTTACGTGCCGTCGGCCCCGGAGCGCGTGCCATGCGCTCCGGGGCCGACGGGCCTTTCTCCGCGGAATTCCCTTTCGCGGAGGGTGCAGAGAACATCGAAGGCAGGGGGGAATTCCGTAATGCGACAGAGCACCCGCAAGGGTCTTATGACCATGGCCGCCGCCACCGGCGTGATCGCCGCCGCGAGCGGCTACGCGCACGCCGACGCCGGCGCGGCCGGATCCGCCACCGGTTCGCCCGGCGTGCTGTCCGGCAACACCGTGCAGGCACCGGTGCACGTTCCGGTGAACGTCTGCGGCAACACCGTGAACGTGGTCGGGCTCCTCAACCCGGCCGCGGGCAACGCGTGCGCCAACCACGGCGGCAGCGGCTCGAGTGGCCACGGCGGCTCCCACGCGAGCGGCCGCAGCGACCACTCGCCCGGCGTCGGCTCCGGCAACACCGTTCAGGTGCCGGTCGACGTCCCGGTGAACGTGTGCGGCAACAGCGTGGACGTCGTGGGCGCCGGCAACGCCGCCAAGGGCAACGACTGCGCCAACGGCGGCGGGCACCACAACCCGCCCGGCCACCCGGGGCACCCGGGCCGCCCCGGCAACCCGGGCACTCCGGGGCACCCCGGAACGCCCGGCCACCCCGGTACGCCTGGCAACCCCGGTACGCCCGGCCACCCGGGAACGCCGGCCACTCCGCCCACCGACACCGGCCGGACGCCGCACGGTTCGTCCCAGGTCAGGACGCACGGCGGCGGTTCGGAGCAGTCCGCGGGCGGCGGTCAGCTCGCCCACACCGGAAGCGAGGTGCCGCTCGGGCTCGCGCTGCCGGCCGGCGCCGGCGCACTGCTCGCGGGCGCGGTGCTGTACCGCAAGGCCCGGGCCGCCTAGCCGGAACGCCGTGGCCGCGAGGCCGTCGAAACCGGAGCGGGCCCCGCCGTCCTGGCGGGGCCCGCTCCGCTGTTCATACGTCGTCCTGCCTCACCACGTGGCCCGCACCTGGCGGATGATCCGTCGGCGCAACCGCACCTTGCGGCTGCCGTCGCGCAGCAGGCTCAGTCGGTCCAACTCCCAGTGTCCGTACTCGGCATGGTCCGTCAGCAGACGCGTCGCCTCCTTGCGGGACACCCCACGAGGCACGTACACGTCGACAAATTCGTATTCCGGCATCGCATCTATTGTGCGGGCTGGTGCCCGGTACGGATAGCGTCTGCACTATGTCTGATGCTGCGCAGCCCACCGCTGCCGAGGTACGCGCCGCCGTCGAGGCGGTCAAGACCGCGCTCGACCGTCACCTGGCCGCGGTCGAACGCAGGACGGGGGAGGACGACCAGGCCGTCTACGAGGCGTTCAACGAGCTGGCCTCGGCCGCCGAGGCCTACGACGAGCTGCTCTACGACCGCTACGACGAGGTCACGCCGTTCGAGATCCCCGGTGCGGAGGACTCGCTGCCGCCGTACGCGGGCCCCGGGGAACCGCACGCCGTCAGCGTGCTGATCCGCCGCGACTACTCCGTGGCGGAGCCCCAGCGGCTGCTGGCCCAGGCCCAGCGGGTCGAGGCGGCGGAGTACGAGGACGGCGAGGGCGCGAACGACGAGGCCGCCGCCACCGTCCCCGGGGCGCTCGGAGTCCTCTTCGGCGAGTTCGAACCGGACGAGATCGCCTCCCGGCACGCGGAGTTCGGCCTCGAGGAGGGCGACTCCACGCTGTGGGTCACCGCCGCCGACGAGCCGGCCGAACCCGGTGAGTGGCTGGAGGCCCCGTTCGACGAGGTCGACCCGGAGCGGGTGCTGTGCCGGTTCGACGTCAGCGCGGTGTTCGACGAGGACCACGAGGACCACGAGGACGACGACGAGGACCACGAGGACGACGGCATCGACGAGGCCCTGGACGAGCTGGACGCGGACGACGAGCTCGACGGCGACGACGATCTGGAGCCGCTCGACGCCGAGCGGTGACCCGGTCCGGCGGTGCCGCCGGGGCCCAGGGCCCGTACGGCACCGCCGCCCCGGCCGGGCGCGAAGCCGGCGGGCCGGTCAGTCCGCCGCGGGGACCTGGGCGCGCAGCAGCGTCCGCAGGCGGGTGGTCCGGGGCTTGGCCTGGACCTCCGCCACGGCCCTCGGCAGCGCCTGCTCCACACCGTGCACCACCGACAGATGGCGCTCACCCCGGCCGAAGGCCGTGTAGATCCAGGGTCTGGTGAGGGTCTGCGCGGCGTCCCCGGGGAGCACCACCACCGCGGCCGGCCAGCGGCCGCCCACCGCCTGGTGCGCGGTCAGCGCCCAGCCGTGCCGCACCGACTGCTCCACCCGCTCCCGGGGCACGACGACGGGCTCGCCCGCGCACTCCAGCCGCAGCCCGTCGGCGTCGGCGTTGACCACGCGGCCCGGCACCGTACGGCCCGGGGCGGGGGAGTAGGCGATCCGGTCGCCGGGGTCGAAGCCGCCGAAGCGGCCGGGACCCGGGTTGAGGCGTTCCTTCAGGGCGGTGTTCAGGGCCCGGGTGCCGGCGGCGCCGCCGTGGCCCGGGGTGATCACCACCGTCTGCTCGGGCGGCACCCCGATGGCCCGCGGCACCGAGTCCGCGACCAGTTGCACCGTCCGGTGCACGGCCTCGCCCGCGTCCCGCACCGGAACGATGACGATCTCCTTGCCGGGCGCCTCCACCTGGTTCAGTTCACCGGCCCCGATGCCGGAGACCAGCTCGCCCAGCGGGCCGGGGTCGGGGATGCGGGAGGCGAGCTGCGGGCAGGCGCGGACGGCCAGCAGATCGGCGAAGACCCGGCCGGGCCCGGCCGACCACAGCACCGAGGGGTCGCCGCTGAGCACCAGCCGGGCCCCGTCCGGCAGCGACTCCACGAGCATCGCAGCGCTCTCCACGTCGAGTTGGGGCGCGTCCAGCACGATCAGCAGATCCAGGTCCAGCGCGCCCTCCGCGTCCCGGCCGGGCCCCTCGGCCCCGGACAGGACACCGGCGACCGTGCCGACGGCCCGGGCGCCCTCGTCGTCACCGAGCAGGGCGGCGAGACGGGTGCGGCCGGCCGGGGTGTGGCAGACGGCGAAGGCACGCAGCCCGGCGGCCCGGGCCGCGCCGAGCAGCGCGGCCGGTTCGGCGCGGGCCGCCTCGCCGCCGGTGTGCAGCACCAGAGCGTGCCCGGCGACCGCGCGGGTCAGCTCGGCCGCGCCGCCGGACGCCCCGGCGGCGACCGCCTCCCAGGGGCCGGCGGCCTCCTTGGCCGGTGAGTTGACCAGCCGGGCCAGCCCGTCGGCGAGGCTCTCCTCGGCGAGCGCGTACCGCTCCAGACCGGCAAGGACCCGGACCGGGCGCTCCTCCTCCCCGCCGTCGTCCTCCCTCGGGGCCGGGGCGCCCGGCTCCTCCAGGGCGTCCTGGAAGACCAGCGCCTCCGCCTCGGCGATCGTGCTCTGCACCGCCGCGTCCGGGTCCGGCACGCCGCGCTGCGCCAGGGCCGCGGTGAGCGCCGTCAGCTCCAGCGCGGTGTGCCCGGCCAGCGCCGCCTGCTCCAGCAGCCAGACGGTCACCGCGCGGCCCCGCCGCTCGTCGTCCGGGCGGCACTCCGCGCCGAGCAGCGCCCGCGCGAACCCGTCGGCCTGCTCCGGCCGCACCCCGCCGATCCGCAGCAGTTGCCAGGGGTCCTCGCGCAGCGCGGTGTCGGCGCCCTCGCCGAGTTCCGCTGCCACCTGGGCCGCCAGGGCCTCGGGCGCCCCGCCCTCGGCGAGCACCCGCCGCACGGCCTCCACGGCCGCGGGGGCGGGCCCGTGGGCCGCGGGCACCGCGGCCGGGGCGGGCTGCGGCCGCCGGACCGGCTCGGGGGCCGGGCGGCGGGGGGCCGGCGCGGGCTCGGCGAAGACCGCGGCGGCCGGCTGCTCGCCGCTCTCGACCGCCCTGACGGCGGCGAGCAGGTCGGCCGCCTTCCCGCTGAGCGCGGTGCCGCTCGCGATGGGCGCCTTCCGCTCGGCCCTGCGCTGCTCGATCCGCTCCCGCTCCATCCGCTGCGCGGCCAGCTCGGCCTCCGCCTCGGACAGCTCCGGCCCGCCCGCGTCACCGGCGGGCTCCGCGCCCGTGCTCCCCGGGTCGCCGCCGGCCGCAGTGCCCTGCTCCGGGGTCCGATCGGTGTCCGGGCTCTCCGGGACGTCCGGCGCCTCGGGCCCGGTGTCCTCCGTGGTCTCCGGCTCCGTGCTCACAGCGTGCTCCAGTCGTGATCGGGATAGCGGTGCACGGGCGCCGACACATCGTCCAGCGCCCGGCAGATCTCGTCAGGAAGACTAAGCGTCTCCACTGACAGTGCCGCCGTGAGCTGCTGCGCGTGGCGCGCGCCGACGACCGGGGCGGCCACCCCGGGCCGGTCCCTGACCCAGGCGAGGGCGACCTGGAGCGGGGTGACCGCGAGCCCGTCGGCGGCCGTCGTGACGGCGTCCACGATGTGGGAGGCGGTGTCGTCGAGGTACGGCTCGACGAACGGCGCCAGGTGTTCGGAGGCGCCGCGCGAGTCCGCCGGAGTGGTGTGCCGGTACTTGCCCGTGAGCACACCGCGGCCCAGCGGGGAGGACGGCAGCAGACCGACGCCCAGGTCGAGCGCCGCGGGCAGCACCTCGCGTTCGGCGCCGCGCTGGAGCAGCGAGTACTCGAGCTGCGTACCGGCCAGCCGGGTGCGGCCCGGCGCCCCGAGCTGCCAGGTGGCCGCCTTGGCGAGCTGCCAGCCGCAGAAGTTGGCGACGCCGACGTACCGGGCCCGGCCGCTGCTCACCGCCACGTCGAGGGCCTGGAGGGTCTCCTCCAGCGGAGTGCCCCGATCGTAGGCGTGGATCTGCCACAGGTCGACGTGGTCGGTGCCGAGACGGGCGAGGGAGGCGTCCAGGGCGGCGAGCAGATGCCCGCGGGAGCCGTCGACGCGCCGGTCCGGGTCGGCGACGCTGCCCGCCTTGGTGGAGATCACCAGGTCCCGGCGGGGAACCAGGCCGTCCATGAGCCGCCCGAGCAGGTACTCCGCCTCACCGTCGCCGTACACGTCCGCGGTGTCGACGAGGGTGCCGCCGGCCTCCCAGAACGTCTTCAGCATGTCTGCGGCGTCGTGCTCGTCGGTGTCCCGGCCCCAGGTGAGGGTGCCGAGTCCGATGCGGGACACGCGCAGGCCGGTACGGCCGAGATGCCTCTGCTCCATGTGCGGGAGATTACTGGCCAGAGCTGGTGTCGTGGGTTGCCTGTGGACAACCGGATCCGCCCCGGTGGGCGCCCGGATTCCCGGGCCCCGCCGGCACCGGCGCCGGCGGGGGCCGGCGGGCGGGGGCTGTGCGGGGACGGCCCCGGCTCGCTAAGGTCGCAGCCAACGGACGTTACTCATGGGTAAGGGGATTCGGCCATGCAGCTCGGGATCAACCTCGGCTACTGGGGTGCCGGGATGGACGCGGACAATCTGGCCGTCGCGCAGGAGGCCGAGCGGCTGGGCTACGCCGTGTGCTGGGCCGCCGAGGCGTACGGCTCGGACGCCGCCACCGTGCTCAGCTGGGTCGCCGCCCAGACCGAGCGCATCGACGTCGGCTCGGCGATCTTCCAGATCCCGGCCCGGCAGCCGGCCATGACCGCGATGACCGCCGCGACCCTGGACTCGCTGTCCCAGGGCCGCTTCCGGCTCGGCCTCGGCGTCTCCGGCCCGCAGGTCTCCGAGGGCTGGTACGGCGTCCGGTTCGACAAGCCGCTCTCCCGCACCCGCGAGTACGTGGAGATCGTCCGCAGGGCGATGACCCGCGAGCGGCTGTCGTTCGAGGGCGAGCACTGGACGCTGCCGCTGCCCGGCGGCCCGGGCAAGCCGATCAAACTGACCGTGCACCCGCAGCGCGAGCACATCCCGCTGTACATCGCCGCCATCGGCCCGAAGAACCTCGAGCAGACCGGCGAGATCGCCGACGGCGCCCTGCTGATCTTCCCGTCCGCCGAGCACCTCGAGGACACCACGATCACGCACCTGCGAGCCGGACGGGAGAAGGCGGGCAAGACCCTCGACGGGTTCGACATCTGCCCGACCCTGCCGCTGGCCGTCGGCGACGACAAGGACGTCTCCCGGCTCGCGGACACCTTCCGCCCCTACACCGCGCTGTACGTCGGCGGCATGGGCAGCTTCAAGCAGAACTTCTACAACCGGCTCGCCCAGCGCATGGGGTACGAGAAGGAGGCCGCCGAGATCCAGGAGAAGTACCTGTCCGGCGACAAGCAGGGCGCCGCGGCCGCGGTCCCGCAGGACCTGATCGACAAGACGACGCTGCTGGGCTCCGTGGACCGCATCGCCGACCGGATGAAGGCCTACGCCGCCGCCGGTGTCACCACGCTCTCGCTGGCCCCCGCGGGCTTCACGCTCGACGAGCGGATCGCCTCGCTGCGAGCCGGCAGCGAGGCCCTGGAGCGCGCCGGCCTCGGCTAGCACGCGCCGCGGGAAGTTCTGCGGCCGTGGTGGGGGCTCGGGGGTCTTCCCCGCCACGGCCGTCACGCAGAACAACGCACCGGACGCCGGGTGGTTACGACCCCCGGCGCTCCTTCATGCGGACGGCCCGCTCCCGGCCCTCCGACGGCTGCCCGCTCACAGCCAGCCGCGCCGCTTGAACTGCCGGTACAGCAGGACCTCCAGCCCGGCCATCACCACGACCACCACCGGATACGACCACAGCCAGTGCAGTTCGGGCATGTGGTCGAAGTTCATGCCGTAAACGCCCGCGATCATCGTCGGCACCGCGGCCATCGCCGCCCAGGCGGAGATCTTCCGCATGTCGTCGTTCTGCCGCACGCTCGTCTGTGCCAGGTGCGCCGACAGGATGTCCGACACCAGCCGGTCCAGGCTCTCGACGGACTCGTTCACGCGCGTGAGGTGGTCGCTCACGTCCCGGAAGAACGGCCGCGCCTTGTCGTCCACGAACCGCACACCGCCGCCGCCGCCGAGCGGTCCGGTGCCGGCCAGCCGGGTCAGCGGCACCGCGAGCGGCCCGGTCGCCCTGCGGAACTCCAGGACCTGCCGCTTGAAGGCGTAGATCCGCGACGCGGTGTGCCGCGAACCGCCGTTCACCGGCTCGAACACCTCCGCCTCCAGCTCCTCCAAGTCGGTCTGCAGCTCCGTCGCCACCTCCAGGTAGTGGTCCACGACGGCGTCGGAGATCGCGTACATCACCGAGGTGGGGCCCGTGCCGAGCATCTCCGGGTCCTCCTCCAGACGGCGCCGTACGGCCGCGAGCGGCGCCCCCACGCCGTGCCGGACCGTCACCACGAAGCCGTCGCCGACGAACACCATGACCTCGCCGGCCGAGACGGTGTCGCCCTTCGGCTCGTACACCACCGGCTTGAGCACCATGAAGAGCGAGTCGTCGTACACCTCCAGCTTCGGCCGCTGATGGGCCTTGAGGGCGTCCTCGACCGCCAGTGGATGCAGCCCGAACTCCCGGGTGACCAGGTCGAACTCCCGTTCCGACGGTTCGTGCAGCCCGATCCACACGAAGCCGCCCGCCGCCCGCGCCTCGTCCAGCGCGTCGGACAGGTCCTCGGGGCCCTCGGTACGGAGCCCGTGCCGGTACACGGCGCAGTCCACGATCACGGAGCGCATTCTCCCTTCGCCCGTTCACCAGTGCATCCGCGGATGCGCTTACCCTGGGCCGCATGCCCACGCTGATCCTCGTCAGGCACGGACGGTCGACCGCCAACACCTCGGGCGTGCTCGCCGGGTGGACCCCAGGCGTCACCCTCGACGAGCGCGGCGCCGCGCAGGCGGCCGCGCTGCCCGGACGGCTCGCGGCGCTGCCGCTCGCAGAGGTCGTCGCGAGCCCCCTGGAACGCTGCCAGGAGACCGTACGCCCGCTGCTCGACGCCCGTCCCGGACTGCGCGCCCACACCGACGAACGCATCGGGGAGTGCCACTACGGCGACTGGTCCGGACGCAAGCTCGCCGAGCTGAAGGACGAGCCGCTGATGGAGGTCGTCCAGGCCCACGCGTCGGCCGCCGCCTTCCCGGGCGGCGAGTCCATGCGGGCCATGCAGACCCGTGCCGCCGAGGCCGTACGCGAGTGGAACGCGCGCGTGGAGCGCGACCACGGCGCCGACGCCGTCTACCTCATGTGCTCGCACGGCGACATCATCAAGTCGCTCGTCGCCGACGCCCTCGGACTCCATCTCGACCTCTTCCAGCGGATCTCCGTGGAACCGTGTTCCATCACCGCGATCCGCTACACCCGCCTCAGGCCGTTCCTCCTGCGCCTCGGCGACACCGGGGACTTCGCTTCGCTCGCCCCGCGCGAGGAACCCGGAGAGGGCGACGCACCGGTCGGAGGTGGTGCGGGCGCACCGTGATCGTCGCCCGCAGTAGGGTGAAGCGGTCCACCCCGTAGCACCCGCAATGGCCCGCACCGCAGCAATCCCCGAATCCCCATGGAGACAGGACGTGTCCCGTCAGGTGTTCCTCTTCGACCCGCCGGACCGCTTCGTCGCGGGCACGGTCGGGCTGCCCGGACGCCGTACGTTCTTCCTCCAGGCCGTCGCGGGCTCCCGGGTGACCAGCGTGGCCCTGGAGAAGACCCAGGTCGCCGCGCTCGCCGAGCGCATGGACGAGCTGCTGGACGAGGTCGTCCGGCGCAGCGGCGGCAGCGCCGCCGTCCCCGCCGTGGCACCCACGGAGGTCGCCGACTCCGGCCCGCTGGACACCCCCGTCGAGGAGGAGTTCCGGGTCGGCACCATGGCCCTGGCCTGGGACGGCGACGAACAGCGCATGATCGTGGAGGCACAGGCCCTGGTGGAGCTGGACGCCGACACCGACGAGGACCTCGCCGAGGCCGAGGAGCGGCTGCTCCAGGACGAGGAGAACGGGCCCCCGATGCTGCGGGTCCGGCTGACCGGCGCGCAGGCCAGGGCCTTCGCCAAGCGCGCCCTGGACGTCGTCAACGCCGGGCGGCCGCCGTGTCCGCTGTGCAGCCTCCCGCTCGACCCGGAAGGACACGTATGTCCGCGCCAGAACGGATACCGCCGCGGAGCGTGACGGCCGCGGACGACGGCGCCGCCGAGCTGCTCGAGCGCGGTGAGCTGTCCGTGCGCGGACGCATCCGCGAGGCGTCCAACGCGGCGCTGTTCTGCACGGTCGCCCTGGACGGCCGGGAAGCGTCCTGCGTGTACAAGCCGGTGGCAGGGGAGCGCCCGCTGTGGGACTTCCCCGACGGCACCCTGGCCGGCCGCGAGGTGGCCGCCTACGAGGTCTCCGCGGCCACCGGCTGGGGGCTGGTCCCGCCGACCGTGCTGCGCGACGGCCCGTACGGCGAGGGCATGTGCCAGCTCTGGATCGACGTCGTCGCCGAGGCGGAGCTGCTCGCCCTGGTGGACGCCGAGGAACCGGAGCCCGGCTGGAAGGCGATCGGGCTCGCCGACGTCGGTGAGGGCCGTACCGCCCTGCTCGTCCACGCCGACGACGAGCGGCTGCGCCGCATGGCCGTCCTCGACGCCGTGATCAACAACGCCGACCGCAAGGGCGGCCACCTGCTGCCCACCGCGGACGGCCGGCTCTACGGCATCGACCACGGAGTCACCTTCAACACCGAGGACAAGCTGCGCACCCTGCTGTGGGGCTGGGCGGGCGAGCCGCTCACGGCCGAGGCCGCGGAGGTGCTCGGGGTGCTGCGCGGGTCCCTCGCCGAAGGCGGTGGGCTGGCCGGGCGGCTGGCCCCGCTGATCACCCCGGCCGAGATCGACGCCACGCGCGCGCGTGTCGACGCGCTGCTCGCGACCGGGCTCCACCCGGAGCCGGGTGGGGAATGGCCGGCGATCCCCTGGCCGCCCGTGTAAGCACATCGCGGCGCGAACCGCAAGAACGCCTAACCGGCCATCCGGGCCGATCCCGTTCGTATCCGCAGCTCGCGGCCGGTTAGGCTCATGTACATGCATGCCTGGCCCGCTTCCGAGGTCCCCGCCCTGCCTGGTCAGGGCCGCGACCTGAGGATCCACGACACCGCGACCGGCGGCCTCGTCACCCTCGACCCCGGTCCCGTCGCCCGTATCTACGTCTGCGGCATCACGCCGTACGACGCGACCCACATGGGTCACGCGGCGACCTACAACGCGTTCGACCTCGTTCAGCGCGTGTGGCTCGACACCAAGCGGCAGGTCCACTACGTCCAGAACGTCACCGACGTCGACGATCCGCTGCTGGAGCGCGCGGAGCGGGACGGCGTCGACTGGGTCGCCCTCGCCGAGAAGGAGACCGCCCTCTTCCGTGAGGACATGACCGCCCTCCGGATGCTCCCGCCCCGGCACTACATAGGTGCCGTCGAGGCCATACCCGGCATCGTCCCGCTCGTGGAGCGGCTGCGTGAGCTCGGCGCGGCCTACGAGCTCGACGGCGACATCTACTTCTCCGTCGAGTCCGACCCGAACTTCGGGCAGGTCTCGAACCTGGACGCGGCCGCGATGCGGCTGCTGTCCGCCGAGCGCGGCGGCGACCCGGACCGGCCGGGCAAGAAGAACCCGCTGGACCCGATGCTGTGGATGGCCGCCCGCGAGGGAGAGCCGAGCTGGGACGGCGGCAGCCTCGGCCGCGGCCGCCCGGGCTGGCACATCGAGTGCGTGGCGATCGCCCTCGACCACCTGGGCATGGGCTTCGACGTCCAGGGCGGCGGCTCCGACCTGGCCTTCCCGCACCATGAGATGGGCGCCTCGCACGCCCAGGTGCTCACCGGTGAGTTCCCCATGGCCAAGGCGTACGTGCACGCCGGGATGGTCGCCCTGCACGGCGAGAAGATGTCGAAGTCCAAGGGCAACCTGGTCTTCGTCTCCGGGCTGCGCCGCGACGGCGTCGACCCGGCCGCGATCCGGCTGACCCTGCTCGCCCACCACTACCGCTCCGACTGGGAGTGGACCGACCAGGTCCTGCGTGACGCGCAGGACCGCCTCGGCCGCTGGCGGGCCGCCGTCTCCCGGCCCGACGGCCCCTCCGCCGACGCGCTCGTCGAGGAGATCCGCGCGGCCCTCGCCGACGACCTCGACGCGCCGGCCGCGCTCGCCGCCGTCGACCGCTGGGCCGAGCGGCAGCAGCGGGAGGGCGGCACCGACACCGGCGCCCCCGGTATGGTCACCCGGGCCGTGGACGCGCTGCTCGGCGTGGCCCTGTGACGCACCCGCCCGGCCCGGGCACGGTCCCGGCCTGACGGCGAAGGGGCGGTACGCGACTCGCGTACCGCCCCTTCGCCGTCCTCGCTCAGTCCTCGGAGCCGTCCTCGTCGTCGGCCTCGGTGCCGCCGGGGGTGTCCGTCTCCGGCCTGGCCGGCCTCGGCGGGCGGGTGCGCCCGCCGGGCGTGTCACGAGGGGTGTCCCGCCGGAACGAGCCGCCCTCGCCGCCGTCCGCCGTGGCGTGCCCGCCCGGCGAGCCGACGTCCCGGCGGCGCAGATACCGCTCGAACTCGCGGGCGATCGCCTCGCCGGACGCCTCCGGCAGCTCGGCGGTGTCCCGGGCCTCCTCCAGCGTCTGCACGTACTCGGCGACCTCGCTGTCCTCCGCGGCCAGCTGGTCCACGCCCACCTGCCAGGCGCGCGCGTCCTCGGGCAGCTCGCCCTGCGGGATGCGCAGGTCCAGCAGGTCCTCCAGCCGGTTGAGCAGGGCCAGCGTGGCCTTGGGGTTGGGCGGCTGGGAGACGTAGTGCGGCACCGCCGCCCACAGCGACACCGCCGGCACGCCCGCGTGCGTGCAGGCCTCCTGCAGGACACCGACGATGCCCGTCGGGCCCTCGTACTTGGTCTCCTCCAGGTCCATGCGGCGCGCCAGGTCGGGGTCGGAGGTGACCCCGCTGACCGGCACCGGACGCGTGTGCGGGGTGTCGCCGAGCAGGGCGCCCAGGACGACCACCAGCTCCACACCCAGCTCGTGCGCGAAGCCGAGCAGTTCGTTGCAGAACGACCGCCAGCGCATGGACGGTTCGATGCCCCGGACCAGCACCAGGTCACGCGGCTTCTCCCCGCCGACCCGCACCACCGACAGTCTGGTCGTCGGCCATGTGATCTTGCGCACTCCGCCGTCCATGAACACCGTGGGGCGGTTCACCTGGAAGTCGTAGTAGTCCTCGGCGTCGAGCGCCGCGAACACTTCGCCCTTCCACTCGCGTTCCAGGTGCGCGACCGCCGTGGAGGCGGCGTCACCGGCATCGTTCCAGCCCTCGAACGCGGCCACCATGACTGGGTCGATCAGCTCGGGAACCCCCTCCAGCTCGATCACCCAGTGCCTCCTTCCGACGTGCTCTCGCCTGACCACCCAACCTTACGGCGTCCGGCGGGAGCGCCCGCGACCCCCTTGACCGGGGGCTGCCCGGATCACTGCCCCGTTCGCCACGCCGGAACACCCGGCGCGGCCCCGCCGGACCGCTCCGCCGCGCCGGCGGCCCGGCCCGCGGCGGGACCGGCCCAACGGGGCCCGGGGCATGCCCGGTTGCGGCCGCGGCGGACCTCCGGGCAGAGCGGGGCGGAGGGGAGGGGCAGCCGGAAGGGGCGGCTCCATCGGCGTGGAGCCGCCCCTTCCGCCCTTCCGGACCCGGTGCGGCGGGTTCCGGCGCGGCAGCGGCGGCCTGCCCCGGTCAGGGAGGGGAGCAGGCCGCCGGCCGGGCCTACTTGCGGTCGAGCACGTCCTGGACCTTGGCGCGGACCTCGTCGGTCGCGAGGCCGCGGATGGTCAGCGTGGTGCGGCGGCGCAGCACGTCGTCCTGCGTCTCGGCCCACTCGTGGTCGCGGGCCCAGACGACCTGCGCCCAGATCTCCGGGGCGTCCGGGTGGACGCGCTCGGCCAGCTCCGGGCGCTCGTTCGCCAGCCGGGCGATGTCGAAGGCCAGGGAACCGTAGTGGGTGGCCAGGTGCCTGGCCGTGTCGGCGGCCATCCGCGGGCCGGGCGCCGGGTGGTCCACCAGCAGGCGGTGGGCGACCGCACGCGGGTTGGCGACGCCGGGCAGCGGAAGCTTCTTCGGTAGCGAGGAGATCGGCTCGAAGTCGTCGCCGAGCGGGTGGCCCGGCAGCTCCTCCAGCTTCTGCATCACGGTGCGGCCGATGTGCCGGAAGGTCGTCCACTTGCCGCCCGCGACGGACAGCATGCCGGCCTTGCCCTCGGTCACGACCGTCTCGCGCTTGGCCTTGGCGGTGTCGCCGGGACCGCCCGGCAGCACCCGCAGACCGGCGAAGGCGTACGTCATCAGGTCGCGCTGGAGCTGCTGGTCCCGGACGGAGAACGCGGCCTCGTCCAGGATCTGGGCTATGTCCTTCTCGGTGACCGAGACGTCCGCCGGGTCGCCCTCGTACTCCTCGTCGGTGGTGCCGAGCAGCAGCATGTCCTCCCAGGGGAGGGCGAAGGTGATGCGGTACTTGTCGATCGGGGTGGCCAGCGCGGCCTTCCAGGGGGCGGTGCGCTTCAGCACCAGGTGCGCGCCCTTGGACAGGCGGATCGAGGGCGCCGCGTTCGCGTCCTCCATCCGGCGCAGGTGGTCGACCCAGGGGCCGGTCGCGTTCAGCACCAGGCGGGCGTTGACCCCGAACTCGGAGCCGGACATCCGGTCCCTGAGCTCGGCGCCGGTGACCCGGCCCTTGGTGAAGCGCAGCCCGGTGACCTCGGCGTGGTTGAGCACGACGGCGCCCGCCTCGACGGCCGCGCGGACCGTCATCAGCGCCATGCGCGCGTCGTTCATCTGGTCGTCGCCGTACACGGCCACGGCCTTGAGGTTGTCGGTGCGCAGCTCGGGCACGTCCTGCGCCGCCTTGGCGGGGGAGAGCAGGTGGCCGACGCCGTCGCCGAACGCGGAGAGCGCCGAGTAGGCGAAGACGCCCGCGCCGAGCTTCGCCGCGCCGTGCGGGCCGCCCTTGTACACAGGGAGGTAGAAGGTGAGCGGGTTCGCCAGGTGGGGGGCCACCTGGCGGGACACCGCACGGCGCTCGAAGTGGTTCTCCGCCACCAGCTTCACCGCGCCGGTCTGCAGGTAGCGCAGACCGCCGTGGAGCAGCTTGGAGGAGGCGGAGGAGGTGGCACCGGCGAAGTCGCCGGCGTCGACCAGCGCCACCCTGAGTCCGGACTGCGCGGCGTGCCAGGCGGTGGAGATGCCCAGGATGCCGCCGCCGATCACAAGAAGGTCGTACGACGCCTTGGCGAGTTGCTCCCTGGTCTCGGCTCGGCTCGGGTTCGAGCCGGAGGCCGGGTGCGTTCCCAGGGCAGGCACGGACTGCAGGGTGGACTGACTGGTCATGTCGGGTACTTACTCCTCGTCAGAGCTGTCGGAACTCAGCTCAGCTCTCGTCCTCGATCCAGCCCATGGTCCGGTCGACGGCCTTGAGCCAGTTCTTGTACTCACGGTCGCGGTTCTCCGCGTCCATGTGGGGGGTCCACTCGGCGGCCCGGCGCCAGTTGGCGCGCAGTTCGTCGGTGCTGGACCAGAAGCCGACGGCGAGGCCGGCGGCGTAGGCGGCGCCGAGGCAGGTGGTCTCGGCGACCATCGGGCGCACGACGGGTGCGTCCAGGACGTCCGAGAGGGTTTGCATCAGCAGGTTGTTGGAGGTCATGCCGCCGTCGACCTTGAGGGTCACCAGCTCGTCGCCGGAGTCCTTGACCATGGCGTCGGCGATCTCCCGCGTCTGCCAGGCGGTGGCCTCCAGGACCGCGCGGGCGAGGTGCGCCTTGGTGACGTACCGGGTGAGTCCGGCGATCACACCGCGGGCGTCGGAACGCCAGTGCGGGGCGAACAGGCCGGAGAAGGCCGGTACGAAGTAGGCGCCGCCGTTGTCCTCGACCGAGAGCGCGAGCGTCTCGATCTCGGCCGCGGTGGAGATCAGGCCCATCTGGTCGCGCATCCACTGCACCAGGGAGCCCGTGACGGCGATCGAGCCCTCGAGGGCGTAGACCGTCGGCTGGTCGCCGATCTTGTAGCCGACGGTGGTCAGCAGACCGGCGTAGGAGTTGATGATCTTGTCACCGGTGTTCATCACCATGAAGGTGCCGGTGCCGTAGGTGGACTTGGTCTCGCCCTCGGAGAAGCAGGTCTGGCCGAACAGGGCCGCCTGCTGGTCGCCGAGCGCCGAGGCGACCGGGATGCCGCCGAGCAGGTCGCCGAGCTTGCCGCCGGTGACCTCGCCGTAGACCTCGGCGGAGGGGCGGATCTCGGGCAGCATCGCCAGCGGGACGCCGATGGACTCGGCGATCTTCTCGTCCCACCGCATGGTGTGCAGGTTCATGAGAAGGGTGCGGGAGGCGTTGGTGACGTCGGTGACGTGCTTGCCGCCGTTGACGCCGCCGGTCAGGTTCCAGATGACCCAGCTGTCCATGGTGCCGAAGAGGATGTCGCCGGCCTCGGCCCGCTCCTGGAGGCCTTCGACGTTGTCGAGCAGCCAGCGCGCCTTGGGCCCGGCGAAGTAGGCGGCCAGCGGCAGGCCGGTCTCGCGCCGGAAGCGGTCCTGGCCGACGTTGCGGCCCAGCTCCCGGCAGAGGGCGTCGGTGCGGGTGTCCTGCCAGACGATGGCGTTGTGGACGGGCTCACCGGTGTTCTTGTCCCACAGCACGGTGGTCTCGCGCTGGTTGGTGATACCGATGGCCTTGATGTCGTCACGGGTGATGCCGGCCTTCTCGACGGCCCCGGCGACGACTTCCTGGACGTTGGTCCAGATCTCGTTGGCGTTGTGCTCGACCCAGCCCGGCTTCGGGAAGATCTGCTCGTGCTCCTTCTGGTCGACGGAGACGATCCGGCCGTCCTTGTCGAAGACGATGCAGCGCGAGGAGGTGGTGCCCTGGTCGATCGCGGCGATGAACGGGCCTGCGGTGTGGGCGTCGGTCACTGTGTGCTCCTGAAAGATCCGTGGTGATGGGGCTTTACGTACGGCGCGTCCGCGGAGGCTGGGTGCTTCCTAGACGAAGGCGACGTTGTAGATGCCTGCGGCGATCGCGCCGCCGATCAGCGGACCGACCACCGGGACCCAGGCGTAGCTCCAGTCGGAACCGCCCTTGTTGGGCAGGGGCAGCAGGGCGTGGACGATGCGGGGGCCGAGGTCACGCGCCGGGTTGATCGCGTAGCCCGTGGGGCCGCCGAGGGAGAGGCCGATGGAGACGACCACGAGCGCGGTGATCAGGGCGCCCAGGGTGCCCAGGCCGTTGCCCTTGTCGTTCAGGCCCTGCGTGAGGACGGCGAGCACCAGCACGATCGTGCCGATGATCTCCGTGAGGAGGTTCTGCACCGCGTTCCGGATCTCCGGACCGGTGGAGAAGACGCCCAGGACCGGGCCGGCGCCCTTCTCCTGGGCCTCGACGGCCTTGGCCGTCGTGGCCTGCGCCCCAGGACCGCCGACGATCTCCTTGTCGGTGAGGTGCGCGTGGAACTGGCCGTAGTAGGCCGCCCAGACGAGGGCCGCGCCGATCATGGCGCCGAGCAGCTGACCGCCCCAGTACACGGGCAGGTTGCTGAAGTCCTTGTCCTTGATCGCGAGCGCGAGCGTCACGGCCGGGTTCAGATGGGCGCCGGAGAGCGGCGCCGAGGTGTAGACGGCCGTCAGTACGGCGAAACCCCACCCGAAGGTGATGGCGAGCCAGCCGGCGTTACGGGCCTTGGAGGCCTTCAGGGTCACGGCGGCGCACACGCCGCCGCCGAGCAGGATGAGTATGGCGGTACCGATGGTCTCGCCGATGAAGATGTCGGAGCTGGACACCCGCGACTCCTTTGTCCTTCGTCCAGGGAAACCGAACCCCGGGTCCCTCCGGGGGTTCTGGCGCCCTCGGGGGTGAGAGCGATGCCGGCCCTTGGCGTTGTCACACTCTAGCGCGTATTGCCGTTAGGTGTTCGACAATGTCGACCGGTGGACGGGAGTCTTGCTTCGGCGTCACGCATGCGTCAAGGGTTCTGTTATCGAAAACAGGATCGTTATTGATCGCTGCCGGTTATCGCTCTTCCTGCACTGACATACCTGCTCGCCCGATATGTCCATTTCAGGGTATGGCGAGAACCGGGACGCCGCCTCGCGTCCCGGTCCTCGCCCGGTCAGTAGGTCGCGACCGGCCGTGTCCGGCCGTCGCCCGGCAGCGGATCGCCGCCGGTCAGAAACGCCCCGCGCCCAGGTCCCGCGACACCGCGCGGGCGCAGTCCCGTACCGCGGCGATCAGCTCGGGGCGCACCTCGCCGTCGCGGCACAGCCGCTCCACCGCGCCCGCGATGCCGACCGCGCCCACCGGCATCCGGCGCCCGTCGTGGACCGGCGCGGCGATCGACGCAACGCCCTCCCAGGTCTCCTCCACGTCCGCCGCGTAGCCACGCGCCCGCGTGAGGTCCAGCAGGTGCTCGAAGTCCGCCGGCTCGCACACCGTGCGGTCCGTGAACGGCTTGCGGTCGGCCTCCATGGCCTCGCTGTGCGCCACCGGGTCGTAGGCGGAGAGCACCTTGCCCAGCGCCGTGGAGTGCAGCGGCTGCATCGCCCCTATCTCCAGCACCTGCCGGCTGTCGTCCGGCCGGAAGACGTGGTGCACGATCAGGACGCCCTGCTGGTGCAGGACGCCCAGATACACGCTCTCCCCGCTGGAGCGGGCCAGGTCGTCGGTCCACACCAGGGCCCGCGCCCGCAGCTCGTGCACGTCCAGATAGGTGGTGCCCAGGCGCAGCAGCTCGGCGCCCAGCTGATAGCGGCCGGAGGCGCCGTCCTGCTCGACGAACCCCTCCTGCTGCAGGGTCCGCAGGATGCCGTGGGCGGTGCCCTTGGCGAGGCCCAGTGACGAGGCGATGTCCGAGAGGCCGAGCCGCCGCTCACCGCCCGCGAGCAGCCGCAGCATCGCCGCCGCCCGTTCGAGCGACTGGATGTTCCGTGCCATCGCCGTCCTGCCTCCGCCCTCTTCGACCAATGCCGAACAGCGTGCAACACCCTGTTCGGCAATGTCGAACACTACCGGTCCATGTCGACCTCCCGCCAATGGTTCGGACGACAGCTGTTACATCCCGTGCGGCACACCGGTGGAGATCCGGCCAACCGGCACGACCCGCGTCCGCCTCGTGGACGCCGGTGCCCATCCAAGCCCACTCCCGGTTACCCTGACGCCGTGCCCTGCCCCGGTTCCCGCCGGGGAAGGCGCATAGCCGACAGCCGTCGCATCCCAGGGAGCCCCTTCATGGCCTCGTTGCCAACGACCCCTTCCGCCGACAGCCGGACCCGTGTGTCCGCGCTCCGAGAGGCACTCGCCACCCGTGTGGTGGTCGCCGACGGAGCGATGGGCACGATGCTCCAGGCCCAGGAGCCGACGCTCGAGGACTTCCAGCAGCTCGAGGGCTGCAACGAGATTCTCAACCTCACCCGCCCCGACATCGTCCGCTCCGTCCACGAGGCGTACTTCGCCGTGGGCGTCGACTGCGTCGAGACCAACACCTTCGGGGCCAACCACTCCGCCCTCGGCGAGTACGACATCCCCGAGCGCGTGCACGAACTGTCCGAGGCCGGCGCCCGCGTCGCCCGCGAGGTCGCCGACGAGTTCACCGCCAAGGACGGCCGGCCCCGCTGGGTCCTCGGCTCCATGGGCCCCGGCACCAAGCTGCCCACCCTCGGCCACGCCCCCTACACCACCCTGCGCGACGCCTACCAGCGCAACGCCGAGGGCCTGGTCGCCGGCGGCGCCGACGCGCTGCTCGTGGAGACCACCCAGGACCTCCTGCAGACCAAGGCCGCCGTGCTCGGCGCCCGCCGCGGCCTCGCCGCCCTCGGCCTGGACCTGCCGGTCATCGTGTCCGTGACCGTCGAGACCACCGGCACCATGCTGCTCGGCTCCGAGATCGGCGCCGCCCTCACCGCGCTCGAACCGCTCGGCATCGACATGATCGGCCTGAACTGCGCCACCGGCCCGGCCGAGATGAGCGAGCACCTGCGCCACCTCGCCCGCAACGCCCGGATCCCGCTGTCCTGCATGCCCAACGCGGGTCTGCCGGTGCTCGGCAAGGACGGCGCCCACTACCCGCTGAGCGCGCCCGAGCTGGCCGACGCCCAGGAGACCTTCGTCCGCGAGTACGGCCTCTCCCTCGTCGGCGGCTGCTGCGGCACCACCCCCGAGCACCTGCGCCAGGTCGTCGAACGCGTCGAGGGCCTCACCCCGCGCAGCCGCGACCCGCGCCCCGAGGCCGGCGCCGCCTCCCTCTACCAGAGCGTGCCCTTCCGCCAGGACACCTCCTACCTCGCCATCGGCGAGCGCACCAACGCCAACGGATCCAAGAAGTTCCGCGAGGCCATGCTCGAGGGCCGCTGGGACGACTGCGTGGTGATGGCCCGCGACCAGATCCGCGAGGGCGCCCACATGCTCGACCTGTGCGTGGACTACGTCGGCCGCGACGGCGTCGCCGACATGGAGGAACTCGCCGGCCGCTTCGCCACCGCCTCCACCCTGCCGATCGTCCTCGACTCCACAGAGGTCGACGTCATCGAGGCGGGCCTGGAGAAGCTCGGCGGCCGCGCCGTGATCAACTCCGTGAACTACGAGGACGGCGCCGGCCCCGACTCCCGCTTCGCGAAGGTCACCGCGCTGGCCCGGGAGCACGGCGCCGCGCTGATCGCGCTCACCATCGACGAGGAGGGCCAGGCCCGCACCCCGGAGAAGAAGGTCGAGATCGCCGAACGGCTCATCGACGACCTGACCGGGAACTGGGGCATCCGTGAGGAGGACATCCTCATCGACACCCTGACCTTCACCATCTGCACCGGCCAGGAGGAGTCCCGCAAGGACGGCGTCGCCACCATCGAGGCCATCCGCGAGCTCAAGCGCCGCCACCCGGCCGTCCAGACCACCCTCGGCCTGTCCAACATCTCCTTCGGCCTGAACCCGGCCGCCCGCATCCTGCTGAACTCCGTCTTCCTCGACGAGTGCGTCAAGGCGGGCCTGGACTCGGCGATCGTGCACGCCTCCAAGATCCTCCCGATCGCCCGGTTCAGCGACGAAGAGGTGCGGACCGCCCTCGACCTCATCCACGACCGCCGCGCCGAGGGCTACGACCCGCTGCAGAAGCTGATGCAGCTCTTCGAGGGCGCCACCGCCAAGTCCCTGAAGGCCGGCAAGGCCGAGGAACTGGCCGCGCTGCCCCTCGAGGAGCGGCTCAAGCGGCGCATCATCGACGGCGAGCGCAACGGCCTGGAGGCCGACCTCGACGAGGCCCTCCAGGACCGGCCCGCCCTGGACATCGTCAACGAGACCCTGCTGGACGGCATGAAGGTCGTCGGCGAACTGTTCGGCTCCGGCCAGATGCAGCTGCCGTTCGTGCTCCAGTCCGCCGAGGTCATGAAGACGGCCGTCGCCCACCTCGAACCGCACATGGAGAAGTCCGACGCCGAGGGCAAGGGCACCATCGTGCTGGCCACCGTGCGCGGCGACGTCCACGACATCGGCAAGAACCTCGTCGACATCATCCTGTCCAACAACGGCTACAACGTCGTCAACCTCGGCATCAAGCAGCCCGTCTCCGCGATCCTGGACGCCGCCGAGGAACACCGCGCCGACGTCATCGGCATGTCCGGCCTCCTGGTGAAGTCCACCGTGATCATGAAGGAGAACCTGGAGGAGCTGAACCAGCGCGGCCTCGGCACCCGATTCCCGGTCATCCTCGGCGGCGCCGCCCTCACCCGCGCCTACGTCGAGCAGGACCTGCACGAGATCTACGACGGCGAGGTCCGCTACGCCCGCGACGCCTTCGAGGGCCTGCGCCTGATGGACGCCCTCATCGGCGTCAAGCGGGGCGTGCCCGGCGCCAAGCTGCCCGAGCTGCGGCAGCGCCGGGTCCGCGCCACGGCCGCCGTGGAGATCGAGGAGCGCCCGGAGGCGGGGCACGTCCGCTCCGACGTCGCCACCGACAACCCGGTGCCCGCCCCGCCGTTCTGGGACACCCGCGTCATCAAGGGCATCCAGCTCAAGGAGTACGCGAGCTGGCTGGACGAGGGCGCGCTGTTCAAGGGCCAGTGGGGCCTGAAGCAGGCCCGCGCCGGCGACGGCCCGACCTATGAGGAACTGGCGGAGACCGAGGGCCGCCCCCGCCTGCGTGGCCTGCTGGACCAACTCCAGACGGAGAACCTGCTGGAGGCGGCCGTCGTCTACGGCTACTTCCCGTGCGTCTCCAAGGACGACGACCTGATCATCCTGGACGAGCGCGGCAACGAACGCACCCGGTTCACCTTCCCCCGCCAGCGCCGCGGCCGCCGCCTGTGCCTCGCCGACTTCTTCCGCCCGGAGGAGTCCGGCGAGACCGACGTCGTCGGGTTCCAGGTCGTCACCGTCGGCTCCCGGATCGGCGAGCAGACCGCGAAACTCTTCGAGTCCAACGCCTACCGCGACTACCTCGAACTGCACGGACTGTCCGTTCAGCTGGCCGAGGCCCTCGCCGAGTACTGGCACGCCCGGGTCCGCGCCGAACTCGGCTTCGGCGGCGAGGACCCCGCCGCCATGGAGGACATGTTCGCCCTGAAGTACCGGGGCGCCCGCTTCTCCCTCGGCTACGGCGCCTGCCCCGACCTGGAGGACCGCGCCAAGATCGCCGAGCTGCTGCGGCCCGAGCGGATCGGGGTCCAGCTCTCCGAGGAGTTCCAGCTCCACCCCGAGCAGTCCACCGACGCGATCGTGATCCACCACCCGGAGGCCAAGTACTTCAACGCCCGCTGAGGCACCCGTCGGCCCCCGCGTCCGGGAACACCGAAGTGCCTCCTGGCCTGCACGGGGGTGTTTCAGGAGGTACCCCGGACCGGGACGGATAAACGAGGCGCTCCGGGCATCGGAGACGTACACTGGTCGGTCCACCGCAGGCCGGTTCCCCGCATGGGAACCGGCCTGGTCGTCCCTGAAGGAGGTGCGCACGGATGACCAGCACTGTCCCAGCGCTCGGAACCCGTACGGCCGAAGGCTCCGCCCTGCAGGCGGTACTCCTCGACATGGACGGCACCCTGGTGGACACCGAGGGCTTCTGGTGGGACGTCGAGGTCGAGGTCTTCGCCGCCCTCGGCCACGTCCTCGACGAGGCCTGGCGGCACGTCGTCGTCGGCGGCCCCATGACCCGCAGCGCCGGCTTCCTCATCGAGGCCACCGGCGCCGCCATCACCCTCGCCGAAGTCTCCGTGCTGCTCAACGACGGCTTCGAGACCCGCATCGGGCGGGCCCTGCCGCTGATGCCCGGCGCCGCCCGGCTGCTCGCCGAACTCCACGAGCACGGCATCCCCACCGCCCTGGTCTCCGCCTCCCACCGGCGCATCATCGACCGCGTGCTGACCGTGCTGGGCCCCCACCACTTCGGCCTCTCCATCGCCGGCGACGAGGTCTCGCGCACCAAGCCCTACCCCGACCCCTACCTGCTCGCCGCCGCCGGACTCGGCGTCGACCCGGCCCGCTGCGCCGTCGTCGAGGACACCGCCACGGGCGTCGCCGCCGCCGAGGCCGCCGGCTGCCAGGTGGTCGCCGTGCCCTCCATCGCCCCCATCGCCCCGGCCGAACGGCGCACCGTCGTGTCCTCCCTGGAAGAGGTCGACCTGACATTCCTGCGCGACCTGATGGCGCAAAAGCGGTAGCCGTTCACTCGGGGGTACTCCCGGGCCCCGAGCCGGCCGAGTGCCAAACGCCATGGGCGTGTTGGACAAATTTCCGGGGAAGTACACCGAGGAGCGAATTCCGCGCGGGCCGCCCGGCCGAATTCCGGTAAGCACCAACTCCTCGCCGCAGGTGTGACGTTCCCCACGCGTCGAGTCCTCGACAACGTTGCCCAAGTGTGCAGACTGTGCCGATCCGGGACGTGACGGCGTGACCTTGTGTCCCGATTGGGGAGACGCTGCACTAATCCTGCCGCTGTCGGGTTTTCGGTGTGTCCACACCCGGTTTCACTCCGTGATGGACGCTCAACTCATGCGTCAGTGAACCCCCCTGCGGGCGCGGACTAATCTCGTCGCGAGAACATCGAAGCAACCCCCGTGGCTCGCCGCACCACCCATGCATGCCGAGTACATGGACTCGAACAGCTCTGGAGAAACTCCCGCATGAACCGCAAGACCTTGGTGCTGCCGGCACTGGCCGGCCTGCTGACGCCGGTTCTCGCCGCGTGCGGCGGATCCGACAGCGGGAGCAAGAGCGGGGACGCCATCGTGGTCGGCACCACGGACCGGTTCGAGGCCACCAGCGACGCCCCGGCACCCCTCGACCCCGCCTACGCCTACGACGTCGGCACCTGGAACATCCTGCGCCAGACGGTGCAGACCCTGATGACCCAGCCCAAGGGCGAGGGCAACCCCGTCCCGGAGGCCGCCGAGAGCTGCTCCTTCACCGACAGCGGCAACGAGCGCTACGCCTGCAAGCTGCGCGAGGGCCTGCAGTTCTCCGACGGCGACAAGGTCACGGCCGCCGACGTCAAGTACTCCATCGAGCGTGCCCTGCGCATCAAGGCGGACAGCGGTGTCGCCACCCTGCTGAACACGGTCGACACGATCGAGACCCAGGGCGACCGCGAGGTGATCTTCCACCTCAAGACGGCCGACGCCACGTTCCCGTACAAGCTGTCGACCCCGGTCGCGGGCATCGTCAACCCGAAGGACTACGCCAAGGACAGGCTGCGCGACGGCTTCGACGTCGACGGCTCCGGCCCCTACACGCTCAAGTCCGACGTCAAGGACAACGTGATCGTCACCGCCACCTTCACCAAGAACCCTTCCTACAAGGGCAGCGTGACGGTGAACAACGACGAGGTCGAGATGCGCTCCTTCGACGACGCCGACGCCATGGGGCAGGCCATCGAGAAGGGCGACATCGACCTGATGACGCGCACCATGTCGCCGTCCCAGATCGACAAGCTGGACTCCGGCTCCAAGGCCAACGTCGACCTCGTCGACATGCCCGGCCTCGAGATCCGCTACCTGGCCTTCAACACCGACGCGCCCACCGTGAAGACCAAGGCCGTCCGCCAGGCCATGGCCCAGGTCATCAACCGCGGCGAACTCGTCTCCAAGGTCTACGGCACCCAGGCCGAGCCGCTGTACTCGCTGGTCCCGGCCACCCTCACCGGCCACTCGAACTCGTTCTTCAACAAGTACGGCGACCCCAGCGCCACCAAGGCCAAGAGCCTGCTCGAGAAGGCCGGCATCACCACCCCGGTGAAGCTGACGCTGCACTACACCACCGACCACTACGGCTCGGCCACCAAGCAGGAGTTCCAGATCCTGCAGAAGCAGCTCAACAACAGCGGCCTGTTCGACGTCAGCATCCAGGGCCACCCCTGGTCGACCTTCCGGCCCGCCGAGCAGAAGGGCCAGTACGACGTCTACGGCATGGGCTGGTTCCCCGACTTCCCCGACGCCGACAACTTCGTCGCGCCCTTCCTCGACAAGGGCAACTTCCTCGGCTCGCCCTACTCCAACGGCACCATCCAGCGCACGCTGATCCCCGAGTCCCGGCGCGAGGCCGACCGCCTCAACGCGGTCAAGACCCTCACCGCGATCCAGGACACCGTCGCCGAGGACGTCCCCGTGCTGCCGCTGTGGCAGGGCAAGCAGTACGTCGCCGCGCGCGACAACGTCACGGGTGTCTCCTACGCCCTCAACTCCGTCGCCTCGCTCCAGCTGTGGGAGCTCGGCCGCGGTGTGAGCGGCTGACACCCGCCCGCCTCACATGCCGAGGGCGCCCCTTCCCGCACGGGAAGGGGCGCCCTCGGCATCGTAACGGGGCCCGGCTCAGCTCGCGCCGGGCCGCACCAGTCCGCTCTCGTACGCGTACACCGCCGCCTGCACCCGGTCGCGCAGCCCCAGCTTGGTCAGCACATGTCCCACATGCGTCTTCACCGTCGTCTCGCTGACGAACAGATCCGCGGCGATCTCCGCGTTGGACAGCCCGCGCGCCACCAGCTTCAGCACCTCCACCTCACGGTCGGTGAGCGTGTGCAGCGTGTCCGGCACGGACTCCTCACCGGACGGCAGATGCGTGGCGTACTTGTCCAGCAGGCGGCGCGTGATGCTCGGCGCCAGCATCGCCTCCCCGGCGGCCACCACCCGGATCGCCTGCACCAGCTCGTCGGCGGGCGCGTCCTTCAGCAGGAACCCGCTCGCCCCGGCGCGCAGCGCCTCCACCACGTACTCGTCCAGATCGAACGTGGTCAGCACCAGCACCTTCGCCGGGCCGTCCCGCCCCGGACCGGTGATCTGCCGGGTGGCCTCCACACCGTCCATCCGCGGCATCCGGATGTCCATCAGCACGACATCCGGCTGCAGGACCCGTACCTGATCGAGGGCCTGCAGGCCGTCGCCGGCCTCGCCCACGACCGCGATGTCCTGCTCGGCCTCCAAAATCATCCGGAAACCGGTACGCAGCAGGGGCTGGTCGTCGACCAGTAGGACGCGGATGGCCACGTGACACTCCTTCGCTATTCCGCACCCATTCTGCCCTGCCCCCGGCAGGCCGCCGGCGGCGCCCTCGAGGCAGCCGCCGGCCCCTACTCGCCGGCCGCGGCGGACCGCACCGGCAGCGGATAGGGCGGGGGAGTACCGCCGAACTCCGGGCAGTGCGACCGGTGATCGCACCAACCGCACAGCTTCGTCGGCCGGGCCCGCCACTCGCCGGTCTCCGTGGCCTGCCGGATCGCCTCCCACAGCGCCAGCAGCTTGCGCTCCACCCGCTCCAGGTCGGCCGGGACGGGATCGTAGGTCAGCACGTCACCGCTGCCGAGATACACCAGCTGCAACCGGCGCGGGACGACCCCCTTCAACCGCCACACCACCAGCGCGTAGAACTTCATCTGGAACAGCGCGCCCTCGGCGTACTCCGGCCGCGGCGCCTTCCCCGTCTTGTAGTCCACGATCCGCACCTCGCCGGTGGGCGCCACGTCGACACGGTCGATGATCCCGCGCAGCCGCAGCCCCGACTCCAGCTCGGCCTCCACGAACAGCTCCCGCTCGGCCGGCTCCAGCCGGGCGGGGTCCTCCAGCGTGAACCACCGCTCCACCAGCCGCTCGGCCTCACCCAGCCAGCGGGCCAGCCGCTCGCCCTCCGGATCCTCGGCGAACAGCTCCCCGATCTCCGGCCGGCTCTCCCGCAACCGGTCCCACTGCCCGGGGATCAGAGCCTTCGCCCGCGGCGCCGTCCGCTCCGCGGCGGGCGCGTCGAACAGCCGCTCCAGCACGGCGTGCACCAGCGTCCCCCGCGTCGCGGCCTCACTCGGCTTCTCCGGCAACCGGTCGATCACCCGGAACCGGTACAGCAGGGGACACTGCATGAAGTCACCGGCCCGGGACGGCGACAACGAGGACGGGGCGACGGCCACCCGCTCTCCCGCCTGCCCGGCCGCACCACCGCCCGGCACCACCGGCTCCCCGGCGGCCGCCGCCGCGTCCGGCGCCGGTTCCGCCGCCCCCGCCGCCGGAACCGTCCCCCCGGCCTGACCCAGCAGGGCCCCCGCGTCCTCGATGCTGCTGTCCATGACCCCAGACCATACGGCCCGGCACTGACAGCGACCCAGCCGCGGGCCGCGTTAGGCCCGGCGACAGCGGGGCAAAGACAAGGGGTGCCGGGGCGGAACGGACCACCACGGCCGCATACCATCGACCCGAGACCTTCCGCCCGCATGGCGCGGAAGACGCTTCGAACGAGGGGACAGCGTGGACGTGAGCGGCGGGAGCGGGCAGCCGCGGTCCGGCAACGACGAGCCGGCCGAGCACCCCGCGAGCCCTACGGTCCCGGCGACCGGACCCACCGGTCACCACCCCGGCCCGGAGCCCGACGACGCCCCCGAGCCCGCGGGCACCCCGCACCCCGGCCCGGGGAAGCGCGCCGGCCTCGGCGACTCCCACGAACCGGACGACCGCCACGACCCCGATGACCGCGACGGCCGGGACAGTCGGCACGACCACGACGGCCGGCACGACCACGACGACGGGCAGGACCACGACGCCCGGCACGACCACGGCGACGGGCAGGACCACGACGCCCGGCACGGCCACGACGGCCGGGACGAGTACCCCGACACGGACACCCCGAAGGACACCCGGCCCCCGAGCCCGACCCCCGGCGCCGAAACCGGCGAGACCACCCGCCACACCGGCCCCACCCACCCCGCCACCGGCGAGGAGACCCCCGCGGCCGGCCCCGGCGCCCACCCCGCCGAACACCGCTCCCTCGCCCACTCCGGCATCGCCAAGGGCGAACCCCCGCAGCCGCGACCCAAGGAACCCGGCGGCGGACTGCTCATGGGCCGCCCCTTCGGCGTCCCCGTCTACGTGGCACCCAGCTGGTTCCTCGTGGCCGCCCTGATCACCTGGGTCTTCGGCGGCCAGCTCGACCGGGTCCTGCCCGAGCTCGGAGCCGCCCGCTACCTGGTCTCCCTCTTCTTCGCCGTCGCCTTCTACGCCTCCGTCCTCGTCCACGAACTGGCCCACACGGTCGCCGCGATCCGCTTCAAACTCCCCGTCCGCCGCATCCAGCTCCAGTTCTTCGGCGGCGTCTCCGAGATCGAGAAGGAGGCCGAGACCCCGGGACGTGAATTCGTCCTCGCCTTCGTCGGCCCCCTGCTCTCCCTCGCCCTGGCCGGCCTGTTCTACCTGGCCATGAAGCCCGTACAGCCGGACAGCGTCCCGGGCGTCCTGCTCGCCGGCCTGATGATCTCCAATCTCATCGTCGCCGCCTTCAACCTGCTGCCCGGCCTGCCCCTCGACGGCGGCCGCATGCTCCGCGCCGTCGTCTGGAAGATCACCGGCAAACCCATGAGCGGCACCGTCGCCGCCGCCTGGGTCGGCCGCGCCCTCGCCATCTCCGTCCTCGTCGGCCTGCCGCTGCTCAACCAGTCCGGCGCCTTCGGCGGCGGCAACCAGGACATGGGCGGCATGCACACCGTCACCGACGCCCTGCTCGCCGCCATCCTCGCCGCGATCATCTGGACCGGCGCCGGCAACAGCCTGCGTATGGCCCGCCTGCGCGAACACCTCCCCGAACTCAAGGCCCGCGCCCTCACCCGGCGAGCCGTCCCCGTCGAGACCGACACCCCGCTGTCCGAAGCCCTCCGCCGCGCCAACGCCGCGGGCGCCCGCGCCCTCGTCGTCGTCGACCCCGACGGCAACCCCCTCTCCCTCGTCCGCGAGGCCGCCATCGTCGGCGTCCCCGAACACCGCCGCCCCTGGGTCGCCGTCAGCGGCCTCGCCCAGGACCTCACCGACGGCATGCGGGTCTCCGCCGAACTGGCCGGAGAAGAACTCCTCGACACCCTCCGGGCCACCCCCGCCACCGAATACCTCGTCGTCGAGGAGACCGGCGAGATCTACGGCGTCCTCTCCGCCGCCGACGTCGAGCGCGCCTTCGTCAAGGCCATGGCCCGCCCCTGACGGCCCGCCCTCCCGTGGTCGGCGGCCCCCGCAAACGCCGGTAGGCTGGTCACATGTCCGAACCGACCGGTGCCGCCCGCAGGCGCGGGCCCTTCAAGGTCGGGGACCAGGTACAGCTGACCGACCCCAAGGGCCGCCACTACACGTTCACGCTCGAAGCCGGGAAGAACTTCCACACCCACAAGGGCTCCTTCCCGCACGACGAACTGATCGGCGCTCCCGAAGGCAGTGTTGTCCGCACCACCGGCAACGTCGCCTACCTCGCGCTGCGCCCCCTGCTCCCCGACTACGTCCTGTCCATGCCCCGCGGGGCAGCCGTCGTCTACCCGAAGGACGCGGGGCAGATCCTCGCCTTCGCCGACATCTTCCCCGGCGCCCGCGTCGTCGAGGCCGGCGTCGGCTCCGGCTCGCTCAGCAGCTTCCTGCTGCGCGCCATCGGCGACCAGGGCATGCTGCACTCCTACGAGCGCCGCGAGGACTTCGCCGAGATCGCGCAGGCGAACGTCGAGCGCTACTTCGGCGGCTCCCACCCCGCCTGGCAGCTCACCGTCGGCGACCTCCAGGACAACCTGTCCGACACCGACGTCGACCGCGTCATCCTCGACATGCTCGCCCCCTGGGAATGCCTGGAGGCCGTCTCCAAGGCACTCGTCCCCGGCGGCATCCTGTGCTGCTACGTGGCCACCACCACCCAGCTCGCCCGGACCGTGGAGTCCATCCGGGAGATCGGCTGCTTCAACGAGCCGACCGCCTGGGAGACCATGATCCGCAACTGGCACATCGAAGGCCTCGCCGTCCGGCCCGACCACCGGATGATCGGCCACACCGGCTTCCTGCTCACCGCCCGCCGCCTCGCCGACGGCGTCGAGCCGCCCATGCGCCGCCGCCGCCCCGCCAAGGGCGCCTACGGCGAGGACTACGCCGGCCCCAACGCCGACGGCGGCACCGGCCGCTGACCCGCCGCCTCCGACCGGCACAACGCGAAGGCGCCGTGCCCGAGTTCCCCACCACAATCGGGAACCCGGCCACGGCGCCGACGCGTTGACACGGCACCAGGCCGCGCACCCCCACCGCGCGCGTACTCCCCGCGCGCGAGATCCCGTACCGACCCCGCCGTTCCCACGCACTGTGACGTGTGGCACCATGCTGGCCACCCCCCACCGGCACAGCCCTCACAGGAGACACTCCTAGTGCAGCCATCCGCCGTTCCGGAGCTCGCCCACACGCACACCCGGCCCATCCACTGGGTCGCCACCGCCACCGCGATCGCCGGCGTCGTCGCCCTCTCCTCCGCCGTACAGCCCGGATCGGCCACGGCCGCCCAGACCACCACGCGCACCGAGACCAAGACCGCGCCGGCGGCCGCCGCACCACCCAGCACCAGCGGCGTGCACTTCCCGCTCACCTGCGGGCCCGTGAAAGCGATCGTGGTCAAGAAGGTCACCGGCGACCTCGACGGCGACGGCGCACCGGAAACCGTCGCCGTCGTGCACTGCGACGCCCCCATGGGCACACCGCCCGACGGCGTCTACGTCCTCACCCGGGGCACCACCGGCGGCACCGCCCGCGTCGTCGCCACCCTCGTCGACCCCAAGGACCGGCGCACCGTCACCGACTTCGCCTACGACGCCGGCGCCGTCACCGCCACCCTGCTCGGCTACTCCTCGGCCGGCGTACCCAGTTGCTGCCCCGACCTGAAGACCCCCACCAGCTGGCACTGGAACGGCAAGGCGTTCATCCGCTCCACGCCCACCGCGGCCCACAGCGTCTGACACACCCCGGCCCGGCCGCGCCCCCCGAGCGAGCACCCGGCCCGGAAAACGCCGCACGCGCGCGACCCGCCCGAAGACGGCTCACGCGCGCGCACCACAGCCGGTCACCGGCCCGGCCTCACTCCGCGTCCGGACCGTGGACCTCGACCTTGTCCAGAACCCGGCGCACATGAATGCACTCCCCGGGACACTCCTTCGCCGAGTCGACCACATCCGTGAGCAGCGGCAGCGGCACCGGCACCGTGGCACCCTCGGCCTGCAGCAGCTCGTCGTCCGCGCCCTTCACATAGGCCAGCCCGTCGATGTCCAGCTCGAACACCTCGGGCGCGTACTGGGCGCAGATCCCGTCGCCGGTACACAGAGCCTGGTCGATCCAGACCTCCAGCGCCTCGCCGTCCGGGGCCTCCTGCTGCACGGTCATCTCTCCTGCCGTCGAATCGCCGGACGGCACCCCCGGCCCGACGGCCAGCGAGGTCCGCACCAGCGGCTGTTGAACACCCCGACCCTACCCCCGCCCGCATACCCTCCCGATTCCACGGGTATCGGGTTTCCCTCGGCACCCCCTCGGGTACGAGCGCCCGACCGGGAAAGGGAGCCCCGGAACCGGGCGAACACTTCCAGCCGCCCCGACGATGACCGCGACCGACCAGACCGTCGCTCTGCGTGATGACCGCGCGAGCGCACCGAAACGTGCCCAGGAACCGGCCGACCGGCCCGGAACGGACAACTCCAGCCACACACGCCGGGTATTGACCGCCACGGACCAGGAACAAGCGGCTTCCGAATCACGTTGAGTGGGTATCCCCTCCGTGCGAGAGGGAACGCACCGGGTGACCGACGACACACCTTGACAGTCTTTGTGATCTAGGGGTTTCAATCGTCACCCACCCAGGTAGGGTCTGGAAGCGTCCAGCTCCCCTTGGAGGAGGTGAGGACCGTGGCAGCCCACGACGACGACATGAACCGCGGCATCCGCCCGGGACGAGGGTCCGACGACCCCGCCGGACAGATCGCCTACCTTGAGCAGGAGATCGCCGTCCTGCGACGCAAGCTCGCCGACTCTCCGCGGCACACGAGGATTCTCGAAGAGCGGATCGTCGAGTTGCAGACCAACCTGGCCGGCGTCTCCGCCCAGAACGAGCGCCTGGCCAACACACTCCGCGAAGCCCGCGACCAGATCGTGGCCCTCAAGGAAGAAGTCGACCGGCTCGCCCAGCCGCCCGCCGGCTTCGGCGTCTTCCTGCAGGCCAACGAAGACGGCACCGCGGACATCTTCACCGGCGGCCGCAAGCTCCGCGTGAACGTCAGCCCGAGCGTCGAACTCGACGACCTCAGGCGCGGCCAGGAGGTCATGCTCAACGAGGCGCTCAACGTGGTCGACGCCATGGAGTTCGAGCGCGTCGGCGACATCGTCACCCTCAAGGAGATCCTCGAGGACGGCGAGCGCGCCCTCGTCCTCGGACACACCGACGAAGAACGAGTGGTACGGCTCGCCGAACCCCTCCTCGACGTCACCATCCGCCCGGGCGACGCCCTCCTGCTCGAACCCCGCTCCGGCTACGTCTACGAGGTCGTCCCCAAGAGCGAGGTCGAGGAACTCGTCCTCGAAGAAGTCCCCGACATCGGCTACGAACAGATCGGCGGCCTCGGCAACCAGATCGAGGCGATCCGCGACGCCGTCGAGCTGCCCTACCTCTACCCCGACCTCTTCAAGGAGCACGAGCTGCGCCCGCCCAAGGGCGTCCTGCTCTACGGGCCCCCCGGATGCGGCAAGACGCTCATCGCCAAGGCCGTCGCCAACTCGCTCGCCAAGAAGGTGGCCGAGGTCACCGGACAGGCCGCCGGCAAGAGCTTCTTCCTCAACATCAAGGGCCCCGAGCTCCTCAACAAGTATGTCGGCGAAACCGAGCGGCAGATCCGCCTCGTCTTCCAGCGAGCCCGCGAGAAGGCCAGCGAGGGCACCCCCGTCATCGTCTTCTTCGACGAGATGGAATCCCTCTTCCGCACCCGCGGCTCCGGCGTCAGCTCCGACGTGGAGAACACCATCGTCCCGCAGCTCCTCGCCGAGATCGACGGCGTCGAAGGCCTGCAGAACGTGGTCGTCATCGGCGCCTCCAACCGCGAGGACATGATCGACCCCGCCATCCTGCGCCCCGGCCGCCTCGACGTGAAGATCAAGATCGAGCGGCCCGACGCCGAAGCGGCCAAGGACATCTTCGGCAAGTACCTCACCGAGCGCCTCCCGCTCCACTCGGACGACCTCGGAGAGCACCAGGGCGACAAGGCCACCACCGTCCAGAGCATGATCCAGACGGCGGTCGAGCACATGTACGCCGAATCCGAGGAAAACCGCTTCCTGGAAGTCACCTACGCCAACGGCGACAAGGAAGTCCTCTACTTCAAGGACTTCAACTCCGGCGCCATGATCGAGAACATCGTCGGCCGCGCCAAGAAAATGGCGATCAAGGACTTCCTGGACAAGAGCCAGAAGGGCCTGCGCGTCTCCCACATCCTCCAGGCCTGCGTGGACGAGTTCAAGGAGAACGAGGACCTGCCCAACACCACCAACCCGGACGACTGGGCCCGCATCTCCGGAAAGAAGGGCGAACGGATCGTCTACATCCGCACCCTCATCACCGGAAAGCAGGGCGCAGACACCGGACGCTCCATCGACACGGTGGCGAACACCGGTCAGTACCTGTAGAACCAGGGCGGCTGCGGGTGCCCACCACGGGTACCCGCAGCCGACTGCTTTTCAGGCCACGACCGGAGCAGCCAATGACGCAAATGATCTCCCCACCAGCGCAAAGGCGTTCTAGGCTCTTTCCTACCGCCGGGTCGCACAGTGCGGGGACGGGCACCGCACACGCACCGGAACGCCGGCGGTACGCGAGCGGTACCCACGACCGAGGGTGCCGCCGGGCAAGGAGGGCCGCATGACCGTACGGCGAGTAATGGGCATCGAGACGGAGTACGGGATCTCCGTCCCCGGCCACCCCAACGCCAATGCCATGCTCACCTCATCCCAAATCGTCAACGCCTACGCCGCGGCGATGCACCGGGCCCGCCGGGCCCGCTGGGACTTCGAGGAGGAGAACCCGCTGCGGGACGCCCGGGGCTTCGACCTCGCCCGCGAGGCCGCCGACTCCAGCCAGCTCACCGACGAGGACATCGGCCTCGCCAACGTCATCCTCACCAACGGTGCGCGCCTCTACGTCGACCACGCCCACCCCGAATACAGCGCCCCCGAAGTCACCAACCCGCGCGACGCCGTCCTCTGGGACAAGGCCGGCGAACGCATCATGGCCGAGGCCGCCGAACGAGCCGCACAGCTCCCCGGCGCCCAGCCCATCCACCTCTACAAGAACAACACCGACAACAAGGGCGCCTCCTACGGCACGCACGAGAACTACCTGATGAAACGGGAAACCCCGTTCTCGGACATCGTGCGCCACCTCACGCCCTTCTTCGTCTCCCGCCAGGTCTTCGCCGGAGCCGGCCGCGTCGGCATCGGCCAGGACGGCCACGAACACGGCTTCCAGCTCAGCCAGCGCGCCGACTACTTCGAGGTCGAGGTCGGCCTGGAGACCACGCTCAAGCGGCCCATCATCAACACCCGCGACGAACCGCACGCCGACGCGGAGAAGTACCGCCGCCTGCACGTCATCATCGGCGACGCCAACCTCTCCGAGATCAGCACCTACCTCAAGCTGGGCACCACCTCGCTGGTCCTGTCCATGATCGAGGACGGCTTCATCGCGGTCGACCTGGCCGTCGACCAGCCCGTACGGACCCTCCACCAGGTCTCCCACGACCCCGGCCTCAAGCGCCTGATCACCCTGCGCAGCGGCCGCACACTCACCGCGGTCCAGCTTCAGATGGAGTACTACGAGCTGTCCCGCAAGTACGTCGAGGAACGCTTCGGCGCCGACGCCGACGACCAGACCAAGGACGTCCTCTCCCGCTGGGAGGACACCCTCAACCGGCTCGAGAACGACCCGATGAGCCTGGCCGGCGAACTCGACTGGGTCGCCAAGCGCGAACTCATGGAGGGCTACCGCCGCCGCGACGGCCTCGACTGGGACGCCGCCAAGCTTCACCTCCTCGACCTCCAGTACGCCGACGTACGCGCCGAGAAGGGCCTCTACAACCGCCTCGCGGCCCGCGGGCGCATGAAGCGCCTCCTGGACGAGGCCGAGGTCGAAAGGGCCCGCACGACGCCACCGGAGGACACCCGCGCCTACTTCCGCGGCCGCTGCCTGGAGCAGTACGCCGACGACGTGGCCGCGGCGAGCTGGGACTCGGTCATCTTCGACCTGCCGGGCCGGGATTCGCTGCAGCGCGTTCCAACCCTCGAACCGCTTCGCGGAACGCGAAATCACGTCAAGGAGCTGCTGGACCGCTGCCGCACGGCGGAAGACCTGGTCAGGGTCCTGTCCGGCGGCTGAGCGGGATCCACGGGGTACTCGGACCCGCCCGGGCGGCCGGGGTGGAAACCCCACCGCCCGGGAATCATCGAGATGGCCCCCGCACGTTGCCGAAACTGCGGGGCCGATGTCGGACCCGGCTTGTAGGGTCTGATCATCACCGATCGGCAGGAATGCCGACCCGTCGACCATGTCGGGCGAACAGAGCGGGGTGAGGGATATGGCAACCAAGGACACCGGCGGCGGCCAGCAGAAGGCCACGCGCTCCACCGAGGAGGTCGAGGAGCAGGCGCAGGACGCGCAGGGCTCCGAGGACCTCAAGGAGCGGCAGGAGAAGCTGAGCGACGACGTGGACTCCGTCCTCGACGAGATCGACGACGTACTCGAGGAGAACGCAGAGGATTTCGTTCGGAGCTTCGTGCAAAAAGGGGGCCAGTAAAGGCCTCGAAGTACTTCAGCCTTCGAACTGAAGGTCACGGGGGAGACTGTGGTCGGCGAGCCGAACGGCAAGAGCTGCAGGAAGTGCGGGCGAGACCTGCCGCCTGACGCGTTCGCGCGGGACAGGAACCGGCGTGACGGCCTGCAGGTGCACTGCCGGGAGTGCGTGGCGGAGTACAGCGCCGCGCACTACCGGCGCCGCCGGGAGGCAATGGGCGAGACTGTGCGGGAGAGAGTGGATGTCCCGCCGGGGCACAAGTTCTGCCGGACGTGTGGGGAGGTCAAGCCGCACAGCGACTGGCATCGCAACTCGACCGCGTCCGACGGGTTGGCGACACGCTGCAAGGCATGTCGCGCTGTCCAGGGACGGCGGGGGCACCTGAAGCGCCAGTACGGCATCACCGAGACCGAGCGCGACGAGTTGATCGCCTCCCAGGGGGGCGTCTGCTGTACATGCCTGGCTGCCGTGCCCGCACACGTGGATCACTGCCACGAGACGGGTAGGGTCCGAGGCGTACTGTGCTTCAGCTGCAATGCCGCACTGGGGCAGTTCAAGGATCAGCCCGAGGCCATAAGGCGGGCTGCTGCATATGTGGAAGGAAACGCGTGGAAGCCAACACTCGTAGCACCGGGCGTCTACCGGCTGCCTTCCTGACGCCAGGATCCTCCTCCTTCATGGACTTCCTCTCCGACCACCAGCCCGAGCTGCTGCCCGGCAAGCGGCAGCTGCCGCCCACCCAGGGGGTGATCGAGGCGCCGCACGGGACGACGATCGTGGCCGTCACGTTCCCCGGGGGCGTCGTGCTCGCCGGTGACCGCCGGGCGACGATGGGCAATGTGATCGCCCAGCGGGACATCGAGAAGGTGTTCCCGGCGGACGAGTACTCGGCCGTCGGCATCGCCGGCACCGCCGGTCTCGCGGTGGAGATGGTGAAGCTCTTCCAGCTGGAGCTGGAGCACTTCGAGAAGGTCGAGGGCGCGCAGCTTTCGCTGGAGGGCAAGGCGAACCGGCTGTCGACGATGATCCGTTCCAACCTCGGCATGGCGATGCAGGGGCTGGCCGTGGTGCCGTTGTTCGCCGGGTTCGACGTGGACCGGGAGCGGGGGCGGATCTTCTCGTACGACGTGACGGGCGGCCGTTCCGAGGAGCACAATTTCGCGGCGACGGGTTCGGGTTCGATCTTCGCGCGTGGTGCGATGAAGAAGCTGTTCCGGGAGGACCTGTCCGAGGAGCAGGCCACGACGCTGGTGGTGCAGGCTCTGTACGACGCGGCTGACGACGACTCGGCGACCGGTGGTCCCGATGTCGCCCGCCGGATCTATCCGATCATCACGGTGATCACCGAGGACGGTTTCCGCCGGCTCACCGAGGACGAGGCCTCGGAGCTGTCGCGTGCGGTGCTCCAGCGGCGGCTGGAGGAGCCGGACGGTCCGAAGGCCGCTCTGCTCTGAGCGTGGGCCCGGCTGTTTTCGAGGTGATCCAGTGACCATGACAGAAAGGGACGGATAACCGGTGTCGACGCCGTTCTATGTCTCACCCCAGCAGGCGATGGCCGACCGGGCGGAGTACGCCCGTAAGGGCATCGCGCGTGGCCGCAGTCTGGTGGTCATGCAGTATGCCGATGGCATCGTGTTCGTCGGCGAGAATCCGTCCCGTGCGCTGCACAAGTTCAGCGAGATCTATGACCGGATCGGTTTCGCGGCCGCCGGCAAGTACAACGAGTACGAGAATCTGCGCATCGGTGGTGTGCGGTACGCGGATCTTCGTGGTTACACCTATGACCGTGACGACGTGACGGCCCGGGGTCTGGCGAACGTGTACGCGCAGACGCTGGGCACGATCTTCTCGTCGGCGGCGGAGAAGCCGTACGAGGTGGAGCTGGTCGTGGCCGAGGTCGGCGCGACGCCCGAGGGTGACCAGATCTACCGGCTGCCGCATGACGGTTCCATCGTGGACGAGCACGGCTCGGTGGCGGTGGGCGGCAACGCGGAGCAGATCAGCGGTTTCCTGGATCAGCGTCATCGGGACGGCATGTCGTTGGCCGAGGCGCTGAAGCTGGCCGTGCAGGCGCTGTCGCGTGACACCAATGGCAGTGAGCGGGAGATTCCGGCGGAGCGTCTGGAGGTCGCGGTGCTGGACCGTACGCGGCCGCAGCAGCGCAAGTTCAAGCGGATCGTGGGCCGTCAGCTGTCGCGTCTTCTGGAGGCGGACGGTGCGGCCACGGAGGCGGAGAGCTCCGTGGAGGAAGAGGAGTAGGCCCGTTCCGCGGCGGCTTCGCCGCCGTCTCACCTCTGTCGCGCCCCGGCCGTTCCGGCCGGGGCGCGGTTGCGTTCCGGGGTCTGTCGGGGGCTGTTCGGCGTGCGGCTCGCGCCGAGGGACCGGAACCTGGAGGTGTGGGCGGCGTTCGTCGCTGACCTGTGGGATGACCCGCTGTGTCGGGGCACTCGGAGGGCACGGCAGGAGTGTGCGGAGGTGGAGGAGTCATGGCGGAGCAGAGGTCGTCCTCGGTTCTCACCGCTCCGGTGCGGGGCGCGGCCTCGGTGCTGGGGCGGTTGCCCGGTGCCGGGACGGTGAGCAGGGTCGCGGCGGGCACGTTGGACAGGGTGGGCGCGGTGTCGCCGAGGAGCAGGCGGCTGGCGGTGTACACGGGGGCCGGGGTGCTGGGGGTGGCGGGGGTGGTGGAGTGGCCGGTGGCGTTGACGGGTGCGGCGGTGGCGTGGCTGACCCAGTCGCGGCCGGGCGCTGGGCGCGCTGAGGGTGCGGTGGGGCGGCTCGGTGCGCCGGTGGAGGACGGTGAGCCGGTGGAGCGTGCGGATGTGGTGGATGTGCCGGAGGAGCCGGTGGCGGCCGAGCCGGACGACGAGGCGATGGCGTGGGCGGCGACGCATAGGACGGCGCCGGCCGGGGAGCGGCCGGGGCAGCGGCACGGTGAGCCTGGCGGTTCCGCCACGCACAGTGGGCATGGCGCGCATGGTGGGCGTCTCGGGCCCACGGCGCGGCCTGGCCGTACGGCGCGCTGAGGACGTTCGATGGTGTTCTCTCTGTTGACGGTTCCGTCGGCTGCCGCCCGGTTGGTGCCGGCGGCGCCGCGGTTGCTGGCGCGGGTGGCTGTTCCGGTGGTGGGTGCGGCGGCGGGGGCGGTGGCTGGTACGGCGCGTGCCGGGGTGCGTGGGGCTGACGTGGCGGTGCGGGTGGGCCGGGTCGCGGGCAACGCGCTGCCGGGTGGTGCGGGCCGGTGGCGTGCGGGTGCCCGGCAGCATGTGGCGTTGCGGCCGGCGCATGAGGAGGCGGCGCGGCGTGGCAGGGAGCGTCTTGGGCGTCGGGTGGCCGCCGCGGTGGCGGAGCATCCCGATGTGCTGCTGGCCTATTGGGACGAGGGGTTGGCCCGGTTGGTGGTGACGGCGTCCGAGGACGGGCTGACGGACCGGGTGCTGGATCATGTGGCGGATGTGGCGGCGTGCCATGGTCTGGAGCTGGGTGGTGATCCGGAGGAGTTGTCGCATCCGGCGGATCCGGTGGCGGTGCGGGTGGCGGCGGCGGCGTTCGTGGCCGATGTGGTGGGGACGGGTGCGGCGTTCGCGGCGTATGCGTGGCGGTTGCCGCCGTCGCCGAGGACGGTGACGGCGGTGGTGACGTTTCTGCGGGAGAACCCGCGCGTGCGTGCGGTGTTGCGCCGGCGGCTGGGCGGGCCGGGTATGGATCTGGTGCTGGCGGGTGCCAACGCGGTGGCGCACGGGGTGGGGCAGAGTCCGGCTTCGCTGGTGCTGGACGGGGCGTTGCGGGGGTGTCAGCTGGCGGAGGCGGTGGCGCGGGTGGCCGCGTTCGACTCGGTGCATGACGAGTTGTGTGCTCCGGAGCGGGTGAGTGTGGGGGGTGGGGGGTGGGAGCGGCCGCCGTTGCGGGTGACTCCGGCGCAGGAGTACGCGGCTCATGCGGCGGCGGGGAGTGTGGTCGGCGCGCTGGCGACGTTGCTGGTGAAGCACGACGTTGCGGAGGCGGCGGAGGCGGTGCTGGCCGGTTCGCCGAAGGCGGCGCGGTACGGTCCGGCGGCTTTCCATGCCGTGCTGGGTGGTGCGCTGGCGCGGGTGGGGGCGCTGGTGCGGGCGCCGGAGCGGTTGTGGCAGTTGGAGCTGGCGGGGGCGGTGGTGTTGCATCCGAGTGCGTTGCGGTTGGCGGACGGTTCGGTGGATCCGTGGACGGAGCCGGTGCTGGACGCGGCGCGACGGGCGGGGTTGCGGGTCGTGGTGGTGGACGACCCGGTGCTGGAGGATTTCGCGGGTCTGGCGGATGTGGTGGTGGACGCGCGTCGGCCGCTGGACGACGTGGTGTGTGAGGTGCGTGGTGACGGGGGGACCGTGATCACGGTCGCCCGGCTGGGTTCGGCGGACGACGGCGCGGTGCTGGCGGGGTTGTGGGCCGGTGATCTGGCGGTGGCTCTGGTGGACGGGGACGGCGCGGTGGTGTGGGGTGCGGATGTGCTGGCCCGGCGTGGTCTGCCGGATGTGTGGCGGCTGCTGATGGCGGTTCCGGCGGCGCGTGCGGTGGGTGGGCGGTCGCAGACGCTGGCGCGGTCGGGTGCCGCGCTTTCGGGGTTGCTGGTGGCGGTGGGGGAGTCCAGGGGTGGGCGTGGGCGGCTGGCGGTGCTGCCGGGGATGCGGCATGTGCCGGTGGATGTGGCGGCGGCGGGTGCGTTGTTCTCGGGGGTGCGGGCGGGGCTGGGGGTGGCGGCGGCTTCGGCTCCGCGTCCGCGTGCGCGGGTGCACTGGCATGAGCTGGACGCGGAGGAGGCGCGGGAGCGGCTGGGCCGGGAGCCGGCTGCCGAGGTGGGTGGGCTGGGCCGGGTGCCGGCGGGGGTGCGTGGGGCGGCGGGTGCGGTGGCCGGGCATCCGGCGGTGGGTCCGGTGCGCTTGGGTGTGCGGCTGGGCCGGGCGGTCAGCGGTGAGTTGCATGATCCGCTGACTCCGGTGCTGGCGGTGGGTTCGGCGGCGTCGGCGATTTTGGGTTCGGTGGTGGACGCGCTGCTGGTGGTGGGGGCGCTGGATCTGAACGCGCTGGTGGGTGGGGTGCAGCGGTTGCGGGCGGAGCGGGCGTTGTCGGGGCTGCTGGCGGATCAGAAGCGGAAGGCGCGGGTGGCGCCGTCGCAGGAGGAGGCGCCGGCGGGTGGGACGCGCACGGTGGACGCGGGTGGGTTGCGGCCGGGTGATGTGATCGAGCTGGCCGGGGACGATGTGGTGCCGGCGGATGCGCGGTTGTTGTGGGAGGAGGGTCTGGAGGTCGACGAGTCGGCGTTGACGGGGGAGTCGCTGCCGGTGCAGAAGCAGACGGACCGGACGCCGCACGCGGTGGTGGCGGACCGGCGGTGCATGGTGTTCGAGGGGACGACGGTGGTGGCGGGGACGGCCCGTGCCGTGGTGGTGGACACGGGTGACCGTACGGAGGCGGCGCGGGCGGTTCATCTGGCCGCTCGGGTGCCGCCGGCGGGTGGGGTGCAGGCGAGGTTGCAGGAGCTGACGCGGCGGGCGCTGCCGTGGACGCTGGGAGGTGGGGCGGCGGTGACGGGGCTGGCGTTGTTGCGGGGGACGCCGGTCCGGGATGCGGTGAGTGGTGGGGTGGCGGTCGCCGTGGCGGCGGTGCCGGAGGGGTTGCCGCTGGTGGCGACGGTGGCGCAGTTGGCGGCGGCGCGGCGGTTGAGCCGTGACGGGGTGCTGGTGCGTACGCCGCGCACGCTGGAGGCGCTGGGGCGGATGGACACCGTCTGTTTCGACAAGACGGGCACGCTGACGGAGAACCGGCTGCGGCTGGTGCGGGTGTGGGGTGCCGGGGGCGGGGTGTGTGCCGCGGACGATGCGGCGGCGGAGGAGACGGTGCGGGCGGCGGCGCGTGCGTGTCCGCGGCTGAACGGGGGGTCGGAGCGGCCGGTGCACGCGACGGACGAGGCGGTGCTGGACGCGGCCGGGGAGGACCCGGGGTGGACGCAGTTGGAGGGGCTGCCGTTCGAGGCCGCTCGTGGGTATGCGGCGGCGGTCGGCCGGACGGGCGACGGGGTGCGGGTGCTGGTGGTGAAGGGGGCTCCGGAGACGGTGCTGCCGGCCTGCCGGGATCTGCCGTCGCACGCTTCGGAGGGCGCGCATGCGCTGGCAGGTGAGGGGCTGCGGGTGCTCGCGGTGGCCGGGCGCCGGCTGGCGGAGGGCGAGGTGGCGGCCGGGGTGCTGGAGGAGCCGCTGCGGGACCTGGGTTTCACGGGTCTGCTGGCGTTCTCGGATGTGCCGCGGGAGACGTCGACGGCCTTGGTGCGGGGTCTGTACGAGGCGGGGGTGCGGCCGGTGATGCTGACCGGGGACCATCCGCAGACGGCTCGGGCGATCGCCCGGGAGCTGGGGTGGCCGGAGGAGCCGGTGGTGGTGACGGGGGACGAGCTGGGTGCGGCGGACCGTTCGGGGCGGGCGCGGATGCTGCGGGACGCGGGTGTGGTGGCGCGGGTGGCGCCGGAGCAGAAGCTGCAGGTGGTGGAGGCGTTGCGGGATGCGGGCCGGGTGGTGGGGATGGTGGGTGACGGTGCCAATGACGCGGCGGCGATCCGGGCGGCCGACATCGGTGTGGGGATCAACGCCCGTGGTTCCGCCGCGGCGCGCAATGCCGCGGACATCGTGCTGACGGACGACGATCTGACGGTGCTGATCGACGCGGTCGTGGAGGGGCGGGCGTTGTGGCACAGCGTGGCGGACGCGATCGCGATCCTGATCGGCGGTAACGCGGGTGAGGTGGGTTTCGGTCTGCTGGGCACGCTGGTGTCGGGCCGGGCGCCGTTGTCGACGCGGCAGATGCTGCTGGTGAACCTGTTCACGGATCTGTTCCCGGCGATGGCGGTGGCGGTGACGCCGAAGGCCGGGGTGGAGGACGCGGAGCGGGTGGGGCCGCGGTCGCCGGAGGACGCTGCGGGCGGTGTGCTGGGGGAGCCGTTGGTCCGCCAGATCCGGCACCGGGCGCTGACCACGTGCCTGGGGGCGGTGACGGCGTGGCTCATCGGCCGTTTCACGCCGGGGACGGCGCGTCGTTCGAGCACGATGGCGTTGTGCGGGGTGGTCGGTACCCAGCTCGCGCAGACGTTGCTGGACCGCCGGGACAGCCCGCTGGTGCGGGTGACGGCGCTGGGTTCGGCGGTGGCGCTGGTCGCGCTCATCCAGGTCCCGGTGGTGAGCCACGCGGTCGGCTGCACCCCGTTGGGGCCGGTGGGGTGGGCCGGTGTGGTGGCGGGTATCGCGGTGGCCCTGGCGGGCCAGCGGGTGCTGCCGCGGCTGGAGGAGACGGTGGGCCGTCTGCTGCCGGCCGGCGGCCAGGTGCGTTGACCTGAAGCGTCGTTCGCCCGCCGGGCGGGCGTCGCGGCGTCCGGTGCGTGTTCTGGGGGTCCCCCCGGCCGAAGGCCGGGGGAGTGCCGGCCGGATGCCATCGTACGGGGCGTACCCGGGTTTTCGGCCGGTGCGGCCAGTGGGGGTGCCCTCTCTGGGGGAGCGTGCCGCCGCGTCGCGACGCGGGCAGACTTTGCGTACACGGCCCAGGGCCGGTCGGGCGGAGCGGGCCGGCTCCGGGCGACGGTGCCCCGTCGGCGCGGGCGGACGCACCAGCACCGCGCCCGCGGTTCCGTCCCCTAGGGGGAGACGGGCGCTGCCGGGGCCGTGGAGCCGCGTACGACGAGTTCGACGGGGATGTCCCCGCCGGGGGGCTCGCGGCCGTCCAGGACGGCGAGCAGGGCTTCCATGCCGCGTTGGCCGAACAGTTCGGCGTCGAGCCGGACGGTGGTGAGTTCGGGGTCGAGGGCGGTGGCGAGGGCGAGGTCGTCCAGGCCGGTGACGGACACGTCGTCGGGGACGCGCAGGCCGAGGCGGCGCAGGGCCTTGTAGGCGCCGGCGGCCAGTTTGTCGTCGTCGCACACCACGGCGGTGGGGCGGGGGCCGGGCGCGGCCAGCGCGGCCTCGGTGGCGGTGCGGGCGCCGTCGATGGAGATCGGTGCGGGGGCGGTCCGGACCTGTGTGCCGGGTACGGCGGCGAGGCGGGCGGCGAGTTCGCGGGCGCGCATCTCGAAGGTCCAGGAGGGCACGTCGGCGGCGAGGTGCAGGAAGTGGCGGTGGCCGAGGGCCAGCAGGTGTCCGGTGACCTGGCGGACGCCGTCGGCGATGTCGAGGTTCACGGTGGCGGCGCCGAGGCTGCCGTCCGGGTCGCTGTCGAGCATGACGAGGGGGAGCTGGTCGCCGCGGATGGCGGTGAGGGCGTCGGCGGCCATGGAGGAAGCGATGACGCCGTCCAGGGCGGACTGTGCGGAGGCGAAGGGGTCGCGGGCCGGGCCGATGCCCTCGGGGGAGGGGTACAGCACGACGCCGAAGCCGTGCCGGGCGGCGACGCGCGCGGCGCCGGTGTAGACGCCGGCGAAGAACTCGGTGGTGAGCGCGGGGACGACGAGCAGGACGGTGCGGGTGCGGCCGAGGCGCAGGTTGCGGGCGGCGAGGTTGGGCCGGTAGCCGAGTTCGCGGGCGGCTTCCCGGACCCGGTCGGCGGTGGCCTCGGAGACCCGGCCGCGCCATTTGTCGCCGAGCACGAGGGAGACGGCCGCCTGGGAGACTCCGGCCGCCTGTGCGACGTCCCGGCTGGTCGGGCGGGTGCTGCTGCGTGCCACCGCGGGGCTGCTCCTGTTCTGGCGGTCGTACGCCCGGGAGCTCGGCGGCCCGCCGGGTCACGTCCGGTCGTCTGGACGGGTGAACAGCGCACATGGTACGTATGACAGGCGGGGTTATACGTAACACTTGGAGGCGGGACATGGCCGCGGGGTACCTGGAGATCCTCAGGGCGAGACACGCGGCCCGGCTGCTGACCGGCACCCTGGTGGGCCGGCTGCCCAACGCGACCGCCGCGATCGCGCTGGTGCTGTTCGTCCGCGCCGACGGCGGCACGTACGGCCTGGCGGGCGCCCTCGCGGCCGTGTACGGCGTCGCCAACGCGGTCGGCCAGCCCGTGCTGGGCCGCCTGGTGGACCTGTACGGCCAGCCGCGCGTCCAGCTGCCCGCGGCCGTCCTGTCGGCGCTGGCGATGGCCGTCTTCGCGTTCGCCGGAACCGGCCCGCTGCCCCTCGCCTGCGCCGCCGTGGCCGCCGCCGGGCTGTTCACCCCGCCGCTGGAGGGCGGTCTGCGGGCCCTGTGGCCCTCGGTGCTGCGCCGCGAGGAGCAGGTGCACACCGCGTACGCCATGGACGCCGTCGCCCAGGAAGTCATGTTCACCGTGGGCCCGTTGCTGGTGACGCTGTGCGTGTCGCTGTGGTCGGAGCGGGCGGCGCTGCTGGTGCTGAACGCCGTCGGTGTCCTCGGCGCGCTCTCGGTGGTCCTCTCCCCGCCCTCGCGCGCGTGGCGCTCGGCGCCGCGCGAGGCACACTGGCTGGGGGCCCTGCGCTCGCCCGGCCTGCTCGTGCTGCTCGGCGCCTTCCTGTTCGTCGGCATCGCGCTCGGCTCCATCACCGTGGCCTCGGTGCCGTACGCCGACGAGCACGGCGGCGACGCGGTCTACGGCTGGCTGATGGCCGCTCTCGGCCTCGGGGCGCTCATCGGCGGCACCGTGTACGGCGCGCGGGCCTGGAGCGGCACGCCCGAGCGGCGACTGCGGGTTCTGGTGGCCCTTCTGGCGGTCTGTTACCTGCCACTGATGCTGATGCCGGGCGCCGTCGCCATGGTGCTGCTCAGCCTGGTCTCCGGGGTGTTCCTCGCCCCCTGCATCGCCTGCGCGTTCATCATCGTCGACCGGCACGCGCCGGGCGGCACCGTCACCGAGGCGTTCTCCTGGCTCGTGACGACGTTCACCGTGGGCGCCTCGGTGGGAACGGGCCTGGCGGGCCCGGTGGTCCAGGCCGGTGGCCCGCTGTGGGGGTACGCCGTCCCCGGCGCCGCGGGAGCCGTGTCCCTGCTGGTCCTGCTCGCCACCGGGCGGGTCCTCGCAGCTCCCGAGCGGAGCGGGGTTGTTGCGGCTTCATCGGAAAATGATCCAAATCGTGCTGCCGAACCCCGTTTCAGCTCGGGGGATCGGGCGTAATGTTCAGTCATGGACCGCCGCATTTTCGGGCTGGAGAACGAGTACGGCGTCACGTGCACGTTCAGGGGACAGCGCCGCCTGTCTCCTGACGAGGTGGCGCGGTACCTCTTCCGCCGTGTCGTGTCATGGGGCCGCAGCAGCAATGTCTTTCTGCGAAACGGCGCCCGGCTCTATCTGGACGTGGGGTCACATCCGGAATACGCCACACCCGAATGTGACAACGTGACCGAATTGGTCACCCACGACAAGGCCGGCGAGCGCATTCTCGAAGGACTCCTGGTGGACGCGGAACGACGCCTGCACGAGGAGGGAATCGCGGGCGACGTCTACCTCTTCAAGAACAACACCGACTCGGCGGGCAACTCCTACGGCTGCCACGAGAACTATCTGGTGGCGCGGCACGGGGAGTTCTCCCGGCTCGCGGACATCCTCATCCCCTTCCTGGTGACCAGGCAGCTGCTGTGCGGTGCGGGCAAGGTCCTGCAGACCCCGCGCGGCGCGGTGTACTGCGTCAGCCAGCGCGCCGAACACATCTGGGAGGGCGTCTCCTCGGCGACGACCCGCTCCAGGCCCATCATCAACACCCGCGACGAACCGCACGCGGACGCCGAGCGCTACCGCCGGCTGCACGTCATCGTCGGCGACTCGAACATGTCCGAGACGACCATGCTGCTCAAGGTCGGCGCGACCGACCTGGTGCTGCGCATGATCGAGGCGGGTACCGTGATGCGCGACCTCACCCTGGAGAACCCGATCCGGGCCATCCGCGAGGTCAGCCACGACATCACCGGCCGGCGCAAGGTGCGCCTGGCCAGCGGCCGGGAGGCCTCCGCGCTGGAGGTGCAGCGCGAGTACTTCGACAAGGCTGTCGACTTCTGCGACCGCCGCGGCATCCGCACCGGCACCGTCGCGCAGGTCCTGGAGCTGTGGGGCCGCACCCTCGACGCCATCGAGACCGAGGAACTGGACCGCATCGGCACCGAGATCGACTGGGTCATGAAGTACAAGCTCATCGAGCGGTACCGGGCCAAGCACAACATGACCATGTCGCACCCGCGGGTCGCCCAGATAGACCTCGCCTACCACGACATCCACCGTCGCCGGGGTCTTTACTACCTGCTGGAGAAGAAGGGCCAAGCCACCCGGATCTGCAACGACTTGAAGATCTTCGAGGGCAAGTCGGTCCCCCCGCAGACCACTCGGGCCCGGCTGCGCGGCGACTTCATCCGGCGGGCACAGGAACAGCGCCGCGACTTCACGGTCGACTGGGTGCACCTCAAGCTCAACGACCAGGCACAGCGCACCGTGTTGTGCAAGGACCCGTTCCGTTCGGTGGACGACCGCGTGGAGAAGCTCATCGCCGGAATGTGACACCCGCACGCGAGTCGAGCGTCACCGGTCCGAGATGCCGGAACGCCACACGGGCGCCGTACGTTTTCCGTACGGCGCCCGCCTCGCGTCGTAGAGTTGCGCGCACGCCAATCCGTAAGATCGACCGATTACGAGGCCCTTCCCGTGCGCCGACGCTCACTCATCCTCGCCGCCGTACCCGCAGGACTGGTCACGCTCGCCGGCTGCGGCGACGACAAGCCCGAGTCCAGCAAGGCGGACGCGTCACCGACACCGTCGGGCTCGGCGTCCTCGGTACCCCCGCCCAAGATCGTGGACGGGCCGCTGCCGGCCATCACGGCGGGCACGAAGTTCGGTGAGAAGCCGACCGTCGCCAAGGGGCCGGGCGACCCGTCGAAGGATCTCGCGGTCAAGACGGTCATCGCGGGCAGCGGCCGCACGGTCGCGGAGAACGACTTCGTCGAGGCGAACTACCTGGGCCAGATCTGGAGCACCGCGAAGGTCTTCGACAACTCCTACGACCGTCACCGCCCGCTGGTCATGCAGCTCGCCCAGGGCAGCCTCATCGACGGCTGGCGGTACGCCCTGCAGGGCAAGAAGACGGGCAGCCGCGTGCTCATCGCGGTCCCGCCCACCTGGGGCTACGGCAAGTCGGGCAACGCGCAGGCGGGCATCAAGGGCACCGACACCCTGGTCTTCGTCATCGACCTGATCGACTCCTTCAACTCCAAGAGCTCCTCCCACGGCAAGCCGGTCCCGCAGGACGACGCCGCGCTGCCGACGGTCGGCACCAACACCGACGGCAAGGCGCCCGAGATCAAGCCGGCCAAGCAGAGCACCCCGCCCAAGGAGCTGGCCTCCGCCTACGTCCTGGAGGGCGACGGCCCCGAGGTCCAGGCGAACCAGGCGGTGCTGTGCCAGTTCAAGGGCGTGGTCTGGGGCAGCGACAAGGCGTTCCAGCAGACGTACGACTCCGGACGGCTCAGCCAGTTCTCGCTGGAGCAGATGCAGCAGGTCGTCAAGGGGCTGTCGCAGGGACTGACCGGCAAGAAGGTGGGCAGCCGGGTCCTGATCGTCGTACCGCCGGACCTGGGCTACGGCGACACCCCGCCGAGCGGCAGCGGCATCAAGAAGGGCGCCACGCTGGTGTTCTCGGTGGACATCCTCGCCGCGATGTGACCGGGCCCCGCCGTGGCGCCGTAGCGGGCGGGAGACCAGCGGGGATGACAGACTGTCCGTGTTTCGTGTCGTACACAAGCAGGAGCTTTTGACGTGAGCATCGAGAAGCCCGAGATCGACTTCCCGGGCGGCGAGCCGCCGGCGGACCTCGAGATCAAGGAGATCTGGGAAGGGGACGGCGAGACCGCCGAAGCGGGCGACATCGTCAAGGTCCACTACGTGGGCGTCGCCTTCTCCTCCGGCGAGGAGTTCGACGCCTCCTGGAACCGCGGCACCCCGCTGGACTTCCAGCTCGGCGTCGGCCAGGTCATCCAGGGCTGGGACAAGGGCGTCCAGGGCATGAAGGTCGGCGGCCGCCGCCAGCTGACCATCCCCGCGCACCTCGCGTACGGCGACCGCGGCGCCGGTGGCGGCCGTATCGCCCCGGGCGAGACGCTGATCTTCGTCTGCGACCTCGTGGGCGTTGCCAAGCGCTGACCGGACCTGGTCGAAGGAGGGCCCGTGCTGTCCGCACGGGCCCTCCTCGCGTGACCACCGCTGATCAGGACGGCTCCGCTTCCCCGCTCCGGCTTTTGCCCCGACACCCCGGGGCGGTACGGTCATCGGTCGGAAGCACCATAGGGAAGGCGAAGGGCGTCGATGGCCATTGCCAAGGCCGAGCGGCTGATGAACCTCGCGCTGTGCCTGCTCGGCACACGCCGGCCGCTCAGCAAGCGCGAGCTGCGCGACTCCATCGAGGCGTACGTCGAGGCCTCCAGGCCGGAGCGCGGCGCGGTGGGCAGCGACGACTCCTTCAACCGCATGTTCGAGCGGGACAAGGACGACCTGCGCGAGCTGGGTCTGGTCATCGAGACCGTGGAGAACCTCGACGGCGAGGTCGGCTACCTCGCCCGCCGTGACAGCAACCGACTGCCCCCCATCACCCTGGACGCCGAGGAGGCCGCCGCCCTGGGCCTGGCAGCCAAGGTCTGGCAGCAGGCCCGGCTGGCCGGCGCGGCCAGCGGCGCCCTGCAGAAGCTGCGCGCCGCCGGGCTCCCCGAGGACGTCGACCCCTACGAGACGCACGGCGCCCTGGAGCCGCGCATCCCGGTGCACGAGGCAGCCTTCGAACCGCTGATGCTGGCCTGCCGCGACCGCCGCCCCGTCGTCTTCGACTACCGCAAGGCCTCCGCCGCCCACCCCGAGCCCCGGCACGTCGAGCCCTGGGCGCTGGAGTGCTGGCGCGGCCACTGGTATCTGGCCGGCTTCGACCGGGATCGGGGCGCCGAGCGCGTCTTCCGGCTCTCCCGGATCACCGGCCGGGTGCGCTCGCGCGGCACCGGTTTCACCGCGCCCGTGCCCGACGTGGTCACCGTGCGCGAGACCGTCGCGAGCTGGGCCGGCGAGATCGCCGACCGCTCGGCGCTGATCCGGCTGCGCTCCGGCTCCGGTTACCCCCTTCGGGCGAAGGCCACCGCGGTCCGGGAACTCGGCGACGGCTGGGACGAGTTGGAAATTCCGTACGGGCACGGACTGGACGCCTGGCTGGTGGAGTTCGGGCCGGACGCGGTGGTCGTGGAGCCGGCCGAGCTGCGCGCGGACGTGGTGGACCGGCTGCGTGCCGTGGCCAAGGGCTGAGGGGGAGAGCACAACCATGGCAGGCAAACCGGTCAGGCCCGTGAACGCCATCGACCAGACCCGGCGGATGCTCTCCCTGGTCACCTATCTCAGGGAGCGCCCCGGCGCCCGGATCGCGGACGTGGCGCGCGCCTTCGGCATCACCGAGGACGAGCTGGTCTCCGACCTCGATCTGCTGCCCATGTGCGGCACCAGCTTCCGCGGCGGCGATCTGCTCGACATCGACACCGACGGCGAGCGCATCTGGTGGCACAACCCGGCAGCGCTCGGCGAGGAGGCGGCCGAGCCGCTCCGGCTCGCCGCCGACGAGGCCACGGCCCTGCTGGTGGCCGCCCGCGCGGTGTCCACCCTGCCGGGCCTCAGGGAGGGCGACCGCCAGGCGCTGCTGCGGGCGACGGCCAAGGTGGAGACGGCGGCCGGTGAGGCGGCCGGCGCCAGCGCCCGGCTCTCGGTGACCTTCGAGTCCGAGGGCGGGGTCTTCGCCGACGTGGACCGCGCGATCTCCGAGCGCCGCCGGCTGTGGATCCGCTACTACTCACCCGCGCGTGACGAGATCACCGAGCGGGAGATCGACCCCATCCGCCTGGTCAGCGTCGGCCACACCTACGTGGAGGCCTGGTGCCGCCGCTCCGAGGCGCGCCGCACCTTCCGGCTGGACCGGGTCGCCGAGATCAGGATCCTGGACGAGCCGTCCGCGCCGCCCGAGATGGAGCTGCGGGACCTGTCCGAGGCCCTGGTGCAGCCGGCCGCCGAGGACCCGGAAGTGGTCGTCGAGGTCGGCCCCGGCGGCCGCTGGGTGGCCGAGTACTACCCGCACGACAGCGCCGATGAGCTTCCCGACGGCGGGCTGCGTATCACTCTGCGCACCCCCGATCCGGCCTCGCTGCGACGGCTGGCCCTGCGCCTCGGCCGCGACGGCCGGATCGTCTCGCCGCCCGAGCTGGCCGACAGCGCCCGCCGGGCGGCCCGCGAGGCACTGGCGGCGTACGACACGGACGCCCCGCCGGTGCGCGGTGGTGCCGACGACCGGCGTGACGACAGGCAGGAGCGAGAGCGTTGAGCGAGTCTGCGGTGTCCGGTGCGGGCCAGGCCACGAGGGACGCGAGGGAGGCGGGCGGCCCGATGACGGTGGCGTCCGCCTTCGCCGGGATGAGAAGAGCGGTGCTGTTCCGGGCCGGCTGCCCGGACTGCCGGGGCCGTTTCGAACTCGCCGCGGGCGCCCTGCGCCTGGCCATAGGTGCCACGAGCCGGACGACGTTCTACTCCTTCACCTGCCCCGACTGCGGTGCCTCGGTGCGCAAGCCCGCCGGGGAGCGGATCGTCGAGCTGCTCACCGGCGGAGGCGTCCGCACCCTGCGGCTGCACTCCACGGTGTAGGACCGTCTAAGGTCGACGTCATGTTCTGGCCGATGTTCGCGGTAGCCGTGGGTTTCCTGACACTCGCCGTGCTGGGGGTGCTCGCCGTGTGGGTCTTCCTCGAGGCACGGCGCCTGGGGCGGCAGGTCGGCGACTCCGCCCGCCGCATCAACCGGGCCGCCGAGGACCTGGAGCGGGCGGCGGTGAGCGCGGCCCGCGCCGTGGACACGCTGTGAGCGGCACGACCCCGAGAGTCTGGTAAGGGAAGCGGTTTGGGGCACTTCGCCCTGTCATGCTGGGTGGCGGGGCAGGTACGCTGCTGATCGCGGTGCGAAGAACGAGGCGCGTGCCGCGGACCGGGAGTACGCACGGGGATTGCCTCACGTTCACCCCTGAGCGTTACGATCGCTGGCAGCACGATCGCTCGGACACGTGTCCGACTGGTCGGACAGCACCCACCCAGTCGCCTCGGTGAGAAGGTAAAGACTTATGTTCGGAAGGCTCGGAGCCCCCGAGATCATTCTCATCCTCGTCGTCATCGTCCTGCTGTTCGGCGCGAAGAAGCTTCCGGACATGGCGCGCTCGCTCGGCAAGTCCGCGCGCATCCTCAAGAGCGAGGCCAAGGCGATGAAGGACGAGGGCAACACCTCCGCCCCGGCGCCCGGCTCCAACGAGCAGCCTCCCTCCCAGCGCACCATCCAGGCGGCCCCCGGCGACGTGACCAGCTCCCGCCCGGTCAACGAGCCGTCGGACACCACCAAGCGCTGACGCAGGGCCGGACGTTCGGCCTGCCGCACGAGATGAGGACGTGGGTTGCTCAAGTCTGCCCGCAAGAGAGAGAAGGACCCCGAGGGGCGGATGCCCCTCGTGGAGCACCTGCGTGAGCTGCGCAACCGGCTCGCGAAGGGCATGCTGGCGATCACGGTGGTCTCCGTGGTGTTCGCCTTCTACAGCCAGGACCTGATGTCCTTCCTCATGCATCCGGTCCCGCGTTGCACCAAGGGACTGGGCGAGTCCACCGGCGGCAGCTGCGCCGTCATCGCCTACACCGACCTGCTGTCGCCCTTCACCACCACGGTCAAGGTCTGCTTCATGGCCGGCATGGTCGTCTCGAGCCCCGTCTGGCTGTACCAGCTCTGGGCCTTCGTCGCGCCGGGCCTGCACAAGCACGAGCGGAAGTACACGTACTGGTTCGTCTCGGCGGCGGTGCCCCTGTTCCTGGGCGGTGCCTGGCTCGCCTACACGATCCTCCCGATCAGCATGCGGGTGCTGCTGGGGATCACGCCCGACGGCTCGGCGAACATCCTGCCGATGGACAAGATCCTCGACTTCATCGTCCGGATGATCCTCGTCTTCGGCGGAGCCTTCGAACTGCCTCTGCTGCTCGTGATGCTGAACTTCGCGGGCATGGTGAGCGGGCGCAGGATGGCCGGCTGGTGGCGCGGCATGGTGGTGGGTGTCTTCGTGTTCGGCGCGGTGGCCACCCCGACCACGGACCCGTTCGGCATGATCGCCCTCTCCGGCCCCATCGTGCTGCTGTACTTCCTGGCCGTCGGCGTCGCCCTGCTGAACGACCGGCGGCGCGGCCGTGCCAACCCCGACGCCGGGCTGGCGGACGACGAGGCCTCCGTGCTGGACCTGACGCCGGAGGCGGTCGGCGAGGTCGAGCGCGTGTCGGCCGCACGGACCCTGCCGGAGCAGACCCGCGGCGGAGCCGACGGCGACCCGTCCCTGCGGCACAACGGCTACGACGACGTGACGTGAGCGACCGCGCGGGACCAGGCGGACACGAGTGAGGGGCCGGACGGCATGCGTCCGGCCCCTCGGCTGTGCGCCTCAGCGCCTCAGCACTCCTTGATCCCCTGGATCGAGCCCGTGGCCTCGTAGTGCTTGGTCTTCCCGGGCTTGATGGTGAAGCAGTCGCTGTCCGGCCACCAGCGCTCGGCCACCTTGTAGTGCTTGGTCGTCGAGCATCCGTTGTGGATGTCGACGGCGTTGTCGTTGGGGTGGTAGGTCGCCGTCACACAGTTGGCGGCCTCGGCGGTGGAGGCCAGCGCGATCGGGAACACGGTGGCGCTGAACGCCACCGCACCGGCCACCGCTATGGAGCGGATCTTCAAGGTTCTCCTCCTGGTCAGAGAGGTTGGTCAACCCCGTGGCAATCGATCTTGATTGCCTGGACGATCTTAGGACAGGGGGCCGCGCCCGCTCCGGCGCCCGTGACGACCGTGACGGAGTTCACGTCGGCCGCCACGACGGGACGCGGGGACCGGCACGTCCCGCCCGGGCGGGGTGATCCGGATAATGATCGTCCTGTTGTCAGTGCGGCCCGGTACGCTCGAAAGCACGATGACAGAGGACCTCTCACCGGCCGAGCGGTACGCGGCCGCCCGTCAGCGGGCAGCCGAGCAGGCCACCGCGCTCGCGTCCTTCCGCGAGATGTACGACTTCGGCCTCGACCCCTTCCAGATCGAGGCCTGTCAGGCGCTCGAGGCGGGGAAGGGCGTGCTGGTGGCCGCCCCCACCGGCTCGGGCAAGACGATCGTGGGCGAGTTCGCCGTCCACCTCGCCCTGCTGCAGGGCAAGAAGTGCTTCTACACCACCCCCATCAAGGCGCTCTCCAACCAGAAGTACGCCGACCTGTGCCGCCGCTACGGCGCGGCCAAGGTCGGCCTGCTCACCGGCGACAACAGCGTGAACTCCGACGCCCCGGTGGTCGTGATGACCACCGAGGTGCTGCGGAACATGCTGTACGCCGGCTCGCAGACCCTCCTCGGCCTCGGCCACGTGGTCATGGACGAGGTGCACTACCTCTCCGACCGCTTCCGCGGCGCCGTCTGGGAGGAAGTGATCATCCACCTGCCCGAGTCGGTGACCCTGGTGTCGCTGTCGGCGACCGTTTCCAACGCCGAGGAGTTCGGCGACTGGCTGGACACCGTCCGCGGCGACACCGAGGTGATCGTCTCCGAGCACCGGCCCGTGCCGCTGTTCCAGCACGTGCTCGCCGGGCGCCGGATGTACGACCTGTTCGAGGAGGGCGAGGGCCACAGGAAGGCCGTCAACCCCGACCTCGCCCGGCTCGCCCGCATGGAGGCGAGCCGGCCCTCGTACCAGGACCGGCGGCGCGGGCGCGCGATGCGCGAGGCCGACCGGGAGCGGGAACGCAGACAGCGCTCCCGGGTGTGGACGCCGGGCCGGCCCGAGGTCATCGAGCGGCTGGACGCCGAGGGCCTGCTGCCCGCCATCACCTTCATCTTCAGCCGGGCCGCCTGCGAGGCCGCCGTCCAGCAGTGCCTGTACGCGGGCCTCAGGCTCAACGACGACGAGGCCCGGGAACGGGTGCGGGCCCTCGTCGAGGAGCGCACCGCCGCCATTCCGCCGGAGGACCTGCACGTCCTCGGGTACTACGAGTGGCTGGAGGGCCTGGAGCGCGGTATCGCCGCCCACCACGCGGGCATGCTGCCGACCTTCAAGGAGGTAGTGGAGGAGCTGTTCGTACGCGGTCTCGTCAAGGCCGTGTTCGCGACCGAGACGCTCGCGCTCGGCATCAACATGCCCGCCCGTTCGGTGGTGCTGGAGAAGCTCGTCAAGTGGAACGGCGAGCAGCACGCCGACATCACCCCCGGCGAGTACACGCAGCTCACCGGCCGGGCCGGCCGCCGGGGCATCGACGTGGAGGGCCACGCGGTCGTGCTGTGGCAGCGCGGCATGAGCCCCGAGCACCTGGCGGGTCTGGCCGGCACGCGCACGTACCCGCTGCGCTCCAGCTTCAAGCCGTCGTACAACATGGCGGTCAACCTCGTCGAGCAGTTCGGCCGGCACCGCTCCCGCGAGCTGCTGGAGACCTCCTTCGCGCAGTTCCAGGCCGACAAGTCGGTCGTCGGGATCTCCCGGCAGGTGCAGCGCAACGAGGAGGGCCTGGACGGCTACAAGGCCTCCATGACCTGCCACCTGGGCGACTTCGAGGAGTACGCGCGACTGCGCCGCGAGCTGAAGGACCGGGAGACCGAACTGGCCCGGCAGGGCGCCAGCCAGCGGCGCGCCGAGGCCGCCGTCGCCCTGGAGAGGCTCAAGCCGGGTGACGTCATCCACGTGCCCACCGGCAAGTACGCGGGCCTCGCCCTGGTGCTGGACCCGGGCCTGCCCGCCGGGCGTTCCAACGGCCACCGCGACTTCGACCACCACGACGGTCCGCGCCCGCTGGTGCTGACGGCCGAACGACAGGTCAAGCGGCTGGCGTCGATGGACTTCCCGGTGCCCGTCGAGGCGCTGGACCGGATGCGGATCCCGAAGTCCTTCAACCCGCGTTCCCCGCAGTCCCGCCGGGACCTCGCCTCGGCACTGCGCACCAAGGCCGGGCACATCCCGCCGGAGCGGGCCCGCAAGAAGCGTTCGCAGGCCGCCGACGACCGGGAGATCGCCCGGCTGCGCACGGCGATCCGGGCGCACCCCTGCCACGGCTGCGACGACCGCGAGGACCACGCCCGCTGGGCCGAGCGCTACCACCGCCTGCTGCGCGACACCTCGCAGCTCGAGCGCCGGATCGAGGGCCGTACGAACACCATCGCGCGGACCTTCGACCGGATCGTGGCGCTGCTCACCGAGCTGGACTACCTGCGCGGCGACGAGGTCACCGAGCACGGCAGGCGGCTCGCCAGGCTCTACGGCGAACTGGACCTGCTGGCCAGCGAATGCCTGCGCGAGGGCGTCTGGGAGGACCTCGCCCCGGCCGAACTCGCCGCCTGCGTCTCGGCGCTGGTGTACGAGGCCCGGATGAGCGACGACGCGACGGCGCCCAAGCTGCCCTCGGGCAAGGCGAAGGCCGCCCTCGGCGAGATGGTCCGGATCTGGGGCCGGCTCGACGCCGTCGAGGAGGAGTTCCGGATCAATCAGACCGAGGGCGTCGGCCAGCGCGAGCCGGATCTCGGCTTCGCCTGGGCCGCGTACATGTGGGCCTCCGGCAAGGGCCTCGACGAGGTGCTGCGCGAGGCGGAGATGCCGGCGGGCGACTTCGTGCGCTGGTGCAAGCAGGTGATCGACGTGCTCGGGCAGATCTCCGCCGCCGCCCCCGTCGGGAACTCGACCGTGGCGAAGACCGCGCGCAAGGCCGTGGACCAGTTGCTGCGCGGCGTGGTGGCCTACTCGTCGGTGGGCTGAGCCCGCTCGCGCGGACGCGACCGGCCCCCGGCCGGTCGCGTCCGGCGCCGACCCTCCCCGTTCACCCGCCCCGGTGAACGGGTTTCGCATACCCGCACGCCGTCACGGATGGTGTTCGAACAAATGCGCAGCGTGTAAATGGAGTCGAGCGTACTCCTGTTGCACGGGTGAATTCAGGTGCTTGCCGAATATGACACGGCGATGATCCGGTCGGACTAAGCTCGCCCGCGACGCACCGAGTTGAGCCAATTCGTGCGCCTGTTCCCAAATCTCCCGAAGATCCCGGTAGTTCCGTGACTCTTCCCCGCGCAAGCTCCCCCGACACCCAGCCGACTCGTCTCAGAAGGCATCCATGGTGAGTGTTCGAAAGCCTCCCGGTGGCCCTGAACTTCCCTTCGCGCGCGTGCTGTTGCCGCCGGCCATAGTGATGGCAGGGGCGACCGGGGCCGCCGCCTCCCTGGTCCCGGCCGCCGCCCGGATCGCCGTCGTCGGGTGCGGGACCGTGGCCCTGCTGCTGATCCTCGCCCTGACCGCGGAGATCGTCCGCCGCGACCGCGGGCTCCGCGGGACCCGGGCCGAACACGCCCGTCACACCGCGTACCTGGAGCACCGCCTCGCCACCCACGACGCGGAGATCGTCCGGCTCGGCACCCAGGTCCTGCCCACCGCCCTGCTCCACCTGCGCGCCGGAGAACCGCTCCGGGAGGTGATGCGCAAGGTCGTCGACAGCGACCCCGAACTGCGTCACCTGCCCGACTCGCAGCGCACGCTGCTGCACACGGCACTGCGCGGCGCCGACCACGAGATCTCGATGCGCGACGCCACCGAGCGCTCCTTCGTCAGCATCGCCCGCCGCGTCCAGGCCATCGTCCACCAGCAGGCCTACGAACTGCGCGAGATGGAGGAGGACCACGGCCGCAACCCCGAGGTCTTCGACGACCTGCTGCGCATCGACCACGGCACCGCGCTGATCGGCCGCCTCGCCGACTCCATCTCCGTGCTCGGCGGTGGCCGCCCCGGCCGCCAGTGGCCGCTGCCCGTGTCGCTGTACAGCGTCCTGCGCGGCGCGATGTCCCGGATCCTGGAGTACCGGCGCATCGACCTGAACTCCATCGTCAACATCAACATCAAGGGCACCTCGGTGGAGCCCATCATCCACGCCGCCGCCGAACTGCTCGACAACGCCACCCGCTACTCGCCGCCGTCGACCAAGGTGCACGTCACCGCCGTCGAGGTGCAGACCGGCCTCGCCATCGAGATCGAGGACGCCGGCGTCAGCCTCAGCGAGGAGTCCCGGGCCCGCATCGAGAAGGCGATCACCGACGCCATGGCGGCCGACGACGCCCACAACCTGGGCGAGAGCCCGCGCCTCGGCCTCGCCGTCGTCGGCCGGCTCTGCAAGGCGTTCGACATGCAGGTCTCGCTGCGCGCCTCCGCCTACGGCGGCGTCCGCGCGATCCTCGTCGTGCCGCGCGTGATGACCACCACCGAGCCCGGCGTCGGCGCCGCCCACGGCATCGGTGCCACCGCGGTGCCCATGCCCGAACTCGGCGCCGTGGAGGGCCCCAAGCGCCCGCCCAAGAAGCGCCGCCCCACCAGCCCCCGCATCCCGGCCGGGATCTCCATGGAGGACGACGTCCCCGAGGTCACCGAGTGGACGGCGGGCGGCCTGCCGCAGCGCCGCAGCCGGGTGAAGACCCCGCTCAGCCGGCGGATCGCCGAACAGGCCGCCATCGAGCGCGCCGAACGCGAGGGCAGGCCCACCGTCTGGTCCCAGCCGGCGCCCGAACCGGAACCCGGGCCCGAGATCGACCCCGAGCTCCAGAAGCTTAAGGACCGGCCGCCGGGCATGTGGGTCGACGCCTTCTGGGACGGCCTGAAGAAGGGCATGCCCGAGGGCGCCACCGCGGCCGAGCTGACCGACTTCACCCGGAACCCGACCGCTTACCTGCACCTGATCGACGATTCGGCAGGCCCCACCGAGGCCGACGACGAGGGGAACCTCAAGTGATCCAGCAGCGCGGCAACATCGACTGGATGCTCAAGCAGCTCAACGACGGCGTCCCGGGCATCCAGATGATCGTGGTCCTCTCCGCCGACGGGCTGCGCATCGCCCGCCACGGCGGCGACCCCGACACCGCCGACCGGGTGGCCGCCGCCTGCGCGGGAATGCAGAGTCTGGCCGGTGCCATCACCCAGGAGATCAAGGGCAGCGGTGACATGAAGCTCGTCGTCATCGAGATCGACGGCGGCTACTTCTACCTCATGAACGCCGGCGCCAACGCCTTCCTCGCGGTGCTCGCCGACGTGACCTGCGAACCGGGCCGGATGAGCGGCATGATGCGCGACCTCGTCGTCCGGATCGGCGCCCATCTGACGAGCCCGCCCCGGCGGAACGGGCAGACCGTATGACTCCTCCGCGACGCAAACGCCGTCGGCCACCGCAGCTCCCGTCACCCCCGCCGCCACCCCCGCCGTCCGCGAAAGCGGCGGACGGCCCCGAGCGGCCCGGCAACCCCGAGCGGCTGTACACCATCGCTGGCCCCGCCGACGGCGCCCGGGCCGAACTCGACCTGGTGACGCTGATCGTGGCGCACTCGGCGCCGACACCCTCCGCCTCCCCCGAGCAGGCGGCGGTGCTCCGGCTCTGCACCGCGCCGCTGTCCGTGGCCGAACTCTCGGCCTACCTCAACCTGCCGTTCAGCGCGACGACCGTCCTGCTCACCGAGCTGATCACGGCCGAACTGGTGCAGGCGCGCGCCCCGATCGTCCGCCAGGCGCTCCCCGACCGTTCACTCCTCGAAGCGGTGATGCATGGACTTCAACGGCTCTGACACCATCCCCGGCCCACGCACCGAGGACCACCTGCCGCAGACGGCCCAGGCCGCGGTGAAGATCGTGATCGTGGGCGGGTTCGGCGTCGGCAAGACCACCATGGTCGGCTCGGTCAGCGACATCAGGCCGCTGACCACCGAGGAGACCATGACCCAGGCCGGCATCGGGGTCGACGACGACTACGGCTCCGACACCAAGACGGCCACCACCGTGGCGATGGACTTCGGCCGCATCGGCATCACCGACAAGCTGGTGCTGTACCTGTTCGGCACCCCCGGCCAGGAACGCTTCTGGTTCCTGTGGAACGGCCTGTTCGAAGGCGCGCTCGGCGCGGTCGTCCTGGTCGACACCCGGCGCCTGGAAGTGAGCTTCGACGTCATGGGACGGCTCGAGGAACGCGGCGTGCCCTTCGTCGTCGCCGTCAACACCTTCCCCGACGCGCCCCGTTACCCGATCGAGGAACTGCGCACCGCGCTGGACCTGGCCCCGGAGATCCCGATCATCGACTGCGACGTGCGCCGCCGGGCCTCCAGCAAGGACGTGCTGATGACCCTGATGCGCTTCCTGCACTCCCTGGCCCTGTCCGGCGCCCTGCGCTGACCCGTGTCCGACCCCCACTCCATCCGTTCCGGAGCTGCACCGTGACGTCTGAACCCCAGTCCCTGACCGGCCTCGAACCCACCCCCGGCCCGCCGCCCGGCTGCCCGGCGCACGGCCTCGGCCCCGGCGAGGCGCACCGGATCCACGGCCCCGACGCCGAGGACCTGGGCGGCCTCTACGAGCACCTGCGGGAGCTGCACGGCCCCGTGGCGCCCGTACTGCTCCACGACGACGTACCGATGTGGGTGGTCCTCGGCCACGCCGAGAACCTGCAGATGGTGCGCAGCCCCTCCCAGTACACCCGCGACAGCCGCATCTGGGCCCCGCTGCTCCAGGACCGGGTCAAGCCCGACCACCCGCTCATGCCGCACATCGCCTGGCAGCCCATCTGCTCGCACGCCGAGGGCGACGAGCACCAGCGGCTGCGCGCGGCGGTCACCGGCGCCATGGCCCCCATCGACCACCGCGGCCTGCGCCGCCACATCGGCCGCTCCACCCAGACCCTGGTCAACGACTTCTGCGAGCGCGGCCGGGCCGACCTGGTCTCCCAGTTCGCCGAGCACCTGCCGATGGCCGTGATGTGCGAGATCCTCGGCATGCCCGAGGAGTACGGCGACCGGTTGGTGCAGGCCGCCCGCGACGCGCTCAAGGGTACCGAGACCGCCATCCAGAGCCACACCTACGTCATGGAGGCGCTCGGCCGGCTCACCGCCCGCCGCCGGGCCCGCCCCGAGGACGACTTCACCAGCCACCTCATCACCCACCCGGCGGGGCTCACCGACGACGAGGTCCGCGAGCACCTGCGGCTCGTCCTGTTCGCGGCCTACGAGGCCACCGTCAACCTGCTCGCCAACGCGCTGCGCATGGTGCTGACCGAGCCGGGCTTCCGCGCCCGGCTCAACGGCGGCCAGATGACGGTGCCGGAGGCCATCGAGCAGTCGCTGTGGGACGAGCCGCCGTTCAGCACCGTCCTCGGCTACTTCGCCAAGCAGGACACGGAGCTGGGCGGGCGGCGCATCCGCCGGGGCGACGGACTGCTCTTCGCGCCCGCCCCGGGCAACGTCGACCCCCGGGTGCGCCCCGACCTCTCCGCCGGCATGCAGGGCAACCGGTCCCACCTGGCGTTCGGCGGCGGCCCGCACGAGTGTCCCGGCCAGGACATCGGCCGGGCCATCGCCGACGTCGGTGTGGACGCGCTGCTGATGCGGCTGCCCGACGTCCAGCTCGACTGCGCCGAGGAGGACCTGCGCTGGCGCTCGTCGATCGCGTCCCGGCACCTCGTGTCGCTGCCGGTGCGCTTCGAGCCCAAGGCCCAGCAGGACGCGAGCCTGCCGCCCGGCCCGTCGACCGTCCCGCCGCAGCGCTCCGCCCCGCCGGCCGTCACCGCGCACGTCGAACCGGCCCCCGCCGCCGGACCCCGGCCGCCGGTTCCCGCCCCGGTCACCGCTCACGTTCCCGTCACCGTCCCCGCGGCGCCGGCACCGCCCCGCCGCGAGAACGTGTGGGAGCGGCTGCTGCGCTGGTGGCGCGGGGAGTGAGCGGCGGGCCCCGCGAGGCGTGAGCGGGACGGCTACGGCTCCTGCCCGGCCCACCCGGCCGGGCAGGACCAGGCCCGCAGGGTCCGCCCGCTGACGAAGGCGTGCCGCGCCCCGGTGACCGGGTCGGTGAACTCCAGCCTCCGGGCCAGCAGTTGCAGCGGGCGCCGGAAATCACCGGGCGGTACGGGGCCGGTCACCTCCGGGTACAGCGGGTCGCCGAGGATGGGCACGCCCAGCGCGTTCAGATGCACCCGGAGCTGATGGGTCTGCCCGGTCTCCGGCAGCAGCCGGTACCGGCCCAGCCCGTCCCGGTGCCCGGCCAGCTCCACCCGGGTCACCGCGTTCGGCTCGCCCTCGACCTCCCGCGCGGCCTGCACCCCGCGCTCCTTCACGATCCGGCTGCGCACGGTACGGGGCAGGGCGAGCGCCGGATCGTACGGCGCCACGGCCTCGTACTCCTTGCGCACCCGCCGGTCCCGGAACATCGTCTGGTAGGCGCCGCGCTCCTCGGGCCGCACCGTGAACAGCACCAGGCCGGCGGTGAGCCGGTCCAGCCGGTGCGCGGCGGTCAGCGCCGGAACACCCAGCTCGTCACGGAGCCGGGCCAGCGCGGTCTGGGTGACGTGCGAACCGCGCGGGGTCGTCGCGAGGAAGTGCGGTTTGTCGGCCACGACGATGTGCTCGTCGCGGTGCACGACCTCCAGCGGGAAGGGCACCGGCACCTCGGCGGGCGGCTCCCGGTGGAACCACACGAACATCCCCGGCCGGTAGGGCGCCTCCGGGGCGACCGGCCGCCCGTCGGCGCCGACGAAGAGCCCCGCGTCGAACATGGCCTCGACGGTGCCGGGCCCGGCGCCGGTCAGCCGTGCCACGAGATGTTCCCGCACGGTCGCCCACGCCCCGCCGTGCGGCAGCCGCACCCGCACCGGGTCGACACCGTGGCGCTGGGGGAGCGGGGCGGGCGGGGGCGGGGTACGGCGTCTCACGACGTCAAGGGTACGAGCGGGCCGGCAAGCCCGGTCACCTCCGGCCGTGTGCCGGGGAGTTGAGGGCCGGGGGCCGGTCGCCGTGAGGGGGCCGGGGTCAGGCGGCCGCCGCGTCGCCGCTCTCCTGCTCGGCCTCGATGCGGGCGTTCCACTCCCGCTTGGCGGCCTGCCAGCCGTCCTCGTTGTGGCCGAGGCGCCAGTAGCCGGAGATCGACAGGTCCTCGCGCGGGATCTGCAGCTCGACCCGGAGCATCCGGCGCAGCTCCTTCACGAACGCCGCCTCGCCGTGCACGAAGGCGTGCGGCCGGCCCGCGGGGAACTCCAGCGCCCGTACGGCCTCGACCAGGGCCTGGCCCACCGGCCGGTTCCCGCGGTGCAGCCAGACGACCTCCACATCGGAGTCGATCTTCTGCTCCTCCTCGGGGCCCGCCACCTCCACGAAGGCGTGCGCCCGGGCGCCGGCCGGCAGCGTCTCCAGGGCGCGGGCGATCGCGGGCAGCGCGCTCTCGTCACCGGCGAGCAGGTGCCAGTCGGCACTCCGGTCGGGGGCGTAGGCGCCGCCGGGGCCGTTGAAGCGCAGGGTGTCACCGGGGCGCGCCCGCGTGGCCCAGGGCCCGGCCAGCCCCTCGTCTCCGTGGATCACGAAGTCCAGCGTCAGCTCCCGGTGCTCGGGATCCCAGGCGCGCACGGTGTACGTCCGGGTCACCGGCCACTGCTCACGCGGGAACTCCGCCCGGACGCGCTCCAGGTCGAAGGGCTCGGGGTAGGTGACGCCTTCGGGGCCGAACAGCAGCTTCACATAGTGGTCGGTGCAGGTGTCCGCGGCGAACCCGGCGAGACCCTCGCCACCGAGCACCACGCGCTGCATGTGCGGGGTCAGCCGCTCGGTCCGCACCACCTGGGCGGTATAGGGCTTGCGCGGCTTTCGTCCCGGACGCTCTGCCATCACGGCCTCCTGCTGCATTGGTTAGGTTTACCTAAGTTAGCATCACGTGCCGAGCGTCGTCAGCAGCCGCCCCAGGGAGCCGCCCAGTCCCCAGCGCGCCGCCAGTGCCTCCAGGCCCGCCGGATCGCGCGGGGCGCCGGGCAGGGTGGTGTCGACGTCCGGCAGCGGGACGTCACCGGCCACCCGCACCACCTTCGGCGCGACGGCGAGGTACGGCCGGGCCTCGGTCAGCCGCTTGCGCTGCGACGGCGTGAGCCTCGCCCGCGGGTCGTCGGCCGCAGCCATGATCCCGGCCAGGTCGCCGAACTCGGCGAGCAGCTTGGCGGCCGTCTTCTCGCCGATCCCGGGCACGCCCGGCAGGCCGTCGCTCGGGTCGCCGCGCAGCAGCGCCAGATCCGCGTACCCGCGCCCGTCGACCCCATACTTCTCGCGCAGCACCGCCTCGTCGGTCAGCTGCAGCGTGCCGACCCCCTTCAGCGGGTAGAGCACCCGGACGCCGCGCTCGTCGTCGACGAGCTGGTACAGGTCGCGGTCGCCGGTGACGATGTCCACGGAGCCGCCGGCCCGCGCGGTGAACGTGCCGATCACGTCGTCCGCCTCGTACCCCGCGACCCCGACCCGGGCGATGCCGATGGCGTCCAGCACCGCCTCGATGACCGGCACCTGCGGGGAGAGCGTGTCCGGCACCTCCTCCTCGTCGGGCGCGCCCTCGTGCTCCGCGGCGACGCGGTGCGCCTTGTACGTCGGAATCAGGTCCACCCGCCACTGCGGCCGCCAGTCGGCGTCCATGCAGGCCACCAGCCGCTGGGGCCGGTGGTCCTTCACCAGCCGGTCGATGAAGTCGAGCAGTCCGCGCACCGCGTTCACCGGGGTGCCGTCCGGCGCCTTCACGGAGTCCGGTACGCCGAAGTAGGCGCGGAAGTAGAGCGAGGCGGTGTCGAGGAGCATGAGTCGTCCGGTCACGCTCGCATCATGCCGTACGGCACTGACACGGCCTCGTTGTGACGTAAGACACTTAAAAGTTTGACCAATCAGGAACTGGGGAGGCGCGGCTTCTGTCATGTACGGCCGAGACGAGAGGCACGCGTGCAACCAAGGCTTGAGGCCGAGCACCTGTTCAAGGTGTTCGGCAGACGACCGGACCAGGCAGTGGAGAAACTGCGCGAGAGCACCGACCGGGAGGAGCTGCGCGCCGACGGCACCACCGCCGCCGTCGTCGACGCCTCCTTCCAGGTCGAGGCGGGCGAGATATTCGTCGTCATGGGTCTGTCGGGCTCCGGCAAGTCCACCCTGCTGCGGATGCTCAACGGCCTGCTCGAGCCGACCGCCGGCCGCGTCCGCTTCGACGGCCAGGACCTGACCGGGCTCAGCGACCGTGAACTGCGCGAACTGCGCTCGAAGAAGATCAGCATGGTCTTCCAGCACTTCGCGCTCTTCCCGCACCGCAGCGTCCGCGAGAACGCCGCCTACGGCCTGTCCGTGCAGGGCGTGCCCCGCGCCGAGCGCGAGCGCCGCGCCGACGAGGCGCTCGCCCTGTGCGGTCTGGCCGGCTGGGAGGACTCCTGGCCCGACGAGCTGTCCGGCGGCATGCAGCAGCGCGTCGGCCTCGCCCGCGCCCTGGCCACCGACGCGGACCTGCTGCTGATGGACGAGTCCTTCAGCGCCCTCGACCCGCTGATCCGCCGCGACATGCAGGACCAGCTGCTGGAACTGCAGAAGACCCTGAAGAAGACCATCGTCTTCATCACCCACGACCTCAACGAGGCCATGCGTCTCGGCGACCGCATCGCCGTCATGCGCGACGGCCGGATCGTCCAGACCGGCACCGCCGAGGACATCCTGCTGCGCCCGGCGGACGACTACGTCGCCTCCTTCATCAAGGACGTCGACCGCTCCCGGGTGCTGACCGCCGCCGCGGTGATGGACACCGACGTCCGCGGCGACGAGGCCGACTGCGGCTGCGAGACGGCCGCCCCCGGCACGCCCTTCACCGAGCTGTGCGCGATCAGCGCCCGGCTCAGCCACCCCGTCGCCGTCGTGGACGCCGGCCGCGGGCTCGTCGGCGTCGTGCCGCGGCAGCGTCTGGTCGGCCTCCTCGGCGACGAACAGGGCGACCCCACCGCCTGCGACAACGACAACGGCGGAAAGGTGATCGCCCGTGCCTAGGATCCCTCTCGGCGACTGGGTCGACTCCGGTGTCAACTGGCTCGTCGACCACCTGTCCTGGCTCTTCGACGCGATCCGCGCGGTCATGGAGGGCATGTACGACGGCATCGACGCCGTCCTCGCCGCGCCCGCCCCGCTGCTCATGGCCGGCATCCTCGGCGTGATCGCCTGGTGGCTGCGCGGTCTGCTCGGCGGCGTCCTCGCCTTCGCCGGGTTCGCGCTGATCGACTCGCTGGACCTGTGGGACCGGGCGATGTCGACGCTGGCCCTCGTCCTGGTGGCCACGGTGATCGCCCTGGTGATCTCCATCCCGCTGGGTATCTGGGCCGCCCGCTCCAAGGCGGTCAGCGCGGCCGTGCGGCCCGTCCTGGACCTGCTCCAGACGATGCCGTCGATGGTCCTGCTGATCCCCGCGATGCTCTTCTTCGGTCTCGGCACCGCCGCGGGTGTCGTCGCCACCCTGATCTTCGCGCTCGCCCCCGGCGTCCGCATGACCGAGCTGGGCATCCGGCAGGTCGACGCCGAACTGGTCGAGGCCGCGGAGGCGTTCGGCACCACGCCGCGCGACACCCTGTGGCGCGTGCAGATGCCGCTGGCCCTGCCGACCATCATGGCCGGCGTCAACCAGGTGATCATGCTGGGCCTGTCCATGGTCGTCATCGCCGGCATGGTCGGCACCGGCGGCCTCGGCGGCGCGGTCAACGAGGCCATCGGCCGGGTCGACATCGGCTACGGCTTCGAGGCGGGCGTCGGCATCGTCGTCCTCGCCATCTACCTGGACCGGGTCACCAGCTCCCTCGGCACCCAGCTCTCCCCGCTCGGCCGCAGGGCCGCCGCCAAGACCCGGACGACGACCTGGTCGTACCGTCCGCGCCCGGTGGTCGCCGTCGCCGGTGTGGTCGCCCTCGCGCTCGTCGCGGGTGGTCTGGGCGTCTTCGGCTCCTCCGGCACCTCCGAGGCCTCCGGCACCGACATCGGCCGGGGCAAGGAGATCAACATCGGCTACATCCCCTGGGACGAGGGCATCGCCTCCACGTTCCTGTGGAAGGAGCTCCTGGAGCAGCGCGGCTTCAAGGTGAACACCACCCAGTACGCGGCCGGCCCCCTCTACACCGGCCTCGCCACCGGCCAGCTCGACTTCGAGACCGACTCCTGGCTGCCCACCACGCACGCCGAGTACTGGAAGAAGTACGGCGACAAGCTGGACGACCTCGGCAAGTGGTACGGCCCCACCTCCCTCGAGCTGTCCGTCCCGTCCTACGTGAAGGACGTGAACTCCCTGGCGGACCTGAAGGACCACGCCTCCGAGTTCGGCGGCAAGATCGTCGGTATCGAGCCCAGCGCCGGCATGATGGGCATGCTCAAGGACAAGGTCCTCAAGAGTTACGGCCTGCAGGGCAAGTACGAGGTCATCGACGGCTCCACGCCCGCGATGCTCGCCGAGCTCAAGCGCGCCTACGCCAAGAAGGAGCCGGTCGTCGTCACCCTGTGGTCGCCGCACTGGGCGTACAGCGACTACGACCTGAAGAAGCTGAAGGACCCCGCGGGCGCCTGGGGCAAGGGCGACGGCGTGCACACCCTCGCCCGCAAGGGCTTCGCCGCCGACAACCCCGAGGTCGGGGCCTGGCTCAAGAACTTCTCGATGACCGAGAAGCAGCTCACCGGGCTGGAGGCGCAGATCCAGAAGTCCGGCAAGGGCAAGGAGCAGGACGCCGTCCGTACCTGGCTGAAGCAGCACCCGGGCATGGCCGACAAGTGGGCCCCGATCGACCGCAAGGGCCACGAGAGCCAGGCGGCCGGATGACCTGACCGTCCCGGCCGTCACCCGAGGGGTGGGTGCCGCGAACACGTCCTGCCGCGGACGTGCCCGCGGCACCCACCCCTCGCGGTTTTTCCGGGCCCCGGCACGCCGTCGTGGCTTTCCCGACGCTCCCCGGATCATCCACGGTAAGGATCCGGCCAACCACGGAGAGTCATGAACACCGCCCCCGCGGAACATCGGGGGCCGTCCGGGCCTTGGAACAAGCAAGACCCGTCCCGCATCGCGAGCCGCCGCACTGGCGTGAACCGTGGGGGTGCGGGCCCACCGGCGTGTCAGGGATGTGACAGGCGCGTGAAACGGTTTGCCGAACATGCGTAGGGTGCAGACAACTCTTCAGGGGACCGCCCGGCGACGGGCGTCCGGCCGGCGGCACGACGAGTGAAGGAGGGAGCCGGAGCGATGGGCGACCACAAAGAGCAGCAGCCCGTGCGGGTGGGCGCGGCCGTACGGCGGCGGCGTCGCGCGCTGGAGCTCACTCTCGCCGTCGTGGCCGAGCGCACCGGCCTCTCGGTGCCCTTCCTCAGCCAGGTCGAGAACGACAAGGCCCGCCCGAGCCGCGGCTCCCTGGAGAAGCTGGCCGACGCCCTGCGCACCACGGCGGTGGAACTCCTCGCCGCCGCCGACCCCGCGGCCAGCGTCGACGTCGTACGCGCCGAGCCCGTCACCGAGTCCGACTTCCTGCCCCGCACCCGGTCCCTGGTGCGCGGCCACCACCAGCTGCACGCCTCGGAGTTCACCGGCGACCACGACGCCGGGCGCGAGTTCCAGCACCGCAACGACGAGCTGATGTACGTCGCCGACGGCGCCGTCGAGATCGAGGCCGAGGGCCGCGCCTACCGCCTGGGCCGCGGCGACACCCTGTACCTGACCGGCGGGGTCCGCCACCGCTGGCGCGCGACGGTCCCGGACACCCGGGTGATCGTGGTGGCGGTCGCCGAGCACATCGAGGCCGTGCAGGACCGGGCGCGCTAGCTGCCATGGTGCGCGTCGTCTCCCTGGTGCCCTCGCTGACCGAGGCGGTGGCCGAATCGCTGCCCGGCGTGCTGGCCGGGGTCACCGACTGGTGCACGCACCCGCCGGACACCGGGGCCGTCCGGATCGGCGGCACCAAGAACCCGGCCGTCGACCGGATCGTCGCCCTCGCCCCCGACCTGGTGATCGCCAACGAGGAGGAGAACCGCGCTCCCGACCTGGACGCCCTGCGTACGGCGGGGCTCGAGGTGCTGGTCACCGAGGTGCGGGCGGTGCCCCAGGCGTTCCGCGAGCTGGACCGGGTGCTCAGGGCGTGCGGCGCGCCGGCCCGGCCCCGCTGGCTGGACCAGGCGGAGGCGGCCTGGGCGGAGCTGCCCGAACCCCCGGCCCCGACGACGGCGGTCGTGCCCGTCTGGCGCCGCCCCTGGATGGTGCTGGGCCGGGACACCTTCGCGGGCGACGTGCTGGCCCGCCTCGGCGTACGGCACCTGTACGCCGGCCACGCCGACCGCTACCCCCGGGTGCCCCTGGCGGAACTGGTCGCGGCGGACCCGGATTTGGTCGTCCTGCCGGACGAGCCCTACCGCTTCACCGCCGGGGACGGCCCCGAGGCCTTCCCCGGCCTGCGCTGCGCACTGGTCAGCGGACGCCACCTGACCTGGTACGGGCCGTCGCTGGCCGAGGCGCCGCGGGTGCTGGGCGGGGCGCTTCGGGCAGCTCACCGCTGAGCAGCCCCCGTACCGTCCCCGCCGCGGCCGCCAGCCATGCGGCGGTCAGCAGGCCGTAGAGACCGGTGGCCAGCGCGTCGTACACCGCGAGCCCGGTGTGCCCGGCGAGGGAGGCCGCGCCGGTGACGCAGGTGCCCACCGGGAAGGTGAACGCCCACCAGGTCATCGAGAACCCCATGCCCCGCCGCCTGGCCCGGACCACGTGCGCGGAGGCGAGCGCCAGCCACAGCAGCGCGAACCCCATGACCGGCACCCCGTACAGCACCGCGAACACCCCGAGGCCGCGGTCGTAGGGTGCCGGTACGACCCCGGGAGCCGCGTCCGCGATCAGGCCGACGGCGGTGGTGGACTGCCCGAGCGGACCGAGGACCAGGAACAGCCCCGGGGTGAGCGCGAGCGGCAGCGGGCCGGAGACCAGCGGCCGGGCGAAGACGAGCGGCAGTGTCGCCAGCGTGGCCAGCAGGCTCAGCCCGAACAGCGCGAAGCACCCCAGCAGCAGCGTCTCTCGCGGCTGCCCCGGCGGCAGCAGCGGCACGAGGCGCGGCCCGACCGCGGCGGAGACCATCGGCGCGACGAGCGGCAGCAGCCAGACCGGGCCGGCCTCGCGGGGCCCGCCCCGGTGGTGCGCGGCCATCAGGTACGGCACGGCGACGGCGGCCGCCAGCCCCACCGCGGTACCGGCGGTGAACAGGACCGCGTCGAGCGCCAGCGCGGGGCCGGTGCCGATCCAGTCCCGGCCGACCGTCGCCGCACCGCCGCCCACCGCCAGCAGGGCCATCGACAGGCAGCCGTAGAAGGGGGCCACGGCCGGGTCCAGGAGGTGGGCGCGGGCCCGGTCGCGGTGGTGCGTCCAGTGCCGGGCGCGGGCGGCCAGCAGGGCCACCAGCGCGACGAGGGACAGCGCCCACAGCGCGGTGCACGCCCCGCGCAGCCCGGGGACCTGCGCGCGGAGCGCGGCACCGGCCGTGCCGACGACCGAGGTTCCCATGACGCAGGCGTACCAGTTGGGGCCGAGGTGCCGGACCCGGGCGGCACGTGCGGTGGGCAGGGAGTGGGCTGCGATGACCATGTCCGTACGATCCCGCCGCCGGTCCCGGCCGGCCAGGGAGTACCGGTGTATGGGGGCATAAGCTGGTCTTATGAGCGAGCGGAACGCGACGGACGACGGCCTGCCCGGCGGCTCGCTGGCGCACCGGGTGCCCGACCTCGGCGCGCTGGAACTGCTGCTGGCCGTGGCGCGGCTGGGCAGCCTCGGCGCGGCGGCCCGGGAGGTGGGCATCACCCAGCCCGCCGCCAGCAGCCGGCTGCGCTCGATGGAACGGCAGCTCGGTGTGGCCCTGGTCGACCGCTCACCGCGCGGTTCCCGGCTCACTGACGCGGGCGCCCTGGTGACGGACTGGGCCCGGCGGGTGGTGGAGGCGGCGGCGGCCTTCGACGCGGGCGCGCGGGCGCTGCGCGATCGGCGGGACTCCCGGCTGCGGGTCGCGGCGAGCATGACCATCGCCGAGTACCTGCTGCCGGGCTGGCTGCTCGCCCTGCACGCCGAGCGGCCCGACACCGCGGTGTCCCTGCTCGCGGGCAACTCGGCGAAGGTCGCGGAACTGCTCCTGGACGGCGAGGCGGACCTGGGCTTCGTGGAGGGCCTGACGGTTCCGGCGGGCCTGGACTCGGCGGTGATCGCCCGGGACCGTCTGATCGTCGTCACGGCACCCGGGCATCCCTGGGCCCGCCGCCGGCGCCCGCTCACCCCGTCCGAACTGGCGGCCACCCCGCTGATCCTGCGTGAACGCGGCTCCGGCACCCGCCAGGTGCTGGACACGGCGCTCGGCGGCCTGGCCCGGCCGCTGATCGAGCTGTCCTCCACCACGGCGGTGAAGGCCTCGGCGGTGAGCGGCGCCGGCCCGTCGGTGCTGAGCGAGCTGGCGGTGGGGGAGGAGCTGGCGATGCGGCGTCTGGTGCGCATCCCGGTCGAGGGCGTCGCCCTGCGCCGTGACCTGCGCGCGGTGTGGCCGACGGGACACCGGCCCACCGGACCGGCACGGGAACTGCTGTCGCTGACGCGGGGCTAGGGCTTCGCCCGGACCGGGCCCCGGTCCGGCTCAGGACGTGGCGGCCCGTACCAGCGCCCGCATGACCCGGGTGTCGTCCCCCATCTCCGGATGCCACTGGACCCCGAGCACCCAGCCCTCCCCGGGCGGCGGCTCGACCGCCTCCACGGTCCCGTCCGCCGTGTGCGCGCAGGGCACCAGCCCCTGCCCGAGCCGCTCCACCGCCTGATGGTGGTACGTCGGCACGGTCACCTCCTCCGGGACGATCCCGGCGTACCGGGTCCCCGGCACGGGCTTCACCTGATGCCCTCCGAAGACGCCGACCAGCTCCGCGTGCCCGTCCAGGTGCTGCACGAGCGTGCCGCCGAGGGCGACGTTCAGCAGCTGCATGCCCCGGCAGATCCCCAGCAGCGGCACCCCGGCCGTCAACGCCGACTCGATCAGGGCCAGTTCCCAGGCGTCCCGCTCCGGAGCGGGCGGCCCCGTACGGGGGGACCGCTCGGCGCCGTAGCGCGCCGGGTCGACGTCCGGGCCGCCCGCCACGACCAGCCCGTCCAGCCGGGCCACCACGGCGGCGGCCCGCGCGGGCTCGTCCGGCGGCAGCATGGCGGCCAGCCCGCCGGCCCGCTGCACCAGCCGCGGATACGCGGCCGGCAGCAGCGCGGCCGTCAGCTCCCACACCCCCCACCGCGCACCCGGCTCCAGATACGTGCTCACACCGATCAGCGGCCGCACCGTCCCACCGCCCTTCCCGAAGCGCAAAGGTCCACCCGTGCACCTTTGCAGAGCCCGGTCATGCCAGAAACCCCCGCAGCAGCGCCGCCGTGCCCGCGCAGTGCTCGCGCATCACCTCCCGCGCCCCGTCCGCGTCCCCGTCCAGCACCGCCTCGACCAGCGCGGTGTGCTGCCGCTGCGAGTGCTCCAGGTTCCGCACCAGCAGCGGGATGCAGTCCAGCAGGTCGTTGACGCTCGCCCGCACCGCCGCGTACCGGGCGGCCAGCGACGGCGAACCACTCAGCTCGGCCAGTGTCAGGTGCAGCAGCGTGTCCCGCCGCCGGTAGTCGGGGAGCGGGGCCTCGTGGGTGCGGCGCAGGGCCTCGCGCAGCCGCCCGGCCCGCTCCGGGGTCAGCCCGTGCGCCGCGCACAGCCCCGCCGCCCCCACCTCCAGCACCTCGCGGAAGCGCAGCACGTCCTCGATGTCCACCTCGGCGATCCGCCGCCGCAGCTCGTCCTCGCCGCCCACGTCCGCGCGCGGCAGCACGAACGTCCCGCCGTACCGCCCGCGCCGCGACTCCACCAGACCCTGGTCCTGCAGCACCTTCAGCACCTCGCGCAGCGTCACCCGGCTGATGCCGAGCCGCTCCGCCAGCTCCCGTTCGGCGGGCAGCCGCTCACCGCCCGGCACCAGGCCGAGCCGTACCACCTGGAGGATCCGCTCCAGTGCCTCCTCGAAGCCGTTGCCGGCCCGCACCGGCCGCAGCACCGGAGCGAGCCGGTCGGCCGCCGCCCGCGCCCGCCCGCCCCGTGCGTCCGTTTCCCGCGGCATCCGGCCGTGCCCCCTTCCCAGGCAAAGGTTGTGAGCAATACCTTATGGCTCCCGGTCCGGCCGAAAAAGTGCCGAACAGCCGAAGGAGGATCTCCCGTGGCAGACCGCACACCCCCACTGAGCGTCGAGGAACTGCGCGCACTCGTCGCCGGCGGTGAGATCGACACGGTCGTCCTGGCCTTCCCCGACATGCAGGGGCGGCTGCAGGGCAAGCGGTTCGCCGCCCGCTTCTTCCTCGACGAGGTCCTGCACCACGGCACCGAGGGCTGCAACTACCTCCTCGCCGTGGACACCGAGATGAACACGGTCGACGGCTACGCGATGTCCTCCTGGGACCGCGGCTACGGCGACTTCGCCATGCACCCGGACCCCGCCACCCTGCGCCGCGTCCCCTGGCACCCCGGCACCGCCCTGCTCGTCGCCGACCTCGCCTGGAACGACGGCGCCCCGGTCGTCGCCGCGCCCCGCCAGGTCCTGCGCCGCCAGCTCGAACGGCTCGCCGAGCTCGGCTACACCGCCCAGGTCGGCACCGAGCTGGAGTTCATCGTCTTCAAGGACAGCTACGAACAGGCCTGGAACGCGAACTACCAGGGCCTCACCCCGGCCAACCAGTACAACGTCGACTACTCCATCCTCGGCACCGGCCGCGTCGAGCCCCTGCTGCGCCGGCTGCGCAACGACATGGCGGGCGCCGGGCTGACCGTGGAGTCCGCCAAGGGCGAGTGCAACCCCGGCCAGCACGAGATCGTCTTCCGCTACGACGAGGCCCTCGTCACCTGCGACCAGCACGCCCTGTACAAGACCGGCGCCAAGGAGATCGCCGCCCAGGAGGGCGTCTCGATCACCTTCATGGCCAAGTACGACGAGCGCGAGGGCAACTCGTGCCACATCCACCTCTCGCTGGCCGACGCCGACGGCGACAACGCCATGGCCGGAGCCGACGGCATGTCCGACGTGATGCGGCACTTCCTCGCCGGGCAGCTCGCCGCCCTGCGCGACCTCTCCCTCCTCTACGCCCCCAACATCAACTCCTACAAGCGGTTCCAGCCCGGCTCCTTCGCGCCCACCGCCGTCGCCTGGGGCCACGACAACCGCACCTGTGCGCTCCGCGTGGTCGGCCACGGCCGCTCCCTGCGCTTCGAGAACCGCCTCCCCGGCGGCGACGTCAACCCCTACCTCGCCGTCGCCGCACTGGTCGCGGCCGGTCTGCACGGCGTCGAGCAGCGACTCGAACTGCCCGAGCCCTGCCCCGGCAACGCCTACACCGCGGACTTCGAGCACGTGCCCACCACGCTGCGCGAGGCCGCCGAGCTCTGGGAGAACAGCCCCGTGGCCAAGGCCGCCTTCGGCGACGAGGTCGTGGCCCACTACCGGAACATGGCCCGCGTCGAACTCGCCGCCTTCGACGCCGCGGTCACCGACTGGGAACTGCGCCGCTCCTTCGAACGCCTGTGATGCGAACGCCTGTGAAAGGTCCCCACGTGTCCGACCCGCACGAGCTGAAGGTCCTCAACCCCGCCACCGAGGAGGTCGTCGCCACTCTCCCCGCCGCCGGCGCGCCGGACGTGGACGCCGCCGTCGCCCGGGCCGCGCGCGTCCAGCCCCGGTGGGCCGCGCTCGCGCCCGCCGACCGGGCCCGGCTGCTGCGCCGCTTCGCCGACACCGTCGACGGCCACGTCGAGGAACTGGCCCGGCTGGAGGTCCGCGAGGCCGGGCACACCATCGGCAACGCCCGCTGGGAGGCCGGCAACGCCCGCGACCTGCTGCTGTACGCGGCGGGCGGTGCCGAGCGCGTCCTCGGCAGCCAGATCCCGGCGCCCGGCGGCTGGAACGTCACCTTTCGCGAACCCCTCGGCGTCATCGGGGTGATCGCCCCCTGGAACTTCCCCATGCCCATCGCCGCCTGGGGCTCCTTCCCGGCGCTCGCCGCGGGCAACGCCGTCGTCCTCAAGCCCGCCGAGACCACCCCGCTCACCGCCCTCCGCCTCGCCGAACTCGCCCTGGAGGCCGGCCTTCCCGAGCACCTCTTCCAGGTGCTGCCCGGTCACGGCCACACCGCCGGACGCGCACTGGTGGACCACCCGGACATCGCCAAGATCGTGTTCACCGGCTCCACGAGCACCGGCCGCGAGGTCATGGAGCGCTGCGCCCGGCTGGTCAAGCCGGTCACCCTGGAACTCGGCGGCAAGAGCCCGAACGTCGTCTTCGCCGACGCCGACCTCGAGACCGCCCTCGACCCCTTCTCCTTCCTGGACAACGCCGGCCAGGACTGCTGCGCCCGCACCCGCGTCCTGGTGCAGGAATCGGTGTACGAGGAGGCCCGCGAGTTCCTGGCCGGCGCGCTGGCCGCCGTCGTCGTGGGCGACCCGGCCGACGAGAAGACGCGGATGGGTCCGCTGATCTCCCGTCAGCAGCTGGACCGGGTACGGTCCTTCGTGCCCGAGGACGCCCCCGCCCTGCGCGGTGTCGCCCCCGGCGGCCCCGGCTTCTGGTTCCCGCCGACCGTGCTCACCGGCGAACGGCCCGACTCCCGGGCGGCCCGCGAGGAGATCTTCGGACCGGTCGCCGTCCTGCTGCCCTTCACCGACGAGGAGGACGCGGTCCGCCTGGCCAACGACACCCCCTACGGCCTGTCCGGCTCCGTCTGGACCCGGGACGTCGGCCGCGCCCTGCGCGTCTCCCGGGCCGTCCGCGCGGGCAACCTGTCCGTCAACTCTCATGCCAGCGTCCGCTACTGGACCCCCTTCGGCGGCTTCAAGCAGTCCGGACTCGGCCGCGAGCTCGGACCCGACGCCCTGACCGCCTTCACCGAGACCAAGAACGTCTTCATCAGCACGGAGGGCCCCGCACAGTGAACGCAGAACACGTCTGCCGCCGCCTGGTCGGCCGTACCGCCGTCGTCACCGGAGCCGGCAGCGGCATCGGCCTCGCCACCGCCCGCCGGCTCGCCTCCGAAGGAGCCCACGTCGTCTGCGGAGACGTCGACGAGGAGCACGGCAAGGCCGCCGCCGACGAGACCGGCGGGCTCTTCGTGAAGGCCGACGTCACCGACCCCGGGCAGGTCGAGGCGCTGTTCGCGGCGGCCCACGACACCTACGGCAGCGTCGACGTCGCCTTCAACAACGCCGGCATCTCCCCGCCCGACGACGACTCCATCCTGGACACCGGCCTGGAGGCCTGGAAGCGCGTCCAGGAGGTCAACCTCACCTCCGTCTACCTCTGCTGCAAGGCCGCCATCCCGTACATGCGGCGCCAGGGCCGGGGCTCCATCATCAACACGGCGTCCTTCGTGGCCCGGATGGGAGCGGCCACCTCGCAGATCTCGTACACCGCCTCCAAGGGCGGCGTGCTCGCCATGTCCCGTGAACTGGGCGTGCAGTTCGCCCGGGAGGGGATCAGGGTCAACGCCCTGTGCCCTGGCCCGGTCGACACGCCGCTGCTGCGGGAGCTGTTCGCCAAGGACCCGGAGCGCGCCGCGCGCCGCCTGGTGCACATCCCCGTCGGGCGGTTCGCCCGGGCCGAGGAGATCGCCGCCGCCGTCGCCTTCCTGGCCAGCGACGACTCCTCCTTCGTCAACGCCACCGACTTCCTGGTGGACGGCGGGATCTCGGGCGCGTACGTCACCCCCCTGTAAGGGACAGAGGTGTAGGTTCCGCGCATATGCGACTACTTCTCGCGTGGACCCTGGCGGCGGCCGCCGCCCTGGCGGCCGCGCCCACCGCGCCGTCGGCGCGGCCCGGCTGCCCCCGACTGACCACCTCCTGGCACGGCGACAACCGCGCCCGTCTGCAACACGTCATCGACGCCCGCGGCACCTGCTCCGGCCACACCGGCGCGGTCGCCGCGTTCGACTGGGACAACACGGTCACCAAGAACGACGTCACCGACGCCACCCTCTCCTGGGCCCTGCGCCACGACCGCCTGCCGCGTCCCGCCCGCTGGAAGGACACCAGCGCCTGGCTGACCGAGGCCGCCGACAAGGCCCTGACGGCCGCCTGCGGCACCGGGGCGGGCGCGCCCCTCAGGACCTCCGCCGAGCCGCGCTGCACGGACGAGATTGTCGAGATCCGCGAGAACGCCACCACCATGAGCGGTGCCCGCGCCTTCGCGGGCCACTGGAACCACCGGCGCACGGTCCCGCAGTACGCCTGGGTCCCGCAGCTCTTCGCCGGCCGCACCCCCGCCGAACTCGCCTCCTACGCCCGCGCCGCCCGCCGCGAGGCCCTGGCCGCCCCGGTCGGCGCGACCCGCGTCCTCGGCACCCACACCGTCCCCGCCTACGTCCGCCACTACGCCCAGCAGCGCGACCTCATCCGCACCCTGCGCCGGGCCGGATTCCGGGTCTACGTCGTCTCCGCGGGCGCCGAGCCCGTCACCGAGGTCTGGTCCAGGGGCGTCGGCGTGGACGCGGCGCACACGATCGCCATCCGCCCGGTCCTGGACCGCCGGGGCCGGATCACCACCCGGACCGAGGGCTGCGGCGGCGTCCCGGCGACCCGGGGATCGGTCATCCCGTACATCGACGGCAAACGCTGCTGGATCAACCAGGAGGTCTACGGCGTGCGGGGCGCCGCGGCCTGGCAGCGGCAGCCCTGGCAGCGGCGCCCCGTGCTCGCGGCCGGCGACGCCGACACCGACGTCACCTTCGTCGGCGACGCCACCGGCGCCCACCTCGTCATCGACCGCGACAAGCCGGAACTGATGTGCCGGGCCTACGACGACGCCGACCACCGCTGGCTGGTGAACCCCATGTTCATCGACCCGCTGCCGCGCCGGACCGAGCCGTACCCGTGCTCGACCACCGCCTGGACCGCGCCCGACGGCACGCCCGGACCGGTGCGGCGCGCCGACGGCTCGGTGGTGCCGGACCAGGCCGGCCGGACGCCCTGAGCACCCGGCGGGCGAGGTTCGGGGGCGCGGCTCACAGGAAGGTGCGGCCCTCACCGCGATACGTGGGCACGGCCGCCGTGACCGTGTCGCCCTCGATCAGGTGCAGCACGTCGAACCGCTCGCACAGCTCGCCCGCCTTGGCGTGCCGGAACCACACCTTGTCGCCGATCAGCAGATCGTCGGCGGGCGAGCCGAGCAGCGGGGTCTGCACCTCGCCCGGACCCTCCTGCGGGTCGTACGCCAGCCCCTCCGGCAGGTACGGCACCGGCAGCCGGTCTGGGCCGGCGGCGCCGGAGGCCGGATAGCCGCCGCCCAGCACGGTGACGATCCCCACGCCGGGCCGCCGCACGACGGGCTGTGCGAACAGGGCTGCCGGACGCCCGGTGAAAGACGTGTAGTTGTCGAAGAGCCGGGGCACGTAGAGCCCCGAACCGGCGGCGATCTCGGTGACCGCGTCCTCGGCGGCGGTGTGCTGCACGCTGCCCGTGCCGCCGCCGTTGACGAACTCCAGGCCGGGCGCCACGGCGCGTACCGCCCGCACCACCGCCGCGCGCCGCTCGGCCAGCTCCCGCCGTGCGGCGGCCTGCATCAGCCGGATCGCCCGCGAGCGCAGCGGCCGCCCCGCCACCGCGTCCCCGACACCGGCGACATGACCCTCGTACGCCATGATCCCCACCAGCCGGAAGCCCGGCCGCCGGGCCACCGTCCGTGCCAGCTCGGCGAGCTGGGCGGGGGAGTGCAGCGGCGAGCGCCGGGCCCCGACCCGCACCCGGCCGCCCAGCAGCCGCAGCGAGGTGTCCAACTCCAGGCAGACGCGCACCACTTCACGTCCGCCGTCGCGGGCCGCGTCGATCAGGTCGAGCTGCGCCACGTCGTCCACCATCACGGTGACCGCGCCGGCGAGCTTGGGATCGGCGGCCAGTTCCGCGAAACCCGCCCGGTCGGCGGACGGATAGGCGAGGAGGACGTCGTCGAACCCCGAGCGGGCCAGCCACAGGGACTCGGCGAGCGTGAACGACATGATGCCCTGGAAACCGTCCCTGGCCAGGACCCGCTCCAGCAGGGCCCGGCAGCGCACGGACTTGCTGGCGACCCGGACCGGCTTGCCGCCGGCCCGGCGCAGGAGGTCGTCCGCGTTCGCGTCGAACGCCTCCAGGTCCACGATCGCGAGAGGGGCGTCCAGATGGGCGGTGGCCCGGTCGTAACGGGCCCGGTCGGCGGCGCGCGCAGTCATGACGGAAGCGTGCCAGACAGGATTACCGCAGGGTAGGGGGACGATACGGGCAGATGCCACCGGCTCGTGGACTGGTTCTCGTTCTCTCCCGGACAACCCGTAGAGTGACGCGCACGACGGCGGAACGCTCCCGGCCGCATCACCTGAACCGGGATGCCGGTCCAGCCGTACGGGTATGCGTGCCCGGACGGAGCTTCGCACCGGGCACGGCCGAGGAGCACAGCGGCCCGCTCGCGGAAGACGGCCCGGGCACGAGGAAACGGGGGGTGCATGAGCACGGAAGCGCGCCGCGCCCCGATCCCGCCGCGCCCCGCCGACCCGCCCCGCCCCGCCACCCCACCGCGCCCGGCCGACGCGCCCCGAAATCACGCCCCGGAGACCGTCGCGGCGCCCCCGGGCGCACGAGCGTCCGCCCCGCCGGCCGGTGACGGGGAGCCGGGCGGCCACGGCGGCCGGGGGACGAACCGCGTCCCGGCCGCGCCCGCCGCCCAGCCGGGCGAGCGGGGCGGCGAGTCCTGGCCCGGGCACGGGCCCGTGGGCCGGGGCGGCACGGCGCCCGGGAGTGCCGGTGAGCCGAGCCACCACCGAGGCCGCGGCGCCCGCGCCGACGCGGCCGTGCCCTCCCCTCCGGCGGCCGGCCGGGGCACCCCGCAGGGGATCGCCGACCGGCCGGGCGCACGTCGGCCCGGGACGGCACCCATCCCTGCCGAGCCCGCCTCTCCGGCGGACGACGCCGACGACGAGGAGCCCTCGGTCTTCGCACCGCGTGCCGCGCGGAACCCGGCCGGCCGGGCCCCGGTGGAGACGCGGCAGGGCGGCGAGCGGTCCGGCGCCGCGCGCACGGCCGACGGCCCCCGCTTCCCCGCCTTCCCCTCCGCCGCCGTCCCCGGCGGCGCCGACCCGTCGGGCCCGCCTCCGCCGCCCGCCTCCGCCCGCTTCCCCGACGCCCCGCCGACCGCGGCACGCGCCGTGGCACCGTCCCGGCGGCCGGGCGCACCCGCCGAGTCCGCGGCGGAGACGACGACCCGGCTGCGGCCCGTTCCGGCTGCGCCGCAGCAGCGTCGTTCCGGTTCCGCCGCCTCGGCGGCGGAGCGGCCGGGCGCACCCGCCGAGTCCGCGGCGGAGACGACGACCCGGCTGCGGCCGGTCCCGGCTGCGCCCGAGCAGCGCCGCTCCGGCTCCGCGCCCGGGGCCGCCCCGGGCCCTGGCGGCTCGCTCCCGGCGTCCGGTCCGGACCGCCCGGTCTCCGCCCAGCGGCCCGCCGCCACCCACCCGGCCTCCACGCAGGCTCCCGCCGGCCCTGCCTCCCAGCCGCCGCCCGCCCGCCCGGCCTCCGGGCAGCAGCCCGCCCCGTCCCCCCGCGCCGCGACCCCGCCGGCCCCGGCGTCGCCGCCGGGGTCCGGCCCGCGTGACGGGCGGCCCGCGTGGAGTCCGGGCGACCCCGCCCACCCGGCGAGCCCCGCGCCGATGTCGCCGGACCCCGTCCTGTCCTGGAGCGCGGACGGGGCCGCCCGGCCCGTCGTGTCGTTCGGGGAGCCCGAGTACGGTGAGCGCCCGCGCACCCGGACCCCGGCGTGGCTGCGGCCCCGCACCGCCGCTGCCGCCGCCTGCCTGGTCCTCGGTCTCGGACTCATCGGCGGTGCGGTGACCGGGAGTTGGCTCACCGGCGACGGTTCCGACGGCAAGGCGGGCACCGGGTTCAGCGCGGCCGGAGCGCTGTGGCACAGCGTGCCCGTGGACCGGCTGTTCCCGCCCACCGTCCAGGGCACCGGCGCCGGTCCCGGCGGCGCCGACCGGACCTGGACGCGGATCGCCGTCGCCCCGGACAGCGCCTGCGCCGGCGCCTTCGACCCGCTGCTGCGCAAGGTCCTCGCCCCGGTCGGCTGCCGGCGGCTCCTGCGCGCCACCTACACCGACGCCACCCAGAGCCACGTCACCACCGTGGGCCTGCTGTTCACCAAGGGCGACCCCGCCGCCATGTCCGCGCTCGCGGCCCGCTTCCGCGACGAACACCTGGACCGGCGCGCCGACCTGATGCCCCGGCCGTACGCCGCCAAGGGCACCGCCGCGGCCCGGTTCGGCGACGGGCAGCGCGCCACCTGGACCGTCTCCGTCCTCACCGACGCCCCCGTCGTCGCCTACGCCGTGTCCGGCTGGGCCGACGGCCGTACGGTCGACTCGCCGCAGCCCGCCGCCGACGCCGCACGGTCCGGCGCCGGCTCGGCAGCAGCCCAGGCCGGCCTCGGCCAGGAGGCGCAGGGGCTGGCCGACCGCGTCGAACGCCGGCTGCGCCAGACCGCCGGACCGGCCACGGAGAGCCCCTCATGAGGCGAACGACGCGCCGCCGCCCGCGCGGGGCCGGGTCGGCGGTGAGCCTGCTGCTCGCCGGCTCCCTCGTCCTGCTGCCGTCCGCCGCCGCCCACGCCGACGGCATCCGTGCCCAGCAGTGGAGCCTGTCCGCCCTGCGCCTGGACGAGGCCTGGCAGACCACCAAGGGCCGGGGTGTCACCGTCGCCGTGCTCGACACCGGGGTCGAGGCCGGCCACCCGGACCTGGCCGGCAACGTCCTCGCCGCCAAGGACATGATCGGTTTCGGCGCCGGTCCCGGCGACCGCGACTGGGCCCGGCACGGCACGGCCATGGCCGGCATCATCGCCGGACACGGCCACGGCGCCGGACACACCGCAGGCGTCATGGGCGTCGCCCCCGAGGCGAAGATCCTGCCCGTGCGGGTCATCCTCGAGGACGGCGACTCCGCCCGCGGCAAGGCCCGTACCACCCGGGGCAACGCCCTCGCCGACGGCATCCGCTGGGCCGCCGACCACGGCGCCGACGTCATCAACCTCTCCCTCGGCGACGACTCCGACTCCGCCCATCCGGAGCCGAGCGAGGACGAGGCCGTGCAGTACGCCCTGAAGAAGGGCGTGGTGGTCGTGGCCTCCGCGGGCAACGGCGGCGCCAAGGGCGACCACGTCTCCTACCCGGCCGCCTACCCGGGCGTCATCGCCGCCACCGCCGTCGACCGCTACGGCACCCGCGCCTCCTTCTCCACCCGCCGCTGGTACGCGGCGGTCAGCGCGCCCGGCGTGAACGTCGTGATCGCCGACCCCGACCACAAGTACTACGAGGGCTGGGGCACCTCGGCCGCCGCCGCGTACGTCTCGGGCGCGGCGGCCCTGGTCAAGGCGGCCCGTCCGGAGCTGACCCCGGCCCAGGTCAAGAAGATCCTGGAGGACACCGCCCGCGACGCCCCGGTGGGCGGCCGGGACGACTCCCGCGGCTTCGGCATGATCGACCCCGCGGCGGCCCTGAAGGCCGCGGCCCGCCTCGAACCCCGGAGCCTGCGCCCGGCGTCGTACGGGGAGAAGTACTTCGGCCCCGGCCCGGACACCGCCAGGGCCACCGCGTCCACGTCCGGCTGGGCGGGCCCGCTCGCGGGCGGCACCGGCGCGGTGCTGCTGGTGGCCGGTGCGGTCCTGTGGCGGGGCCGGCACCAGGGCCGGCGGCGGAACGAGGAGTTCTAAGCCGTGTCCGCGAAGTCGCGACGCAAGCGCGACTTCGCGGACACGGCCTAGACCCGCGCGGCTCCGGAGAGCACCGCGGGCACCGGTGCGAACGCCTCCCGGTGGTCCGCCGCCCACCGCGCGTACGGCCGGGCCGGACGGCCGGTGAGGCGGACGAAGGCGGGGTCCACCTTGGCCTTGCGGCCCCTCGACTGCCGCTCGGCGCCGCGCAGCAGAGCCTCGACCACATGCGGCGGATGACGGCGCGACCAGCGGGCCGCGGCCTGCTCCGCCGTCAGCTCGCGGCACACCAGCGGACGGCCCAGCACCCTGGAAAGCTGCCGGGTCTGCCCCTCGGCGGAGATCGCCTCCGGGCCGGTGAGCGCGTGGATCCGGCCCGCGTGACCGGTTGAGGTCAGCGCGGCCACCGCGACCTCGGCGAGGTCACGGGGATCGACGCAGGCGGTCGGCGCCCCGGGGTGCAGGGCGTGCACCACACCCTCGGAGCGGATCGAGCCCGCCCACGCCAGCGTGTTCGACATGAACGCGCGCGGGCGCAGCAGCGTCCACTCCAGGCCGCAGGCGCGCAGGAGGTCCTCGCAGTCCCGCTGCCAGCGCGTGATCAGGTCGTCGGCGTCGTCCTCACCGGCCGCGTACGCGGACAGCTTCACCACGTGCCGCACCCCGGCCGCCTCCGCGGCCCGCAGGAAGCGCGCGTCGCTGTCGCCGCCGGGATCACGGGTGACCAGGAACGCCCGGTCCACCCCCGCGAGCGCGCGCAGCAGGGAGCCGTGGTCCTGGTACGAGCCGACGGCCACCTCCGCGCCCGGGCCGAGCTCCGGCAGCCGGGCCGGGTCACGGCAGAACAACCGCACGGGGCCGGCCGACGCCAGCGTCCTCGCCACCTCGCCGCCCACCACACCGGTCGCGCCCGTCACCAGAATCATGCGGAGACCTCCCCAGCGGGATCACGGGGAACGGACCCGGCCGGCGACCGCGTACGGACCCTCGAAAAGTGAACGGACGACCGATCGTGGTCCGTACCGCTGACCCGTCGCTGACATGCGGACAACGCTGTCATGCCGGACGACGCTGCCGCCGGCAGGGGTCAGCGGCATGTCAGGTGGCTCGTCAAGACTGCCGCGAACACCGGGCCGACGACGGCCCGCACCGAAGCGGCCGGCCAACCGGGCCCGGCGCCGCGGACGCGCCCCACGCGGTGGACCGGGGGCCGCGCGGCGCGCCGCCACCGCGAGCGCGGGACGACGACGCCGCGGGCCGGCCCGAGCCGAGCGACAGCACAGTCAGGAATCGAGGAAGACGGATGACCACGCCAACGACCCGAGCCCAGACACGCGTTCAGCAGACCGGCCACGGCCCCGCCGGGGCACCGCACCCCGCGGCCCGCGGCTACGACGCCGACTCCTGGCTCACCCACCTCACCGTCGACCAGGGCGACCCGTTCTTCTACGACCACCCGCTGGACCACGTCCCCGGCATGCTCCTGGTGTGCGCCATGGCGGACGCCGTCAGCGACCGCGTCGACGTCCCGGCGGGCTCCCGGGTGAAATGGGTCGTCAACTTCCGGGTGATGCCCGAGCTGAACCCGGGCCTGGTGCTCTACGCCGCGCCGCCGGAGAACGGCCGCCACACCCTGCGCGTCACCCAGGGCCCGACCGTCGTCTCGGACAGCTGGTTCACCCTCACCACGGACGCGGAGGGCGACCGGCCCGGCGCGGCGCCCCCGCCGTCCGCCCCGGCCGCCGAGCCCGCCCGCGCCTTCCTGGTGCACCGCACCCGCCCGGAGAACGTCATGCTCGGCGAACCCCTCGCCGACGACGGTGTGTTCACCGCCGCGGTCCTGCTGCCGGAGGCCGGGCACACCCTGGCGAGCCGGCGCCCGGGCCGGCGCTCGGTGAAGTCGGTCGTCGAGGCCGGCCGCCAGTTCGCCACCTGGCTCTCGCACCGGGTCGGCGGCTGGCCGGACGAGGTGCAGATGCTGTGGCTGCGGCTCACCGCCGACCTGCCCGCCGACCTGCCCGCCACGCTCCCGCTGGCGCTGCGCTGGCGGCAGACCCGCATGTCCGACGACAAGGCCCGGCTCACCTTCGAGCTGATCGCCGGCGAGGGGCCGGGCACCAGGATCGGCAGCCTCGTCTACGTCAGCAAGGGCCTGACCCCCGAGGCCTACCGGTCCTTCCGCGCCGGTGCCGGGGCGGCGGCATGAACCAGCGCCTCGTCGTCCTCGTCCTGCGCGCCCTGCTGCCGGTGACCTGCGCCCTGTTCGCCCTCGCCATCGCGCTCCAGCTCACCTCGGACACCGCGGGACCGCACGCCGTGGCCGCCCTGTTCGCGGGCCTCTACGTGCTGTGGATCCTCGCCGAGACCGGCATCACCGTGCGCCACCCCAAGCAGTCCGCCGCCGAGAACAGCACGCTGCTGCCGTACGCCCTGACCCGGGCCGGCACCGGTGTCTCCGCGGTGCTGTGGCCGCTGCCCTGGCACACCTGGTCGGTGTGGCTGACCGTGCCCGTCGTGGTGTTCACCGCGTCCGTCGCGCTGCGCCTGACCGCCATCCGCACCCTCGGCCGCTTCTACTCCCACCACGTGGTCCGCTACTCCGACCACTCCATCGTCACCCACGGCCCCTACCGGCACGTACGGCATCCGGCGTACACCGGGATGCTGCTGGCCAACGCCGCGTTCGTGGCGTTCTTCTGCAACCCGCTCAGCGTGCTGTTCCTGCTCGCCCTGGCCACGGTGATCGTGTGGCGGATCCGGGTCGAGGAGCGCGTGCTGTGGGCCGTCCCCGGCTACCCGGGGTACGCGGGCGGCCGGGCGCGGCTGCTGCCGGGGGTGTGGTAGTCCATGGCCTCCACGACCCCGCTCGCCCACTCCGGGCCGGCCACCGGACACGGCCCGCTGCTGGCCGGCACCGGCGGCGATCCCGGCACCGCGCCGGCCGACCCGGCCCTGGTGGGCCACAAGTTCTCCCGGCAGCACGAGATGCGCCGCGCCGGGCTACCCGTCCCCGCCTTCTTCGCGCTGACCGCCGAGGCGTACACCGCCTGCGTGCCGGTACCCGCCGGCTTCCCGGGCGCCGGGGCGGGCACCGAGGAGCTGACCGCCTGGGCCCGCGCCGCGCGCGACGAGGTCCGCGCCGCCCCGCTGCCGCCCGGCCTCGCCCGGCAGGTGCTCGCCGGCTTCGACGAACTCGCAGGTCCCGAAGGACTGGTGGCCGTACGCGGCTGCGTCGCCGCCCAGCCGGACGGCAGCGGCGAGGACGGCGCCGACGACCCGTTCGCCGGACTCTCCGACAGCTACCTGTACGTCCGCCGGGAAGCCCTCCTGGACCGTGTCGCGGACTGCTGGGCCTCCGCCTACAACCCCGAGGCCGTGCTCTACCGCGTGCGGCGCGGCGTCGACGCCACCGCCGTACGGGTCGCGGTCGGCGTCCAGCGGATGGTGCCCGGCGTGCGGTCCTTCGTGATGTTCACCAGCGATCCGCGCGGCGGCGCCGACCAGGCGGTGGTGGCCGCCGCACACGGCATCGGCGAGGGCATCGTGCAGGAGAAGGCCGACATCGACCACTTCTTCATGGACCGCGCCACCGGCGCCGTACGGGCCGAACTCACCGTCAAGTCCGTGATGGCGGGCCTGGACCCGGCCCGGCCGGACGCCGGCCCGGTGCTGCTGTCCGTCCCGGACGCGCTCGGCGGACCGCCCGTGCTGTCCGACGACGAGGTCCGCGCCATCGGCGCGCTGGCCGCCCGCGCCGAGGAACTCTTCGGCGGCCCCCAGGACATCGAGGGCACCCTCACCGCCGACGGCCGGATCCACCTCGTCCAGGCCCGGCCCGTGGTCCGCGCCGCGGCCCCGCGCGAGGAGAGCGCGCCGCCGGTGCCGTGGACCAACCACAACCTCACCGAGTCCTTCCCCGGCGTCACCTCCACGCTGACCTACTCCCAGGCCCGCGTCTTCTACCGGACCGGCTTCGCCGACTTCTACCGGCGGCTCGGCGTGCCCGAGGACTCCCTGCGCCGCGGCCAGCACCACCTCAGCCGGATGATCGGGCACCTCGACGGGCGGGTCTACTACCGCCTCGACGCCTGGTTCGCGCTGCACGGCCAGATCCCCGGCTTCGACCTCATCCGCCCCATGTGGCAGCGCTCCCTCGGCCTCACCGAACACGAGCAGGACACCGCCCCGGACCGGGCGGCCCGCCGCCGCGCCTGGAAGCAGGTCCTGCGCGCCGCCCCCCGCCTCACCCGCGCCTACGTGGCCCAGCCGCGCCGGCTGCGCGAGTTCCTGCGCTGGTGGGACGAGCTGATGGCGCGCTGGCCGTCCTTCGAGGACTGCACCACCGACGAACTCATCGCCCGCTACCGCACCATGTGGGCCGAGGCGGAACACCGCTGGGGCGTCACCATGGTCGCCAGCTACTTCGCCCTGGTCTCCCTGACCTGCGCCGACGCCCTCCTGGAGCGCTGGGTGCCGGACGGCCGCGCGCTGCTGCCCCGCCTCATGGGCGGCGGCCGCCCCAACCGCACCCTCGCCTCCGTCCGCTCGGCCCTCGCCCTCGCCGAACGCGCGGCCGCCGACCCGGCCCTGCGCACCGCCGTCCTGGAACGCCCCGCGCCCGAGGTCTGGCGCGAGATCACCGAGGGGAAGTACGGCACCGCCACCGCCGACGCCTTCGCCCGGCACCTGCGGACCTACGGCGACCGCGCGCTGCACGACCTGAAACTGGAGGTCCTCACCCCGCGCCAGGAACCCTGGCAGATCGTCACCGCGCTGCGCCCCTTCATCGGCCAGGGGCTGACCGTCGCCGCCAACGAGGCCGACGAGGCCGCCGCCCGCGACGCCGCCCGGCACGCCCTGCGCGAGGCCTGCCCCGCCCCGCTCAAGCGGGCCGCGCTCGGCGCCGTGCTGGCCTCGCTGCGGTTCAGCGTCAAGGCCCGTGAGGACACCCGGTTCTGCCGCAGCCAGCTCTACGGCGTCTCCCGCGAGGTCATGCGCGGGCTCGCCCGCCGGCTCGTCGAGGCGGGACTGCTGGACCGGGCCGAGGACGTCGTCCACCTCCAGACCGAGGAGGTGCTCGGTGCCTTCGACGGCACCCTGCCCGACACCGACCTGCGCGCGCTGGTGAGCCGGCGCGCCGCCCGGTTCGCCGGGAGCGCGGCCGCCGCCGACCCGCCCGCGTACTTCACCGTCCCCGGCGGCCTGCCCGTGCCGGTCGCGCTGGCCTCCCGGCAGGACACCGCGGCGGCCGGAGGACCCGACGCGGACGGCGTGCTGCGCGGCATCGCCTCCAGCAGCGGCACGGCACGCGGCCGCGCCCTCGTCGTCCGGGACACCGACGTACCGCCCGAGCGCTGCGTGGGCCGGATCCTCGTCGCCAAGGAGACCGACCCCGGCTGGCTGGCGCTGATGATGGCCGCCAAGGGCATCGTCGTCGAGCGCGGCAGCCTCGTCTCGCACACCGCCATCAGCGGCCGGCTGCTCGGCGTCCCCACGGTCGTCGCGGTCCGCGAGGCCATGACGGCCATCGAGGACGGCGCCTGGATCGAGCTCGACGGCACCAACGGCACCGTACGGCTGCTGCCCGGCGACGGCACCGCGGCGGGGGAGGACTGACCGTGCGCGTGACCAACCTGTTCATCGACGGCCTCGGCTGCTACCTGCCCCGGCCCCACCCGGCCGACCGCGCGGTCGCCGAGGGCCGCTACGCCGAGGACGAGTGGCGGGCCGGCGGCTGGACCGGCGCCGCCGTCGCGGGCGCCGTATCGCCGCCCGAGATGGCGGTGGAGGCCGCCCGCACCGCACTGGAACGCTCCGCGCACCCGGCCGCCGACATCGCGCTCGTGCTGCACGCCTCGCTGCACGAGCAGGGACCCGAACTGTGGACCCCGCACCAGTACGTGCTCCGGCACGCGGTCGGCACCCGGGTCCCGGCCATGGAGGTCCGGCAGGGCTGCAACGCGGCCCTCGGCGCCATGGAACTGGCCCACGGCCACCTGAGCGCCGACCCGTCCCGCACGGCCGCGCTGGTTACCGCCGCCGAGAACTTCGGCACCGAACGCGTCGACCGCTGGCGCTACCAGAGCGGCGCCCGGATGAAACGCCCGTCCATCCTCGGCGACGCGGCCACCGCCGCCGTGCTGTCCACCCGGGGCGGCTTCGCCCGCGTCCTGTCCCTCGTCTCCGGCTCGCTGCCCGAACTGGAGGAGATGAACCGGCCGCGCGGCCCCCTCTTCCCGCCCCGGCGCACCCGCACCGGCCGGATCGACCTGGTCGCCCGGATGATCGACTACGCCCGCAGCGACCCCGGCGCCGCCACCCTGGCCCGCAAGGCCGTGGACGCGGCCCGCACCGAGACCGGACTGCGCGCCATCGAGGACGCCGGACTGCGGCCCGGCGACATCACCCGCGTCACCCACGTCCTGTCCGGCGGCCCCGAGTACATCCGCTCGGTCCTCGAACCCCTGGGCATCGACCCGGCCCGCGGCGTCCTCGAGTTCGGCCGCGCCCTCGGTCACATGACCACCAGCGACCACTTCGCCGCCCTGCACCACCTCGTGGAGACCCGCGAAGTCGGCCCCGGCGACCGGGTGCTGATGCTCAACAACAGCTTCGGCGTCTCCCTGTTCGCCGCCGTCGTCGAGATCACCGCCACCCCGTCCTGGGCCACCGGGACGCCCTCCCCGTACAAGGAACGGACATGACCCAGCAGCAGACCCTCACCCCGGCACTCGGGGCCACGACCGCCGTGGACCGGTGGATCGACGCCCTGAAGGAGGGCTGGCGGGCCCGCGACGCGGACGCCATCGCCGCCCTCTTCACCGACGACGCCGTCTACCACCAGGGCCCCTACGGCGCCCCGCACACCGGCCGCGACGCCGTCGCCGCGCACTGGCGCACCACCCTGTCCCGGCAGAAGGACGCCCGCATGTGGTTCGGCGAGCCCGTCGTCTCCGGCGGGCGGGCCGCCGTGGAATGGTGGTGCGTCCTGTACGACCCGGCCACCGGCGCGCCCCGCAACGCGGCCGGCTGCCTGGTGCTCCGCTTCGCCGCCGACGGCCGCTGCGCCTCCTTCCACGAGTACTGGCACGGCGCCCCGGACCAGGAGCTCGAGCCCGCCGAGGGGTGGCTGCGATGACCGGGGCGCCCGCCGTGCGGTGCCCGGTCACCGGGGCCGGCCCGGACCGGCAGCCGCCCGCCTACCCCTTCCCGGACCTGCCCGGCATCAGCCTCGACCCCGGCCGGCTCGCCCGCCTCCGCGAGGAGCCGCTGGTGCCGGTGCGGCTCGGGAACGGCCGGGACGCGGTGCTCGTGACCCGTCACGAGGACGTCAGGACGGTGCTGTCCGACGACCGCTTCAGCCGCGAGGCCTGGGCCGGCGGCACCCTGTTCGCCCGGAAGTCGAGCGCCCTGGCCCTGGTCACCAGCGACGCGCCCACCCACACCCGGCGCCGCAGCCGCGTCCAGGCCCGCTTCACCCACCGCAGGGCCGAGGAGGACCGGCCCCGCATCGCCGCGATCGCCGCGGAACTGCTGGACCGGCTGCGCGCCGCCGACGGCCCCGTCGACCTGATCGCCGAGTTCACCACCCCGTTCCCGTACCGGGTGATCTGCGAGATGCTCGGCGTGCCCGTGGCCGACCTGGACCGGCTCCTGCCCGAGGTCACCGTCATGATGTCCGCCGGGCGCTTCACCCCCGAGGAGAGCGCCCGGGCCCACTCCTTCATGTACGACTACTTCTTCGGGCAGCTCACCGAGCGCCGCGCGGCCGTCGAGGCCGGCCGGCCCGGCGACGACCTGCTCACCCAGCTGCTGACCGCGCCGCCGGACACCAGGCTCAGCGACGAGGAGATCGCCGTCTTCGGCTTCGGCCTGATGATGGCGGGCGGCGAGACCACCGCCTCCCACCTCGCCATGTGCGTGCTGCACGTGCTCGGCACGCCCGGCCTCGCCGACCGGCTGCGCCGCGACCCCTCGGCGGTCCCGGCCGCCGTGGAGGAACTGGTGCGCTGGGTCTGGTTCGCCGGCACCGGTGGCCAGCCGCACGTCACCACCGAGGAGGTGGCCCTTGCGGGCCACGTCCTGCCCGCCGGCCAGGTGGTCGTCCCGCTCACCGACGCGGCCAACCGCGACCCGGACGTCTTCCCCGACCCGGACGTCTTCCGCGCCGACCGCTCGCCCAACCCGCACATCGGGTTCGGCCACGGCCGCCACCTGTGCCTCGGCGCGGCCCACGCGCGCGTGGAGCTCCAGGAGGGCCTCACCGCCGTGCTCGGCCGGCTCGACGGACTGGAACTCGCCGTCGACCCGGCCGAACTGGACTGGCGGGACCGGATGTTCATGCGCGGCGTGTGGGAACTCCCCGTGCGCGTCCGCCCGGCGGGTCGGGCACGGCCGTGCTGAGCCGCTGGGCCCGCTTCGTGGCGGGCAGCTACCCACCGCTGCCGTCCGTGGCGTTCGCGTTCCTGTGGGCCTACGGCGTCTCCGGGCTGTTCGCGGTCGTCCAGCCCACGCACCCCGCCTGGCGCCCCGGCCTGGGCACGCTCACCGCGGCGCTCACGCTCACCGTCACGCTGCTGCTGATGCGGGCCGTGGACGACATCCGGGACCTCGCCTACGACCGCGCGTTCAACCCCCGTCGGCCGCTGGCCTCCGGCGTCGTGCGCGAGCGCGACCTGCTCGTGCTGTGCGCGGCCGGCGCGGTTCTCGTCCTCGTCCTGAACGCGGGCCGCCCGGCCGCCCTCGCGGTGCTCGCCGGGCAACTCCTCTACTGCGTCCTGGTGCTGGCCGCCGACCGGGCCCTGGACTGGCCCCCGGGCGACCGGCTGCTGCTCAGCCTCCTGATCAGCTTCCCCGCCCAACTGCTGCTGCACATCTACCTCTACACCCGCTACCTGGGCGACACCGGGCAGAGCGCCGGGCGCGGGGGAGTGCTGGCCATCGTGATCACGGTGCTGGTCACCGTCCACCTGGAGTTCGCCAAGAAGATCACCCGCAGGCTCAAGCCCGGTGAGCGCAGCTACGTCAGCACCCTCGGCCTCGGTGGCACCGTCGCCGTGGCGCTCGCCGCCCCCGTGCTGTCGGTGCTCCTGCTGGTCACGCAGGCCCGCCCGGAGGCGCTGCTGGTGCCGCTCGCCCTGCTGCCGCTGCTGCTGCCCGCCCGGGCCGGCTGGCGGTTCTTCCGGGCCCACGCCCCGCGCTGGCCGGCCGCTTCCGCCGCCTACTACGTCCTGTCCACCTTCGCCTGCTACCTGGCACTGAGCCTGGCCTACGGCTGACCGGCCTCACGAACCGGCGGCGGGCTCCGTTTCCGAGGCGGCGGAGCCCGTGCCCGAGGCGGTGGAACCCGTCCCCGGGGACGCGGTGGAGCCGTCCCGGGTGAAGGCCGACACCGCGGCCTTCGCGGCCGCCTCCACCAGCGAGATCCCCTCGGCCTGCGTGGCGGTTCCCCGCGACAGCACCGCCACCAGGTACGCGGTGCCGTCCACCGTCACCCGTCCGACGCTGTTCACGTCCCACAGCCCGGTCGTACTGCGCGCCAGCCACCCGTTCTTCAGCGCCCACGAGGTACCGGCGGCCGACACCCCCCACTGCTGATCGGCCTCCACGGCCCCCATGAGCTTCCGCACGTACGCGCGCGACGCGGCGCTCAGCTCCGAGTCCTCCCCGAACACCTGCCGCAGCAGCAGAAGCTGATCGGCCGCGGTGGTCTGCGTCAACCCCCACAGCTCACCGTCGCCGCCCGAGGTGTGCGAGAGCCCGAACCGCTCGTTCGCCGCGTCCAGCCCCCCGGCCCGGCCGATCGCATGCCACAGCGTGGTGGCGGACGCGTTGTCGCTGTTCCCGATCATCCTCGTGGCGTACGCCCGCTCCGCCGCGGTCAACTCCCGGCCGGCGTCCTGCGCCTGGAGCAGCAGCGCGGCCAGGATGTCCACCTTGACGATGCTCGCCGTGTCGAAGGCGTCCGTCCCGGACGTGGCGCTCTCTCCCGAGCCCGTCTGCAGCACCGCCGCCGACACCCGGGCCCCCGGCGGCACGGTCACCGATGCCATGGACCGCGCCAGCAGCGCCTCACGGTCCACCGTCACCGGCTGTGCCGTGCTCTCCACCGACGCCTCCTCACCCGCCGCGGCCGAGGAGGAGGCCGACGGCGACGAGGCCGACGATACGGTCCCGGCACCGGAGTGCGCGCGCGCCGTCACATAGGCCGTGCCGCCCGCCGTGACCCCGCCCATCGCCACGACCGCCAGGGCGGCGAACAGCAGCGGGCGGCGAGAGCGGCGGGCGCGGCGGCCAGGACGGCCGGATCCGGAGGACTCCATGGCCGCGATGCTCGGGGCGGTCGCTGTGCGCTCCGTGGGACGGACCTGAGAACCACGTCAGCGAATCCCGGAGCCCCCTGTGAATCCGGCTCCGGGCCGGGACGGGCACGGCGCCGGCCTCCCTATAGGGTCGGGACCGTGGCGAAGAAGAACATTCCCGACTCCGGCTACTCCGACGACGACGGCTCCGCCGACCCCCGGCTGAGCGCCGCGCTCGCCGCCTGGGCGGGGGACCGCACGGCCGTGGGGCCGGTCCTCGCGGCGCTGAAGGGCGCCCGGCTGCTGGTTCCGGTCGTGGCCGTGCTCGGGGAGGTCGAGGAGGACGGTCACGAGGGGCGCGAAGCTCCTCGGAAGGGCGGTGGCGGGAGACGGGTGGGCGGACTGCGCCGCGAGAAGACCAGCGACATGGCGGTGCCGACGCTGAAGGCGGGTGACCGCACCGCCCTGCCCGCCTTCACCTCCACCGAATCCCTGGCCCGCTGGGACCCGTCGGCCCGGCCCGTCGCCGTTCCCCTGCACCAGGCGCTGGAGGCCGCCGCGCACGAGAAGGCGGACACGGTCGTGCTCGACCTCGCCGGACCGGTGCCCTTCGAGCTGACCGGCCCCGCGCTGCTCGCCCTGGCCGAGGGCCGTACCAGCACCGACCCGCTCACCGACCCGGCCGTTCTCGGGGCCGTGCGCGGCGCCGTCGCCGCCGAGCCCGCGGTCCTGCGCGCCCACCTCGGTCCCGGGCAGGCCGACGGCACCCTCGTCCTCGTCCTCGACCCGGCCGCCGCGCCCGCCGAGGCCGCCCGCGCGGTCGCCGGGCGGCTGGCCGCCGACGAGACACTGAGGGCCCGCCTGGTGCGCGGCCTCGACCTGGCACTGCTGCCGGCCGGGACGACGCCTCCGGGCGAGCCCTTGTTCGTGCGGGAGTGAGTACGCGGGTCGCGTACGGGACGGGTACGGGGGCCGGGTCAGCCGTAGACCGGGCCGGTGTACTTCTCGCCCGGGCCCTGGCCCGGCTCGTCCGGCACGATCGAGGCCTCGCGGAACGCGAGCTGCAGCGACTTCAGGCCGTCCCGCAGCGGGGCCGCGTGGAAGGAGCTGACCTCGGTGGCGCTCGCGTCCAGCAGACCGGCGAGCGCGCCGATCAGCTTGCGGGCCTCGTCCAGGTCCTTGTACTTCTCGCCCTCCTCGCTCAGCCCGAGCTTCACGGCGGCGGCGCTCATCAGGTTGACGGCGACCGTCACGATCACCTCGACGGCGGGGACCTCGGCGATGTCCCGGGTCATCGCGTCGAAGTCGGGGGACTCAGGAGGGGTGTCACTCATGCCCCACACGATAGGCGTTCCGCGTTGCGCCTTCTCAATTAGCCCTTGTCAAGCGATCCTGCTAACCTTGTTCACGACCGGCCGGACACGCTGTGCCCGGCCCACAAGTGGAGGCTCCGATCTCCCACCCGACCGCCCCCCGGGACGGCGGGTCTCCGGTCAGACGGCCACCATCGTTCCGTACGGACGATGGAGCCGTCCGAATCGCGCCCCGCGGTCTCCGCGGCGGTGCTCCGGTAGCTATGGGAGCCCCGCCTGTGATCGCCCGGGGCATTTTTCGTGTCTCGGTGCGGTTAGGTCTGTCGAAACAGACAATACGCGGCTGTCCGCCAGGCGGTCGCGTGGTGCTACCGAGGAGGATCCATCAGCGCCGAGCCCCGCATCAACGACCGGATTCGCGTTCCCGAGGTGCGACTCGTCGGTCCCAGTGGCGAGCAGGTGGGCATCGTCCCGCTGGCCAAGGCACTGGAGCTTGCGCAGGAGTACGACCTGGACCTGGTCGAGGTCGCGGCGAACGCCCGTCCGCCCGTGTGCAAGCTCATGGACTACGGGAAGTTCAAGTACGAGTCGGCCATGAAGGCCCGTGAGGCGCGCAAGAACCAGGCGCACACGGTCATCAAGGAGATGAAGCTCCGGCCGAAGATCGACCCGCACGACTATGACACCAAGAAGGGTCACGTCGTCCGGTTCCTCAAGCAGGGCGACAAGGTCAAGATCACGATCATGTTCCGTGGCCGCGAGCAGTCCCGCCCCGAGCTGGGCTACCGGCTGCTGCAGCGTCTCGCGGAAGACGTCCAGGACCTCGGTTTCGTGGAGTCGAACCCGAAGCAGGACGGCCGCAACATGATCATGGTCCTCGGTCCGCACAAGAAGAAGACCGAGGCGATGGCCGAGGCTCGCCAGGCGCAGGAAGCCCGCAAGGCTGACGCGAAGGCCAACCCCGGCAAGTCGCAGAACGCCGCCGAGGCCGGTCTCGAGGCCGAGGCGCCGTCCGAGGAACCTGCCGAGGCGTGATCCCGGGGGACGCGAGTCCCCGAGGATGTAACCGAAACAAGAGCGACGCTCCACCGTGCCCGGTTCTCACGACCGGGCACCGGAGCGCCACCGACGAGGAGAGAACGGCGCTATGCCGAAGAACAAGTCGCACAGCGGTGCCAGCAAGCGCTTCAAGATCACCGGCTCCGGCAAGGTGCTCCGTGAGCGCGCCGGCAAGCGCCACCTGCTCGAGCACAAGTCGTCCCGTGTGACGCGTCGCCTCACCGGCAACGCCGAGATGGCCCCGGGCGACGCCGCGAAGATCAAGAAGCTTCTCGGCAAGTGACGCCCGGCGTCGCCTGAGCGACGCCGTACGTCTGGACCGGGACCCATTCGTTTCCGGGCCGCGTGAGTATCCCCGCGGCCCCGCTACAAGGAGTTAAGAAGTGGCACGCGTCAAGCGGGCAGTCAACGCCCACAAGAAGCGCCGGGCGATCCTCGAGCAGGCCTCCGGCTACCGCGGTCAGCGTTCGCGCCTGTACCGCAAGGCCAAGGAGCAGGTCACCCACTCGCTGGTCTACAACTACAACGACCGCAAGAAGCGCAAGGGCGACTTCCGTCAGCTGTGGATCCAGCGCATCAACGCCGCTGCCCGCGCCAACGGCATGACCTACAACCGCTTCATCCAGGGTCTGAAGGCCGCGAACGTCGAGGTCGACCGCAAGATCCTGGCCGAGCTGGCCGTCAACGACGCCAACGCGTTCGCCGCGCTGGTCGAGGTCGCCCAGAAGGCTCTGCCGAGCGACGTCAACGCGCCCAAGGCCGCGTGACGCTGCGCTGGCTCTAGGCCGGCTCATGGACCCGCAGGCCGTGACGGCCTGCGGGTCCTGCTGTTGCCCGGCGGAGCGATTCGTCCGGCTGCGGGCCCGTCGTGGCTGGTCGCGCAGTTCCCCGCGCCCCTTGGGGGGCGCTGTTCCCTGCCGGCGCGGTGGATGGAACCGTACGTCGAGGTTCTCCTGAAGGTGAAGAAGAAGATGCCCCCCGTCAGCCCCGAGTTGATCTCTTCCCGGTCCGGTCGTGTCGCCGCTGCCCGGCGGCTCGGCAGGCGGAACTTCCGGGGGAAGGACCGGCTGTTCCTCGCGGAGGGGCCGCAGGCCGTCCGGGAGGCCGCCGGGCACCGGGTGGACGGGACGCCCACGCTCGTCGAGCTGTTCGCCACGGTCGAGGCCGCGGAGCGGTACGCCGACATCGTCGGGGCGGCGCGCGAGGCCGGTGCCCGGGTGCACCTCGCCTCCGAGGACGTCATCGCGGACATCTCCACCACCGTCACCCCGCAGGGACTGGTCGGCGTCTGCCGGTTCCTGGACACCCCCTTCGAGGCCGTCCTCGCCGCCCGGCCCCGGCTGGTCGCCGTACTCGCCCACGTGCGCGACCCGGGCAACGCCGGCACCGTGCTGCGCTGCGCCGACGCCGCCGGCGCCGAGGCCGTCGTACTCACCGACGCCTCCGTCGACCTGTACAACCCCAAGGCCGTACGCGCCTCCGTCGGCTCCCTCTTCCACCTGCCGGTCGCCGTCGGCGTGCCCGTCGAGCGGGCCGTCGAGGGGCTGAAGGACGCCGGAGTGCGCATCCTCGCCGCCGACGGAGCGGGCGACCGCGACCTGGACGAGGAACTGGACAAGGGCACCATGGGCGGCCCCACCGCCTGGGTGTTCGGCAACGAGGCCTGGGGGCTCCCGGAGGAGACCCGCGCACTGGCCGACGCCGTCGTGCGCGTCCCCATCCACGGGAAGGCCGAGAGCCTGAACCTCGCCACCGCCGCCGCCGTATGTCTCTACGCGTCGGCGCGCGCCCAGCGCGCCTCCGCAGGGTGCCGCTCCGTCACCCAGAGCTAGTAGGGTGTCCGGCTCGGGGCCCTGCGCCGTCTGAGAGGTGGGGTACGGGGATGAGGGTGGTCGGCAGCAGCACCGCGCCGGACGGGCGGGACGTGCGCCGCACATCCGCGCCACGGCAGGCCGACCGCGCCGGCACCGGCCCCGGCATCGACCCCGACGAGCTGCCCGACGGCCTGGTGACCGCCGACGAAAACGGCCGCGTGACCTGCTTCAACGCGGCCGCCGAACGCATCACCGCCCTCCGCGCCGAGGACGCCCTCGGCCGGCACCTGGAGAAGGCGCTGCCGCTGGAGGACCTGGAGGGCCGGCGCTGGTGGCAGCTCACCGACCCCTACGGCGGCCTCGCCATCCGGGTCCGGCAGCCCGAGCGCAACCTGCTGCTGCCCGGCGGACGGGAGGTGCTGGTCTCCGCGCGGTACGTGCGCGACGAACCCCTCGGACCCGTGCGCGGGGTGGTCGTCTCCCTGCGGGACACCGAGGCCCGCCACCGCACCGAGCGCAGCCACGCCGAGCTGATAGCGACCGTCGCGCACGAGCTGCGCTCCCCGCTCACCTCGGTGAAGGGCTTCACCGCCACGCTCCTCGCCAAGTGGGAACGCTTCACCGACGACCAGAAGCGGCTGATGCTGGAGACCGTCGACGCCGACGCCGACCGCGTCACCCGCCTCATCGCCGAGCTGCTGGACATCTCCAGGATCGACAGCGGGCGGCTCGAGGTGCGCCGGCAGCCCGTCGACATCGGCGCGGCCGTAGGCCGGCACATCCAGGCCTACGTCGCCGCCGGCCAGCAGGCCGACCGCTTCCTGCTGCGCGTCGAGCAGCCGCTGCCCGCCCTGTGGGCCGACCCCGACAAGGTCGACCAGGTGCTGAGCAACCTGCTGGAAAATGCGGTGCGGCACGGCGAGGGAACCGTCACCATTGACGTCACGCCCGCGCCGTCCCCGCGCGAGGGCGAGGAAACGGCCACGTCGGTCACGGTGAGCGACGAGGGGCCCGGCATCCCGGAGGAGTCCATGAACCGCGTCTTCACCCGCTTCTGGCGGGGCAGCAAGCGCGGCGGGACGGGCCTCGGGCTGTACATCGTCAAGGGCATCGTCGAGGCCCACGGCGGCACCATCACGGTCGGCCGCGCCCCCGGCGGGGGCGCCGAGTTCCGATTTACGTTGCCCGTGTGCACGCCGGCGTATCTCGCCTAGCGGCCCACGGGCCATTCGTCCACCCCCACCCCGTTAGAATCGGCCTTTGGCACCTTTGTGTCCTGCACACGGCCCGCCGAGAGCCACAGCCGGCTCGAAGTCGGTGACGGGGACCGTCCGCCAGCCAATCGGAAGCACGGGAAGAGATGTCGGCACCGAATAAGTCGTACGACCCTGTCGAGGTCGAGGCGTTGAAACCGGAAGAGATCGAGCGCATGCGGGACGAGGCGCTCGCCGCCTTCGCCGCCGCGGACTCCCTCGACGCGCTCCACGAGGCCAAGGTCGCCCACACGGGCCCCGCCTCCCCGCTGGCCCTCGCCAACCGCGAGATCGGCGCCCTGCCCCCGCACGCCAAGGCCGACGCCGGCAAACGCGTCGGCATGGCCCGCGGCGCCGTGAACAAGGCCCTCGCCGTCCGCCAGGGCGAACTGGAGGCCGAGCGGGACGCCCGCGTGCTGGTCGAGGAGGACGTCGACGTCACGCTGCCCCACGACCGCGTCCCCGCGGGCGCCCGGCACCCGCTGACCACGCTCTCGGAGCGCATCGAGGACGTCTTCGTGGCCATGGGCTACGAGGTCGCCGAGGGCCCCGAGGTCGAGGCCGAGTGGTTCAACTTCGACGCCCTGAACATCGGCCCGGACCACCCGGCCCGCGGCGAGGCGGACACCTTCTTCGTGACCGGCCCGGACGGCACCGCCGACTCCGGCGTCGTGCTGCGCACCCACACCTCGCCCGTGCAGATCCGCTCGCTGCTCAGCCGTGAGCTGCCGGTCTACGTGATCTGCCCCGGCCGCGTGTACCGCACCGACGAGCTGGACGCCACCCACACCCCGGTCTTCCACCAGGTCGAGCTGCTCGCCGTCGACGAGGGCCTGACCATGGCCGACCTCAAGGGCACCCTGGACCACATGGTCCAGTCGCTCTTCGGCGAGGGCATGAAGACCCGGCTGCGGCCGAACTTCTTCCCGTTCACCGAGCCGTCCGCCGAGATGGACATGGTGTGCTACGTCTGCCGCGGCGAGTCCGTCGGCAACCCCGACCGGCCCTGCCGCACCTGCTCCAGCGAGGGCTGGATCGAGCTGGGCGGCTGCGGCATGGTCAACCCCAAGGTGCTGGCCGCCTGCGGTGTCGACCCGGAGAAGTACAGCGGGTTCGCCTTCGGGTTCGGCATCGAGCGGATGCTGATGTTCCGCCACAACGTCGAAGACATGCGAGACATGGTCGAGGGTGACGTCCGGTTCACCCGGCCGTTCGGGATGGAGATCTGATGCGGGTCCCGCTTTCTTGGCTGCGGGAGTACGTCGACCTGCCGGCGAGCGAAACCGGCCGTGACGTCCAGGCCAAGCTCATTTCGGCCGGCCTCGAGGTCGAGACCGTCGAGCAGCTCGGCGCCGACCTCAAGGGGCCGCTGGTCGTCGGCCAGGTGCTGACCATCGAGGAGCTGGAGGGCTTCAAGAAGCCGATCCGCTTCTGCACCGTCGACGTCGGCCGGGCCAACGGCACCGGCGAGCCGCAGGAGATCGTCTGCGGCGCCCGCAACTTCGCCGTCGGCGACAAGGTCGTCGTGGTCCTGCCCGGCGCCACGCTGCCCGGCGGCTTCTCCATCGCCGCCCGCAAGACCTACGGCAAGACGTCCCACGGCATGATCTGCTCCAGCGACGAGCTGGGCATGGGCGACGACGGCACCCACGGCATCATCGTGCTGCCGCCGGAGACCGAGGTCGGCAAGGACGCCATCGAGCTCCTCCAGCTCGTCGACGAGGTGCTGGACATCGCCGTCACCGCCAACCGCGGCGACTGCCTGTCCATCCGCGGCGTCGCCCGCGAGACCGCCATCGCCTACGGCCTGCCGCTCAGCGACCCGGCGCTGCTCGACGTGCCCGCCCCGAACGCCTTCGGCTACCCGGTGCAGGTCGCGGATCCGGTCGGCTGCGACCGCTTCACCGCCCGCACGGTCACCGGCCTGAGCCCCGAGGCACGCTCCCCGATCTGGCTGAGGCGCCGGCTGCAGAAGGTCGGCATGCGCCCGATCTCGCTCGCCGTCGACGTCACGAACTACGTGATGATGGAGCTGGGCCAGCCGCTGCACGCCTACGACCGGAACCTGGTCCAGGGCACGATCGGCGTGCGCCGGGCCGAGGAGGGCGAGAAGCTCGTCACCCTCGACGGCACCGAGCGCGAGCTGCACTCCGAGGACCTGGTCATCACCGACGAGCGCGGCCCGATCGGTCTGGCCGGCGTCATGGGCGGCGCCAACACGGAGATCGCGGACCACGAGGACACCGGGAACGGGGTGAACGCCTCGACCGACGTGGTCATCGAGGCCGCCCACTTCGACGCCGTCTCGATCGCCCGTACGGCCCGCCGTCACAAGCTGTCCTCCGAGGCCTCCCGCCGCTTCGAGCGCGGCGTCGACCCGCGGGCCGCCGCGGCCGCCGCGCAGCGCACCGTGGACCTGCTGGTGCTGCTCGCGGGCGGCACGGCCGAGGCCGGTGTCACCGAGGTCGTCGCGCCCACCGCCCCGCGGACCGTCACGGTCCCCGCGAACCACCCGGACCGGGTCGCGGGCGTGGACTACGGCCGCGAGACCGTGGTGCGCCGGCTGCAGGAGATCGGCTGCGACGTCCAGGGCCAGGACGAGCTGGTCGTCACGGTGCCGTCCTGGCGGCCCGACCTCACCGAGGCCAACGACCTCGCCGAGGAGGTCATCCGCCTGGAGGGCTACGAGAACCTGCCCTCCACGCTGCCGAAGCCGCCCTCGGGCCGTGGCCTGACCCACCGCCAGCGGCTGCACCGCCGGGTCGGCCGCGCGCTGGCCGGCGCCGGCTACGTCGAGGCGCCGAACTACCCCTTCGTCGGCGAGCAGGTCTTCGACCAGCTCGGCCTGGAGTCCGGTGACCCGGCCCGCCGCGTGGTGAAGCTGGTCAACCCGCTCAACGACGAGGAGCCCGCGCTTCGTACGACGCTGCTGCCGGGCCTGCTGGGCGCGCTGCGGCGCAACGACGGCCGCGGCTCGCACGACCTGGCCCTGTTCGAGACCGGACTGGTGTTCCAGCCGCGTGAAGAGCAGCGTGCCGGTGGGCACCTGTCCGTCGACCGCCGCCCGACCGACGAGGAGATCGCGTCGCTGAACGGCGCGCTGCCCGAACAGCCCCGGCACGTCGCCGTGGTGCTCGCGGGCGCTCGCGAGCGGGCCGGCTGGTGGGGCAAGGGCCGCCCGGCGGACTGGGCCGACGCGATCGAGGCCGGCCGCGCCGTCGCCGCGGAGACCGGCGCCGACCTGATCGTGCGCAAGGGCCAGTACGGCCCCTGGCACCCGGGCCGCTGCGCCGAGCTGGTCGTCGCCGCCGACGGCACGGAGCGGGTCGTGGGACACGCGGGCGAACTCCACCCGCGGGTCCTCAAGGCGCTCGGTCTGCCCGAGCGCACCTGCGCGATGGAGCTGGACCTGGACGCCCTGGAGGCGGCCGGCGACGGCGTTCCGCAGGCGCCGAGCATCTCCACGTTCCCGGTGGCCACGCAGGACGTCGCCCTAGTCGTCGACCGGCCGGTCCCCGCCGCCGAGGTGGAGGCCGCGCTGCGTGAGGGCGCGGGCGAACTGCTCGAGTCCATCCGGCTGTTCGACGTGTACGAGAACGCGGAGCAGCTCGGCGACGGCCGCAAGTCCCTGGCCTACGCGCTGCGCTTCCGCGCGGGTGACCGGACGCTGACCGTGGACGAGGCGTCCGCGGCCCGGGACGCGGCGGTGGCCCTCGCGGGCGAGCGGACCGGAGCCGTGCTGCGCGGCTGATCCGCGTCGAAGCGGCCCGCTGACCCGGCTCGTCCGCCGGTCGGCAGCGACGGACCGGCCCCTGAGGGGCCGGTCCGTTCGCGTTGTCCGCCGCCCCGGACCGCCGGAGGCCGACCCGGCCAAGCCACCGCTTTTTGAGGGGGAGCCGGCGGCTTGGCCGGATGACCAGTCAACCGGCAGCGCGACGCTCCGCGACAGTGCGCGCACGGTGCGGATGCGCGTACTCCGTTCACACCCCGTGTGAGGGCCGAGCCACTACGCTGACGGACACCAGGCCATTCGGGGGGCATTCATGCAGCCCAACACTCTGCTCGACGCGATCCTGGACGAGGCGGGGATCTCGCACGCCGGCCTCGCCGCCCATGTGAACCAGGCCGGTCGTGGACGGGGCCTCGCGCTCCGCTACGAACACACCGCCGTGGCACGGTGGTTGAAGGGTCAGCGGCCACGCGGCCAGGTGCCCGACCTGATCTGCGAGGTGCTCGCCGGACGACTGCACCGGCCGGTGACCCTGGACGACATCGGCCTCGGCGTGCCCGGCGAGCCCAGTACCCCGCACACCGGCTCGCTGTCCGGCTTCGTGGAACGGGCCACCGCGCTGTGGCGTTCGGACGAACAGCAGCGCCCGCACGTTCTCGGCGCGCCCGCGGTCACCGGCACCCCGGCCGTCATGCCGGTGTGGGAGTGGGAGAACCCGCCCGAGGACGTGGACGTCTCCCGGGGCGGCCGGCACCGGGTCACCGCGGCCGACCTCGAACTGCTGCGCGCCGCCCGCACCCACTACGAGCAGATGTACCGGAAGGCCGGCGGCGTGGCGACCCGGGCGCGGATCGTCGGCTTCCTCAACGCCGAGGCGGCCCCGCTGCTGCGCGGCAGCTACACCGACGCCACCGGACGCCAACTGCACCGGGCGACGGGCGGGTTGGTGGCGATCGCCGGTATCTGCGCCTACGACTCCGACGCGCACGGCCTGGCCCAGCGCTACTTCCACCAGGCGCTCCGGCTGGCGAAGGCCAGCGGTGACTGGGGACTTGGCGCCTACGTGATCGCGCTGCTGGTCAACCAGGCGGTGTTCATGCGGGAGTACCGGCAGGCGGTGGCGTTCGCCGAGGCCGCCCTGCGCGCGGCCGGCAGGCACATCACCCCGGCCCTCGCCTCCGACCTCTACGCGATGCAGGCGAAGGCGTACGCCCATCTCGGCGACTCCGGCAGCGCCCTGTCCTGCATCCGCCGGGCCGAGACGGCCGCCGACCGCATCCGGCGCGGATACGAGCCCGACGAGACCGGCTACGTACAGCCCGGCCTGGTCAACGTGCAGGTGGCCGAGGCGCTGCTGAGCCTCGGGGAGCTGGCCGCCGCCCGGGAGCACGCGGCCGCGGCGGTGGACAACCCCGCGCACGACCGCGGCCGGGTGCACCGGCTCGCCATGCTCAGCACCATCGAGCTGCGCCAGGGCAACGCCGACAACGCGGTGGCCACGGCCGTGCAGATGGCCGAGCAGGCGCGCGGGATGGAGTCCCAGCGACTGCGCGACAGACTCCGCGCGGTGCGCGAGCACCTGGTGCGCTGCGGCTCGGCCGGGACCGCCGAAGCCGCCGAACTCATCGACGGCGCACTGCGCGTACCGCTGTAGGCCCACTGCAGTTGCACAGCCCCTGCTGCGATATTGCCCCTTACTCGGTGGAAGGTGGCAGAACCGTGCAGTGGACGAAACAGAACGAACAAACTGTGTATGAAAACCGCTGGTTCAGCGTCAATCTCGCAGATGTGGAGCTGCCGGACGGCCGGCACCTCGACCACTTCCTCATCCGGCTGCGGCCGGTCGCCGTCGCCACGGTCGTCAACGAGGCCAACGAGGTCCTGCTGCTGTGGCGGCACCGCTTCATCACCGACAGCTGGGGCTGGGAACTGGCCGCCGGCGTGGTGGAGGACGGCGAGGACATCGCGAGCGCGGCCGCCAGGGAGCTGGAGGAGGAGACCGGCTGGCGGCCGGGACCGCTGCACCACCTGATGAGCGTGGAGCCGTCCAACGGCCTCACCGACGCCCGGCACCACATCTACTGGTCCGGCCACGGCGAGTACGTCGGGCACCCCGTGGACGACTTCGAGTCGGACCGCCGGGAGTGGGTCCCGCTCAAGATCGTCCCCGACCTCATCGCCCGGGGGGAGGTCCCGGCCGCCAACATGGCGGCCGCGTTACTCCTGCTGCACCACATGAGGCTCGCCGACGACCGGGCCGCCTAGCGGCCCAGCGCCTGCCAGACCGTCACGACGAGTGCGCCGAGGGCGGTGAGGACGGCCAGCGAGGGCAGGGGCCAGCGTGCGTGCTCCAGTGAGCTCATGCGCGTGTGCAGGTCGTCCACCTCCTTGGCGGTCTCCTCGGCGCGGTGACTGAGCAGGGCGAGTCCTCCCTCGACGCGGGCGTACGCCACGTCGAGACGGCGCCGTAACTCTGCGAGTTCTCCATGGACCACGGGATGCTCCGGTTCGGCGCTCACGGGTCCACTCCTTTCCGTAGTCGGACGTGGTGGTTCCGCACCTCTTGCATGCGCATGCAGAGTCAACTCGGCTGGTAAGCGCGTGGGGAGCGTGTGTGACGGGCATATGCGGGCCCGGCGCGCACACGGTGTGTGAAACAGATGGGCCCGGCACCGAAATCCGGTGCCGGGCCCACGGGTGTAGCGGACGGTAATCAGTAGCTGTAGAAGCCCGACCCCGTCTTCCGGCCGAGCCGGCCCGCCTCGACCATCCGCTGGAGCAACGGGGGAGCGGCGTACAGGGGCTCCTTGTACTCGGCGTACATGGAGTTGGCGATGGAGACGATGGTGTCCAGGCCGATCAGGTCGGACAGCTTCAGCGGGCCCATCGGGTGGGCGCAGCCCATCTCCATGCCGTTGTCGATGTCCTCGCGGCTGGCGATGCCGGACTCGAACATGCGGATCGCCGACAGCAGGTAGGGCACCAGCAGCGCGTTGACCACGAAGCCGGAGCGGTCCTGGGCGCGGATCGCGTGCTTGCCGAGCAGCTTCTCGGCGAACGCCTGGGCCCGGCTGAGGGTGCCCTCGGAGGTGGTGAGCGCCGGGATCAGCTCCACCAGCTTCTGCACCGGGGCCGGGTTGAAGAAGTGGACGCCGACGACGTGGTCGGGCCGCGAGGTGGAGACCGCCAGCTTCACCAGCGGGATGGAGGAGGTGTTGGAGGCGAGGATCGCGTCCGGGCGGGTCACCACCTGGTCGAGCACCTGGAAGATCTCCGTCTTCACCTGCTCGTTCTCCACCACGGCCTCGATCACCAGGTCGCGGTCGGCGAACTCGCCGAGGTCCGTGGTGAAGCTCAGCCGCGCGAGCGTGGCGTCCCGCTCCTCCTCGGAGATCTTGCCGCGCTCGGCGGCCTTGGTCAGGGAGTTGAGCAGCCGGGTACGGCCGATCTCCAGGGCCTCGCCGGTGGTCTCGGCGACCCTCACGTCCAGTCCCGCGCGGGCGCACACCTCGGCGATGCCCGCGCCCATCTGGCCGCAGCCCACGACTCCGACGCGCTCGATGTCGGTCACATCGTCCCCTTCGCTGGTTCTCCGGCTTTGTCCGGGTGTGGCGGGACTCCGGGTCGGCCCCTGCTCCGATCGTGCACGTTACCGCCAGGTATCGATGATCGATCGCGCGGGTGGGGGCATCCTGGGGCGCGGGAACGATCCGTGAGGGCGCGGATCCGGAGCGTATGGGGGTGCGGAATGGGGCGGATCTCACGCCGGGCGTTCGCCGCGGTGGCGCTGTCGACAATGGCGGCGGCCCAGGCGGCCGGGGCCCAGGGCGCGGTGGCGGCCCCCGGCCGACGGGCCGCCGACGCCGGGCGGGGCGCGGCGGGCGGGCACCGCGCGCCCGCCGAGATGCGGGGCGTGTGGGTCGCGACCGTGGCCAACCGGGACTGGCCCTCGAAGCCGGGCCTCACCGCCGCCGAGCAGCGCGCCGAGCTGATCGCCCATCTGGACCGGGCGGTCCGGAACCGGCTCAACACGGTGATCCTCCAGGTGCGGCCGACGGCGGACGCGCTGTGGCCCTCCCCGTACGAGCCCTGGTCCCAGTACCTCACCGGCACCCAGGGCCAGGACCCCGGCTGGGACCCGCTGGGCACCGCGGTGCGTGAGGCCCACGCCCGCGGCCTGGAACTGCACGCCTGGTTCAACCCGTACCGCGTCGCCAACCACACCGACCTCGGCCGGCTGGCCGCCTCGCACCCGGCCCGGCTGCACCCGGACTGGGTGGTGCCCTACGGCGGCAAGCTCTACTACGACCCGGGGCTGCCCGAGGTCAGGGCCTTCGTGCGGCGCGCGATGCTGGACGCGGTCGCCAGGTACCCGGTCGACGCCGTCCACTTCGACGACTACTTCTACCCCTACCCGGTCGCCGGACAGACCTTCGACGACGACGCCTCCTACGACCGGTACGGCGGCGACTTCGCCGCCCGGGCGGACTGGCGCCGGGACAACATCGACCGGCTGGTGCGGGAGACGGCGGCCGGCATCCGGCGGGTCCGGCCCGCCACCCGGTTCGGGATCAGCCCCTTCGGGGTGTGGCGCAACGCCACGACCGACCCGCTCGGCTCGGACACCCGGGCCGGCGTGCAGACGTACGACGACCTGCACGCGGACACCCGCGCCTGGGTGCGCAACCACTGGATCGACTACATCGTCCCGCAGCTCTACTGGAACATCGGCTTCGCCGCCGCCGACTACGCGGCCCTGGTCGACTGGTGGGCCGAGGTGGCGCGGGGCACCGGCACCCGGCTGTACATCGGGGAGGCGCTGTACAAGGCGGGCGCGGCGGGGCAGCCCTCGCAGTGGCAGGACCCCGTCGAACTGTCCCGGCACCTCACACTCGCCGCCCGGTACCCGCAGGTGCGCGGGCACGTCTTCTTCGCCGCCAAGGAGGTGGCGGCGGACCCGATCGGAGCGATGGCACGGGTGGTCGCCGACCACTACCGGCAGCCGGCGAGGGTCCCGCGCTGAGCTACAGCCGCTGTTCCTTCTCCTTGTGCTTGATCTGGCAGTCCGGGCCGGGGGACATCACGGCCTCGTGTCCGTCGGCGAAGCGGACGCGGTAGGGCGGGTTGCCCTCCGCGCCCATCACCTCCACGACTACCGACACGTGGTCGTGCTGGCCGACAACCCGGCCGTGCTGGACAAGCTGGTCTCCTACGGATGCATGCATCGGAGCCCTCCTCCTCACCTCACGACCGCTGGGTGACGGCGATGCACACGAGCACGGCGACGGCTGTCACAGGAGCGGCCGCCGTGAGATTCTCGCCCAGCAGCAGCGCCGACCACACCAGTGTGAGCAGCGGCTGGGCCAACTGCAACTGGCTGGCCTTCGGGATGCCGATGGCCGCCATGCCGCGGTACCAGACCACCAGCCCGAGGAACTGCGAGCCCAGCGCCACCCACAGCAGACCGGTCACCCCGTGCGCGGTCAGCCGCACCGGCTCGTACGACAGCGCCAGCGCGGCGGCCGGGACGCTCAGCGGCAGGCACAGCACCAGCGCCCAGCCGATGACCTGCCAGCCGGGCATCACCCGGGCCAGCCTGCCGCCCTCGGTGTACCCGGCCGCGCACACCAGCAGCGCGCCGAACAGATAGCCGTCGGCGACGGTGAGCGCGCCGCCGCTCTGGCCGACGGTGAAGGCGACCACGGCCGCCGCGCCCGCCAGCGCCGCCAGCCAGAACCGCCGTGCGGGCCGGTGGCCCGTGCGCAGGGCCGAGCAGACGGCGGTGGTCAGCGGCAGCAGGCCCACCACCACGGCGGCGTGCGCGGTGGTGGAGGTCTGCAGGGCCAGCGTGGTCAACAGCGGGAAGCCGAACACCACTCCGGCGGCGACGACCGCGAGACCCGGCAGATGCCGGCGCTCGGGCAGCGGCACGCGCAGGGCCAGCAGGCAGCCGCCGGCGACGAGCGCCGCGAGCACGCTGCGGACGGCCACCAGCGTCCAGGGCCCGAAGCCCTCCAGGCCCCAGGCGGTGGCCGGGAAGGTGAGGGAGAAGGCGAGGACACCGAGCGCGGCCTGCCCGGTGCCGAAGCCCCGGCGCTCGGCGGCGGGGGCGGTGACTGCTATCGGGGTGGTGGCAGTAGCGCTACTCTGTACTCTCATGGAACAGAGTAGCAGTGTGGGTGAACTGGCAGAACGGCTGCGCCGGGAACTGGACCGCTACTCCCACGGTGGAAAACTCCCGTCCAGCCGGGCCCTGGTCGAGCGGTTCCGGGTGAGCCCGGTGACCGTCTCCCGGGCCCTCGCCCAGCTCGCCGCCGAGGGGCTGGTGGTGACCCGGCCCGGCGCCGGTGCCTTCCGGGCCGGACCGCGCGCCGCCACCGCGCCCGCCGGGGACACCTCCTGGCAGGAGGTCGCGCTGAGCGCCGACGGAGCCGAACTGGTCCCGCGCACCGTGGACGCCTCCGGGGTCACCGTCTCGCTGGCCGCGCCGCCGCCGGGCGTCCTGGAGTTCAACGGCGGCTATCCGCACCCCTCCCTGCAGCCCGAGCGGGCGATGTCCGCCGCCCTGGCCCGGGCCGGGCGGCGTCCCGGCGCCTGGGGCAGGCCTCCGCTGGAGGGGCTGCCGGAGCTGCGGGAGTGGTTCGCGCGCGGCATCGGCGGGGCCGTCACCGCCGCCGAGGTGCTCGTCGCCGCCGGCGGCCAGTCCGCGCTGGCCACCGCCCTGCGGGCGCTCGCCCCGCCCGGCGCCCCGGTGCTCGTCGAGTCGCCCACCTACCCGGGCATGCTCGCCCTGGCCCGCGCAGCCGGGCTGCGCCCGGTCCCGGTGCCGGTCGACCCCGACGGGGTCCGGCCCGGCCTGCTCGCCGACGCCTTCCGGGCGACCGGCGCCCGGGTCTTCGTCTGCCAGCCGCTCTTCCAGAACCCGACCGGCGCCGTCCTCGCCCCCGGCCGTCGCGCCGAGGTGCTGGGGATCGCCCGGTCGGCGGGCGCGTTCGTGGTCGAGGACGACTTCGTGCGCCGCCTGGTGCACGCCGACGCCGGGCCGCTGCCCCGCCCGCTGGCCGCCGACGACCCCGACGGCGTCGTCGTCCACGTCGGCTCGCTGACCAAGGCGACCTCGCCCAGCTTCCGGGTGAGCGCGCTGGCCGCCCGGGGGCCGGTGCTGGAACGGCTGCGCGCCATCCAGGTGGTGGACAGCTTCTTCGTGCCCCGGCCGCTCCAGGAGGCCGCGCTGGAACTCGTCGGCTCCCCGGCCTGGCCGCGCCATCTGCGGACCCTGTCGGCCGAGCTGAAGGCCCGCCGCGACGTCATGACCGCCGAGCTCGCCCGCCGTCTGCCCGAACTCGCCCTGCCCCACATCCCGTCCGGCGGCTACCACCTGTGGGTGCGCCTCCCCGAGGGCCTGGCGGGCACCGGCGGCCCGGGCCCCGAGGCGGAGTCCGCGCTCACCGCCGCCGCCCTGCGCGCGGGCGTCGCCGTCGCCCCCGGCCGCCCCTACTTCAGCGCCGAACCCCCCGCCGGCCACCTCCGCCTGAGCTTCGCGGCGGTCGCGGGCACGGGGGAGATCACGGAGGGGGTGCGCCGGCTGCGGGCCGCCTGCGACGAGGTGTTCGGGACCGGACCCCGCTGACCGGACGCCGTGGCCCGGACATCCTTGTCCGGCCGGGGAAATCGAGTCGACGCCGGCCGCGGCGGGCTGTGAGGATTCCGGCATGAGCGACGCACCCGAGCTGCCCGAAGGCTACGAGTTCTCCGCCGAGACCGGCCGCGTGGACGTGGACCGCGTCCACGCCTGGCTGTCCTCCGACGCCTACTGGGCGATCGGCCGGCCCCGCGAGAAGCACGAGCGCGCGATGGCGGAGTCGATCAACTTCGGGGTGTACGACGCGGCCTCGGGCGAGCAGGTGGCGTACGCGCGGGTGGTGACCGACCGGGCGCTGTTCGCCTGGCTCGCCGACGTGTACGTCGACCCCGCCGTACGCGGCAAGGGGGTCGGTACGGCGTTCGTCGGCCGGATCCGCGAGCACCTGCGGCCGTACGGGCTGCGCCGCGTCCTGCTGGCCACCGAGGACGCGCAGCAGGTGTACGCCAGGCTCGGCTTCCGGGCGGTCGACCACCCGGAGCGGTGGATGGTGCACACCTTCGAGTGAGCACGCCCATACCCTCGGTAACCACCGGACGGCGCCTCTTGACCTGCGTACCCACGAGGCCCACCATCACCGCATGCCACTTCGGGTGACGTTCGTCGCCGCCGCGCGCAGTTCCCCGCTGCTCGCGGAGCGCTTCGAGGACGACCGGCCGCTTGACCAGGCCGGCTGGGACGAGGTGCAGCGCGCCGCCGGGGACCTGCTGCCGCTGTCGGCGGCCGAACTGCGCTACTGCTCACCGACCCCGCGCAGCCGGGCCACCGGCGACGCCCTCGGCTACGCCCCGCTGGTCCAGCTCGCCCTGCGCGACTGCGGCATGGGCCGCTGGCGCGGGCTGACGCTGGGCGAGGCGATGGCCCGCGAGCCGGAGTCCGTGGACGCCTGGCTCGCCGACCCGCGCTCCACCCCGCACGGCGGCGAGTCGCTGCTCGCCTTCATCTCCCGGGTCGGCGGCTGGCTCGACACGCGACCCGCCGACGACGGCGGCCGGATCGTCGCGGTCGCGGAGCCCTCCGTGATCCGCGCGGCCCTGGTGTACGCCCTGAAGGCGCCGCCCGCCGCGTACTGGAACATCGACGTCCGCCCGCTGTCGGTGACCACCGTCACGGGCCGCTCGGGCCGCTGGAACCTCCGTCTCGACGGCGTCCTCGCTCAGCCCTCGCGCACGTAGTCCGTGGTGAGCACCAGGTCCTTGGCCGGTCCGCCGACGTGCCACACCGTGCGCCAGTGGTCGGCGTCGGCCACGGTGAACTCGCCCCGGTAGAAGTCGGCCGCGCAGGGGTGGCCGACGACGTACCGCCCCGAGGTCAGGTCCAGCTCGTGGAAGGGCCTGCCGTCCGCGAACCGCACGTCCGCCGTGCCCGGCTCCCGCCCCGGCAGGAACCGCAGCGTCCGCGTCGCCGGCCGTGTCACTCCGCGCCAGGTGAACTCCCCCGACTCCTCGTGCAGCAGCCCGCCGCCGTCGAGCGGGCTGAACACGGTGACCCCCGCGAAGCGCCCCTCGTCCCCGCCCGCCAGATCCCGCACGCTCCGCTCCACCCGCCAGCGCCCGGCCAGATGGGCCAGCACATCGGGCACGGGCCGGACCCCGCTCACCGCGGGCCCTTCCAGGACCCCGGTCGCGGACCGTCCGGCGACCCGGTGGGCGACTTGCGGTCGGCCTGGGCGCGGATCTCGATGTGCGAGGCGTGACTCGTCGCCCGGAAGGCCTCCTCGTAGGCGGCAAGTGCGGCGCCCACACCGCCGCCGACCGAGCCGCGGCGCCGGATCGCACGGGCGAGTCTCATCAGGACCACGGGCACCACGGCGAGGCAGCCGAGCACGATCAGATTCGGCGTCAGCGCATGCATGCCCCGAGTCTACGAGCGGGCACGCGGCCGCCCCGGTGCGCCCGCCCCATTGAGGCGGCGGAAGCCGGAGCGCCGAGGACGGCGGCTACGCCCGGACCTCCGCGGGGTCGCCGACAGGTTCACCCGCACCTTCCCGGCGAACTCCGTCACCTCCTCCAGATCAAGCGGGAGCAGCCCCGGGCGCGGGCTGTTCCCCCACCGGCAGCAGCCCGCGCTCGGCGAAGACCTTCTTCGCGGCGAACGTGGCGTTCAGTGCCCTCGGCATGCCGCAGTAGACGGCGGAGTGCAGCAGCGCCTCCGTGATCTCCTCCGGGGTGAGGCCCACGTTCAGGGCCGCGCCCACGTGCACGTCGAGCTGGGCCTCGCAGCCGCCGAGCGCGGTGAGCACGCCCAGCGTGACCAGCTGGCGGTCGCGCGGCGCCAGTCCGGGCCGGTCGTAGATCTCCCCGAAGGCCCAGGACACGACCTGGTGGCCCAGCTCGGGGCTGATGTCCGAGAGCGAGTCGACGACCCGCTGCCCGGCCTCGCCGTCGACCTTCCACAGGACCGCGAGGCCATGGGCGAAACGCTCGTCACGGGTGGTGCTCTCGCTCATGTCGCTACATCCCTTCCGGGCCGTCGCTCGGCGCGGCGGCCGTTCGCCGTTGCCGGAACGCTAGGAGCTGGAGCGCACTCCAGGTCAAGCCCGGCCCCCGGTGGTGCCGCGCATGGGCCCGGTTCACCTTGAAAACATCCCTGTGAAATCCGGCGTTTCCCTGCCCGACGAGAAATTCACAATGCGTTTCCCCTATTCGGAGCGAGAGTCCTCACTTTTCGGTGAGCGCACAACCATCCGGAAATCCGCCCCGTCTAATCCGGCGAAATCGAGGAAATGAATTCGCTGGGGGCCTGCCGATCAATGGACCGCTCGATCCGGCCCCCTGGGCCCCGCACCACGGCACAAGCCGCCCTGCTCGCCGCGGCCGTCACCCTCACCGCCTTCTGCGCCGCCGACATCCTCGCGGGCAGCTACCCGTTCGGCCCCCGCACCCGGAGCGTCAACGACCTGGGCAACCAGTACGTGCCGTTCCACGCCCACCTGTGGGACCTGCTGCACGGCCACGCCGACGGCGGCCTCCTCGTCAACTGGCAGTCCGGATACGGCGCCGGCTTCCTGCCCGACCTCGGCACCTACCTGGGCAGCCCGTTCGCCCCGCTCGTCGCCGTCTTCCCCCGGCACGAGATCGACCTCGCGGTGTACGTGATCACCGCGCTGAAGACCGCGTCGGCCGGTGCCGTCATGGCCTGCCTGCTCCTGGCCCTCGGGCCCGGACGCCGGTGGGCGGCCGGCCTGCTCGGCGCCTCCTACGCCCTGTGCGGCTGGAGCCTGGCCGACGCCTCGTACAACCCCATGTGGCTCGACGGCCTCATCGCCCTGCCCCTGCTCTGCCTGGCCGGCGAATGGGCCCTCGCCGGACGGCGCCGGGTGCTCGGCGCCCTCGTCGTGGCCCTCGCCTGGACCGCCAACTTCTACACCGCCTACATGGCCACCCTCGGCGCCGCCCTGGTCCTGCTGCTCCGCCTGCTGCTCGCGGACCTGCCCCGCCGGCGGGCGCTCGCGGCCGCCGGCCGCGCCACCCTCACGGCCGCACTCGGCGTGGGCCTGGCCGCCCCGCTGGTCACGGTCGTCTACTTCGGCACCGCACACGCCTACCCGGGCCGGATCCGCGATTTCGCCCCGGTGCCCGCCGAGGACCTGTCGGCACGGCTGCTGCCGGCCACGTACGGCTTCGGCTCCCCGGCCCTCTACGTCGGCATGACCGCCCTGCTGCTCGCCCTCGCCCTGCCGTTCCACCGCGCGGTCCCGGCCCGGGTGCGCACCGGCTGGACCCTGCTCGTGCTCGCGGTGGCCCTGTCGCTGCAGTGGGCGCCCACCCATCTCGTCTGGCACGCCTTCGCCACTCCGCAGGGCAGTCCCTACCGGCAGGCCTTCGTGCTGTGCGGGCTGCTGGTCATCGCCGCCTGGCAGACCCTGTCGTACGGCCCGCCGCCCCCGCGCGTCCTGGCCGCGGCCGCCGGGCTGCTCGCCCTGATCACGGCCCTCGCGAGCCGCAGCCACATGGTGCGCCCGCACACCTGGCCGGTGCTGCTGCTCGCCACCGCCGGCGCGCTCGGCGGCCTCGCCCTGCTGCGCCGCGCGGACGCCGGACGGCGGGCGCGGGCCCTGGCCGGCCTGGCCGCCGTACTCCTCATCGGCGCCCAGCTCGGCGAGAGCGCCGCCACCTCCGCCGTGGCCACCCGGACGCGCCTCGCCCACCTGGACGACTACGCGCCCTGGGGGCAGCGGCAGCAGCGGCAGGCGGCGGCGACCGCCCGGGCCGACGGCTGGCCCCGGTACCGCACCGACCCCGGCCGCGAGCAGACCGTGGCCAACGACCCGATGCTGGTCGGCGGCCAGGGCGCCCAGTACTACAGCAGCCTGACCTCCGACGTGCTCAGCCGTACCCTCACCGCGCTCGGCGGCGGCTGGACCTCGCGCGGACGGAGCGTGCAGAGCCTGGACAACCCCGTCACCGACGTCGTCCTCTCCGTCGGCGCCCGGGTGCACTCCCCGCCGGACCCGCACCGGTCGAAGCCGCCGCACGACGGCGACGGCGGCCCGGTGACCGTCACCCGCCGGGACGTGCCGCCCCTGGTGACCGTGCGCGGCGCCCCCGCACGGACGGGCTTCGGGCCGTCGCCGTACCGCAACCAGGAACTGCTGCTCGGCAGCCGCGTCTACACCGTGCCCCGGACCGCCGTGCGCGACGACGCCGGGCGGGCCGTCCGCGGTGGCCGGGTCGGCGTCGGGAACGCCCTGGTCCGTCCGACGGTCACGGCCGTCTGCCCGGCCGGCAGCCAGGTCTACCTGTGGGCCCCGCGCTTCTCGGGCACGGCGCGCCTGGACGGCGCCGGCGCCGGCGCGCGCTTCCGGTCCGCGTACCCGCGCAACCGCGCCGCCATGGAGCCGCTCGGACCGGCCCCGGCGTCCGGGCCGCTGCGTGTCACGCTGACCCCGGACCGGCCCGGCCGCGTCCCCGGCGGCGCCGTCGGCTGCCTGGACACCGGCCGCCTGCGTGCCGCGGCCGCCCGCCTGAAGGCCACCGGCGCCGAGGAGGTCACCGTCTCCGACGGCACCCTGCGCGCCGAACTGCCCGCCCACAGCCGGGGGATCGCCGTCGTGGCGGCACCCCGGATCGCCGGCTGGCGGTGCGCGGCGGGCGGCGGCCGGCCCCGGCCCGCCGAGTCCTTCCACGGGCTGATCGCCGTCCCCCTGGACGGCACCGCCACCTCACTCACCTGCACCTTCCACCCGCCCGGCCTGCGCCTGGGCACGGCCGTCGGAGCCGCCTCGCTCCTGACGCTCGCCCTGCTCGGCGCGCTCGGGACCGTGCGCCGCCGGCGCGTCCCGGCACCGCGCCCGACCACACCGCCACGCGAGCGCGTGACCGCCGCACTCCGAACGCGTCCTGGGGGAGACCCGCCATGCTGATATCGATCGTCGCGCCCTGCTACAACGAGGAAGCCGTCCTGGAGCGGTTCCACGAGGAGGTCCAGGGGATCGCCGACGCACTGCTGCCGCTCGGGCACGACATGGAGTTCGTCTACGTCGACGACGGCAGCCGCGACCGCACCCTCGCCGTGCTGAAGCACCTCGCCGGGCGCGACTCCCGGGTGCGGTACGTCTCCTTCAGCCGCAACTTCGGCAAGGAGGCGGCCCTCCTCGCCGGTCTCCGGTACGCCTCCGGCGACTCGGTCGTCGTGATGGACGCCGACCTCCAGCACCCGCCCGGGCTGATCGAGCGCATGGTCCGGCTGCGCGAACAGGGCCACGACCAGGTCATCGCCCGACGCACCCGCACCGGCGACCGGCTCACCCGCACCCTCACCGCCCGGCTGTACTACCGGCTCGTCAACCGCCTGGTCGACGTCGAACTGGTCGACGGCGTGGGCGACTTCCGTCTGATGTCGCGCCGTGTGGTGGACGCGGTGCTGGCCCTCACCGAGTACAACCGCTTCTCCAAGGGCCTGTTCGCCTGGGTCGGCTTCCCGAGCACCACCTTCGAGTACGAGAACGCGACGCGCGAGGCGGGCCGCAGTTCCTGGAATCTGCGCAGCCTGCTCAACTACGGCCTCGACGGACTGCTGTCCTTCAACAACCGGCCGCTGCGCGCCGCCCTCTGGCTCGGCACCGGACTGCTGCTGTGCGCGGGCCTGTACACCGCCTGGATCGTGGGCGCCGCCCTCGTCCACGGCGTCGACACGCCCGGCTATGTGACCATCATCACCGCCGTCACGGCCCTCGCGGGCGTGCAGATGGTCATGCTGGGAGTCATCGGGGAGTACACCGGCCGCATCTACTACGAGGTGAAGGGGCGTCCGCACTTCCTGGTGAAGGCGACCAACGTGGAACGAACGAAAGACCTCATCCCTTGATGCCGAAGCGGACCGTGGGACCGAGCCAGACCGTGGGGCCGAGCCAGACCGCGACGTCGATTCAGACCGCGACGTCGAGACAGATCGTCACCTTCGCCGTGGTCGGTGCCGTCAACACGGCCGTGTACTACGGCCTCTATCTGTTGTTCCTGCACTGGATTCCCTATCTCGGCGCGCACGTTCTGGCATTTCTGCTCAGCATGGCCGGATCCTTTTTCCTCAACGCGCGTTTCACCTACCGGACGCGGCCCACCTGGCGGAAATTCCTGCTGTTCCCGCTGACGAACGTCACCAATTTCCTCGTCACCACCGCCGGTGTGTACGTGATCGTGGACGTCCTTCACGCCGGGAACCGCTTCGCCCCCCTGCTCGCCTCCGCGACGGCGATCCCGGTGACGTTCGTCGTCTCCCGCCGCATCATGCTGCCCGGCGGCAGGAAGGTCCGGGAGCGGCCGGGGACGCCCGCGTGACGTAATCCGGTTGAGGCACCGGCCCTCGCTGCGCCAGGGTCCGCGGCATGGAGTTCTTCTGCCACCACCGCGACCGGCCCGGCTCCGAGGCACTGCGCGACGAACTGCTGGAGGAGCACTGGTCCTACATGGACCGGTACGCGAAGGAGCTGATCGCGCGCGGCCCGACCTTCGCCGCCGACGGCGAGACGCCCACCGGCAGCGTGCACATCGTCGGCCTGCCCGATCCCGCCGCCGCTCGCGCGTTCGCCTTCGACGAGCCGAACCACCAGGCCGGCGTGTACCGGGACGTACTGCTGCGCCGGTGGCGCAACCTGCTGGGGCGCACCATGTGGGACTTCCCCGGTGGCCCGGCCGGCGGCAACCGGTACCTGGTGCTCGGGCTCGGCCCCGGGCCGGCCACCGGGCCCGCGGTGCCGCCCGGCCGGGACGACCTGATCGCGTTCGGGCCGCTGCTGTCCGACGACGGTGCCACCTGGCTGGGTACGGCCGCGCTGGTCCGGGCACAGGACCCGGACGCCGCCCGCACCGTCCTGTCCGCGGGCGAGTACGCGGCCGTGGAGGTCCACGACTGGGAGTTCGGCGGGCGGCGGTGAGGAACCCGCGGCAGCCGCGGGCCGGGCCGGGGCCGCGTCCGGCCGCGTCCGGTTGGCCCGTCCGGTGTACGCGGGCCGCCCGGCGGCCCGGGTTCCCCGGACCGCCTGCCGCCGCCGCCTAGCATGCTCACCGCTCAGGGACTGCGGACAGGACGGGGTCGGCGACATGCCCTTCGCGGACTCCGCCGGTGGCGGTGAGCCCGGCGCCCCGGGCCCGGCGGCAGCGCCGCGCTCCTCGGCACCGCTGCTGGCCGTGTGCGCCGGGTACTTCATGGTCATCCTGGACGTCACGATCATCAACGTGGCCGTGCCCGTGGTGGGCCGGGAACTGCGCGCCTCGCTCACCGGCATCCAGTGGATCACGGACGGGTACACCCTGGTCTTCGCCGGATTCCTGATGACCGGGGGCGCGCTGGGCGACCGGCTGGGCAACCGGCGCGTCTTCCGCGCGGGCGTCGGCGTGTTCACGGCGGCCTCGGCGGCGTGCGCGTTCGCGCCGGACGCCCCCTTCCTGGTCGCGGCCCGGCTGGTGGAGGGACTCGGCGCGGCCCTGATCGTGCCCGGCTCCCTCGCGCTGCTCCAGGAGGCCTATCCGGTGCCGGCGGCCCGCTCACGCGCCTTCGGGCTCTGGGGGTCGATGGCCGGCATCGCGGCCTCCGCCGGGCCGCTGCTGGGCGGGCTGCTGGTGTCCACGGCGGGCTGGCGCTGGGTCTTCCTGATCAACCTGCCGGTCGGCCTGGTCTGCCTGGTGCTCACGTCGCGGTTCGTCGCGCCGTCACCGCGGCACCCGGACCGGGCCCTGGACTGGCCGGCGCAGTGCGCCGTGGTGGCGGCGGTGGCCCTGCTCACCGCCGCGCTGAACGAGGCGGGACGGCGCGGCTGGAGCGACCCCGCCGTGCTCGCCGGGCTGGCCCTGGCCGTGCTCGCCGTCGCGGCGTTCGCGTTGCGCGAGCGGCTCGCCCGCTCTCCCGCCCTGCCGCTGGGGCTGCTGCGCTCCCGCGCGATGAGCGGCGGTGCCGCCCTCGGACTGCTGTTCAACTTCGGCTTCTACGGCATGATCTTCACCGCCAGCCTGTACTTCCAGCACCAGCGCGGCTTCAGCGCCCTGCGGACCGGGCTGGCCCTCTTCCCCGCGGTGGCGATGACGATGTTCGCCTCCGTGCTGTCCGCCCGGCTGACCCGCCGCACCGGCGACCGCCCGCTGGTGGTCACCGGCATGCTCCTGGGCGCCCTCGGACTGGCCGGCTGGGCCGCGGCCGGACCCGACCCGGCCTACCGGCTGCTGGTGGCCCCGATGATGGCCACCGGTTTCGGCACGTCCTTCGCGCTCACCGGCTCGACCGCCACCGTGATGGGCGCCGCGCCCCCGGCCTACGCGGGCGCCGCCTCCGCCCTCTTCAACACCACCCGCCAGATCGGCAGCGCCACCGGGGTCGCCCTGGGCGGCAGCCTGCTGGCCACCAGCCCCGACTACGGCACCGGCCTGCGCACCGCCATGGCCATCGGCGCCCTCGCCTACCTGTCCGCGGCGGCCCTCGCCTGGCGGTGCGTCCCGCCGAGGGCGGCTCCTCGCGTCCGGTGACGATCCCTGGAACACGAAAGACGATTGCATAAACGTGCAGCGATACGTATAGTCATGCCATCCAGAGGAGGGTGGACATGGCGGTACGTGCGGCGGTGGCCGGAGCGAGCGGATACGCGGGCGGTGAGGTCCTGCGGCTGCTCCTCGCGCACCCCGAGGTCGAGATCGGTGCCCTGACCGGAAGCTCCAACGCCGGCCGGCGGCTCGGCGCGCTCCAGCCGCACCTGCTGCCGCTGGCCGACCGGGTGCTGGCCGAGACCACGCCGGAGAACCTCGCCGGGCACGACGTCGTCTTCCTGGCCCTGCCCCACGGGCAGTCCGCCGCCGTCGCCGAGCGGCTCGGCCCGGACGTCCTCGTGGTCGACATGGGCGCCGACTTCCGGCTGAAGGACCCGGCCGACTGGGAGCGGTTCTACGGCTCCCCGCACGCCGGCACCTGGCCCTACGGCCTCCCCGAACTGCCGGGTGCCCGCGCCGCGCTGGAGGGGTCCAAGCGCATCGCGGTACCCGGTTGCTACCCGACCGCCGTCTCCCTCGCCCTGTACCCGGCCTACGCGGCCCACCTCGCCGAGTCCGAGGCCGTGGTCGTCGCCGCGTCCGGCACCTCCGGCGCGGGCAAGGCGGCCAAGCCGCACCTGCTCGGCAGCGAGGTCATGGGCTCCATGACGCCGTACGGCGTCGGCGGCGGCCACCGGCACACCCCCGAGATGATCCAGAACCTCAGCGGGGTGGCGGGGGAGCGGATCTCGGTCTCCTTCACCCCGACCCTCGCGCCGATGCCGCGCGGCATCCTCGCCACGTGCAGCGCCAGGGCCGTCGCCGGGGTGACGGCTCAGTCGGTCCGCGCCGCCTACGAGAAGGCCTACGCCGACGAGCCCTTCGTCCATCTGCTCCCCGAGGGGCAGTGGCCGGCCACGGCGTCCGTGTACGGCTCCAACGCCGTGCAGGTGCAGGTCGCGTACGACGCCGCCGCGGGCCGGGTCATCGCGATCAGCGCCATCGACAACCTGACGAAGGGCACCGCGGGCGGCGCCCTGCAGAGCATGAACATCGCCCTGGCTCTCCCCGAGACCACGGGACTTTCCACGATCGGAGTCGCACCGTGAGCGTCACGGCAGCCAAGGGATTCACGGCGGCGGGCATCGCCGCCGGGATCAAGGGGAACGGCAATCCGGATCTGGCCCTCGTGGTCAACGAGGGGCCCCGCCGTACCGCCGCCGGCGTCTTCACCTCCAACCGTGTGAAGGCCGCCCCGGTGCTGTGGTCCGAGCAGGTCCTCAAGAGCGGCCAGGTGTCGGCCGTGGTGCTGAACTCCGGCGGCGCCAACGCCTGTACGGGCCCCAAGGGCTTCCAGGACACCCACGCCACCGCCGAGAAGGCGGCCGAGGTGCTCGGCCGGGGTGCCATCGAGGTCGCCGTCTGCTCCACCGGACTGATCGGCGTGCTGCTCCCGATGGACAAGCTCCTGAAGGGGGTGGAGACGGCCGCCGGCGCGCTGAGCGAGCACGGCGGCGAGAAGGCCGCCATCGCCATCAAGACCACCGACACCGTCCACAAGACGTCCGTGGTCACCTGGGGGTCCCCCCGGACGGAGTCTGGGGGAGGATGGACCGTCGGCGGCATGGCCAAGGGCGCGGGCATGCTCGCGCCGGGCCTCGCCACCATGCTGGTCGTCCTCACCACCGACGCCGACCTCGGCGGCGAGGTGCTGGACAAGGCCCTGCGCGCCGCGACCCGGGTCACGTTCGACCGCGTCGACTCCGACGGCTGCATGTCCACCAACGACACCGTGCTGCTGCTCGCCTCCGGCTCCTCCGGCATCACCCCGGGGTACGACGAGTTCGCCGAGGCCGTCCGGCAGGTCTGCGACGACCTCGGCCGGCAGCTCATCGGCGACGCCGAGGGCGCGGCCAAGGACATCAAGGTCGAGGTGATCAACGCCGAGACGGAGGACGACGCCGTCGAGGTCGGCCGCTCCATCGCCCGCAACAACCTGCTCAAGTGCGCGATCCACGGCGAGGACCCCAACTGGGGCCGCGTCCTGTCCGCCATCGGCACCACGAAGGCCTCCTTCGAACCGGACCGGCTGAACGTCGCCATCAACGGCGTCTGGGTCTGCAAGGACGGTTCGGTGGGCGAGGACCGCGAGCTGGTCGACATGCGCTACCGCGAGGTGCACATCGTCGCCGACCTCGCCGCGGGCGGCGAGAGCGCGACCATCTGGACCAACGACCTGACCGCCGACTACGTCCACGAGAACAGCGCCTACTCCTCATGACCACGACGCGGAAACACACGGCACTGCCCAAGGCCCAGATCCTCATCGAGGCCCTGCCCTGGCTGACCCGGCACCACGGCAAGACCGTCGTCATCAAGTTCGGCGGCAACGCCATGGTGGACGAGGACCTGAAGGCCGCCTTCGCCCAGGACGTCGTCTTCCTGCGGCACGCCGGCCTCAAGCCGGTCGTGGTGCACGGCGGCGGTCCGCAGATCAGCGCCGCCCTGGACCGGCACGGCATCGTCAGCGAGTTCAAGGCCGGCCTCCGGGTCACCACCGAGGACGCCATGGACGTCGTACGGATGGTGCTCGCCGGGCAGGTGCAGCGCGAGCTGGTCGGCCTGCTCAACCAGCACGGCCCCCTCGCCGTCGGCCTGACCGGCGAGGACGCCCACACCATCACCGCCATCAAGCACCAGCCCGAGATCGACGGCGAGCTGGTCGACATCGGGCGGGTCGGCGAGATCACCGAGATCGACACCGGCGCCATCGAGGCACTGCTCGCCGACGGCCGCATCCCGGTCGTGTCCTCGATCGCCAGGTCACAGGACGACGGACATGTCTACAACGTCAATGCTGATACGGCGGCTGCGGCACTCGCTGCGGCACTGGGGGCCGAGACCCTCATGGTCCTCACGGACGTCGAGGGCCTCTACGAGGACTGGCCGAACTCCGACGAGGTGATCAGCCGCCTCACCGCCTCCCAGCTCGAGAAACTGCTGCCGGAGCTGTCCGCGGGCATGGTCCCGAAGATGCAGGGCTGCCTGCACGCGGTGCGGGGCGGCGTGCGCACCGCCCGCGTCATCGACGGCCGGGTGCAGCACTCGATCCTGCTGGAGATTTTCACCGACGAGGGCATCGGCACGATGGTCGTGCCCGACGAGACCGAGGGGGAGCAGTCGTGACGGGCAACCAGGAGCTCACCGCGCGGTGGCAGGGCGCGCTCATGAACAACTACGGCACCCCCCGGCTGCCCCTCGTGCGCGGCGCGGGCGCCCGGCTGTGGGACGCCGACGGCAAGCAGTACCTAGACTTCGTCGGCGGTATCGCGGTAAACGCGCTCGGCCACGCCCACCCCGCCGTGGTGGAGGCCGTCAGCCGGCAGATCGGCTCCCTCGGCCACGTCTCCAACCTGTTCGTCGCCGAGCCGCCGGTGGCCCTCGCCGAGCGCCTGCTGCAGCTCTTCGGCCGGGACGGCAAGGTCTACTTCTGCAACTCGGGGGCCGAGGCCAACGAGGGCGCCTTCAAGATCGGCCGACTGGCCGGGCGGACCCACATGGTCGCCACGCAGGGCGGCTTCCACGGCCGGACGATGGGCGCCCTCGCGCTCACCGGCCAGCCCGGCAAGCAGCAGCCCTTCCTGCCGCTGCCCGGCGACGTCACCCACGTGCCGTACGGCGACGCGCAGGCGCTGGCCGCCGCGGTGACGGAGGAGACGGCCCTCGTCGTCATCGAGCCGATCCAGGGCGAGAACGGGGTCGTGGTGCCCCCGGCCGGCTACCTCAAGGCGGCCCGCGCCATCACCGCCGCCACCGGCGCGCTGCTGGTGCTGGACGAGGTGCAGACCGGCGTCGGGCGGACCGGCAACTGGTTCGAGTACCAGGCCCACGAAGGCGTCCTGCCGGACGTCGTCACGCTCGCCAAGGGACTCGGCGGCGGGCTGCCGCTCGGCGCCACCGTGGCCTTCGGGCGCGCCGCCGAACTGCTCCAGCCCGGTCAGCACGGCACCACCTTCGGCGGGAACCCGGTCGCCTGCGCCGCCGGACTCGCCGTCCTGGACACCATCGCGGACGAGGGACTGCTGGAGAACGTCAAGCGGCAGAGCGAGAAACTGCGGGACGGAATCGAGGCCCTGGGCCACCCGCTGATCGATTGTGTCCGGGGCTCGGGCCTGCTCCTGGGTATCGTGCTCACCGGGCCGCACGCGCCACAGGTGCAGCAGGCGGCCCAGGAGGCCGGGTTCCTGGTGAACGCGCCCGCTCCCGACGTCGTACGGCTCATGCCACCGCTGAACCTGCGCGACGACGAGACGGGCGCCTTGCTGCGGGCACTGCCCGGCATCCTCGACGCAGCCGACGGGGACGGACGATCCGGGGAATGAGACGACGATGAGCCAGGCGCAGGACCACGAGCAGGCGGCGGGTGCCGGACCCGCCGTCCCGCAGACCCGCACCGCCCGCCACCGCCGGATCGTGGACATCCTCAACCGGCAGCCGGTGCGGTCCCAGAGCCAGCTCGCCAAGCTGCTCGCCGACGACGGGCTGAGCGTCACCCAGGCGACGCTCTCCCGGGACCTCGACGAGCTGAACGCGGTGAAGATCCGCAACAACGACGGCGACCTGATCTACGCGGTGCCCAGCGAGGGCGGTTTCCGTACTCCGCGCGCCCCGCTGGGGGAGTCGGCGAAGGAGGAGCGGATGCGGCGGCTCTCCCAGGAGCTGCTGATCTCCGCCGAGGCCTCAGCCAACCTCGTGGTGCTGCGCACCCCGCCGGGCGCGGCCCAGTTCCTCGCCTCGGCGATCGACCAGGCCGAGCTGCACGACATCCTCGGCACCATCGCGGGCGACGACACACTGCTGCTGATCAGCCGGAATCCGGACGGCGGCCAGGCGCTCGCGGACCATCTGCTGCGGCTGGCGCAGAACGGGGTGTGACCCGCGTGCGGGTCCCGGCCGACCGGCGGACAATGGCCGTGTGATCTTCCGGAGCCGGGGCGCAATCCCCAGGCGTCGGCCGACCGTATACAGAGGTGTGTCGGGTTACGGGACACCGGTGGACCGCCTTCCGGACGAGGCTCTGCTGTCCGGGCTGTCCACCGGTGACCAGGAACTCGCCGTCGCCTTCGTACGGAGGTTCCAGCACAGGGTCTTCGGTGTCGCGATGGCCGTCACCGGTGATCCGCAGCTCGCCGAGGACATCGCCCAGCAGACGTTCGAGCGCGCGTGGCGGCACGCCCAGATCTACGACTCGCGCCGCGGGTCGGTCACGACCTGGCTGACGACCATCGCGCACAACCTCGCCATCGACGCCGTCCGCGCCCGGCGGACGCAGGCGGTGGCGCCCGAGGACCTCGAGGCGCTCCTGGGCGTCGTCACCGAGACCCCCGAGCGGTGGGCGCTGGCCGACGAGGCCTCGTCCCAGCTCCGGGCCGCCCTGGCGCGGCTGCCGCGGGAACAGGCGCGTGCCCTGGTGATGGCGGGTGTCTACGGAATGACGGCCCAGCAGATCGCCGACCGGGAGAAGATCCCGCTGGGCACCGCCAAGACGCGGATCAGGGCGGCCATGGGCAAACTGCGGACCACCCTCGCGGCTCCGAAGCGAGGCGACCATGTCCAGTGAGGTGACCTGCGGGCGACTGCGGGAGCTCGGTGCCGAGCTGGCGCTGGGCGTGCTCGACGGCCGCGAGCGCGCCGCGGCCGTCGCGCATCTGGACGGCTGCGCGGAGTGCCGCGAGTACGTCGAGCACCTGACCCTGGTCGGCGACCGGCTGATCGGCCTGCTGCCGGACCGTGAACCGCCGCTGGGCTTCGAGACCCGGGTGGCGCGCGCCCTGACCCAGGACGTCACGGCGTACGAGCGGCGCCCGCCCGTGCGGGCGTCCCTCCGTGAGGGGCCGCGCGGCCGTGCCGGGCGGGTCCGGCTGCGGCTCGCGTCGGTGGCGGTCGCGTTCGCCGTCGCCTTCGGGTTCGCCGGCTGGGGGATCGGCACCGCCATCGAGGAGGTCACGGCCGCGCCCGCGGCGCCCGCCGGGACCGAGACCATGCTGGTCGGCGATCTGACCTCGGCCGGGTCCGGTGCCCGGCCCGCCGGCGAGGTCTACGCCCACCCCGGGAGCCCCGGCTGGGTGTTCATGTCCGTCGACCTGACGGCCCCCGGCGCCGTGTACGACGGCAAGGTCACCTGTCTCCTGGAGCGCTCCGACGGCACGACGGTCCGGCTCGGCGATTTCCCGGTGCACGAGGGGCGCGGCGCCTGGGGCGTGGCGGCTTCCGTCGATCCGGGAGCGGTGTCGGGCGCCCGCCTGACCGCCCCGGACGGCACCGTCCTCGCCACGGCCCCGCTGCAGACCGGCCAGGTCCGCACCGGCGAGGCGTGAACCCGGGCGCCCGTACCGCCCTGAGCGCCGGCCTCAGCCGCGGGCGCCGGGCCGGGCGGAACCGAGGGCCGCGGACAGGTCGGTGAGCGCGGGCCGGGCCGGCGGACCGGGACGCAGGCAGGCGTCGACGGCGGCGGCGAGGGCGGGCGGCAGGCGCCGGCGGGAGGCGACGGGCGGGGCCGTCCGCTCCAGTTGGGGGCAGCACCGTCCGTCCGGGGCCCCGGTCCCGTCGTCGCGGCCGAACGGCGGCTCGCCGCAGGCCACTTCGAACAGGGTGACGCCGATGCCCCACACGTCGGCGGCGGTCGTGAGCGGGCCCCCGCGGGCCTGCTCCGGGGCCAGGTAGCGGAGCGTGCCCACGCCCGCGGGGGCCGGGCCGGGAGGCCGCGCGACACTCAGGTCCAGCACCTTCGCGTACCCGCGGTCCACCACCACGTTGGACGGCTTGAGGTCCAGGTGCAGCAGGCCACGGCGGTGGAGGTAGTGGACGGCGGAGCACAGCTGGACCCCGAGGAGCGCCACGTCGGCGGCGGACGCCCGGTGCCGCAGCCGGCGCACCAGGTGGGACAGCGTCTCCCCGGTCAGCGTCTCCAGGACCACGAGCGGCTCGGGCGACTCGAAGGTCTCGTAGCCGCGGACCAGATGCGGATGGCTGAACTCCCGCAGCCACCGTCCCTCCCGCAGCAGCCGCTCGCCCAGCCCGGCCTCGCCCCGCCGGTCCGGACGCAGCACCTTGATCACGCACCGGCAGTCCCGCTCCTCGCTCCAGGCGTCGTGGACGTCCAGCCAGCGGGTGCGGGTCAGATGGCCCAGGATCTCGTAGCCGGGGACCGGCCGCGTGCCCGGTGCCAGGGCCGGGGCCGGTGTCACGGCCGGGGCCGCTTCCCGGGCGGCCCGGGCGCCGGGGGCGCTCATGAGTGCACCCGTCCCGGGGACGGCACGCCGTTCAGGGCGTTCAGCCGGTGCAGCCGCGCGTAGGCGCCGTCGCGGCCGAGCAGTTCGTCGTGGGCGCCCTGCTCGACGACCCGGCCGTGGTCCAGGACCACGATGCGGGTGGCGTCCTGGACGGTCAGCAGGTTGTGCGAGATCACCACGGTCGTCCGCCCGGCCATGAGCCGGCGCAGCGGGTCCATGATCCGCCGTCCCGAGCGGACGTCGAGGCCGGTGGTCGGCTCGTCCAGCACCAGCACGGGCGCGTCCCGGATCATCGCCCGGGCGATGGCCAGCCGCTGGCACTGTCCGCCGGACAGTGTCCGGCCCCGCTGGCCGACCAGCGTGTCGTACCCCTCCGGGAGCAGTTCGACGAACTCGTGCGCGTCCGCCGCGCGCGCCGCCGCGACGATCTCCGCGTCCGTCGCCTCCGGGCGGCCGTAGGCGATGTTCTCCCGCACGGTGCCGTGGAAGACGAGCGTCTCCTGCAGCACCACGGCGACGCTGTCCCGCACGTCGGTCAGGCTGAGCTCCCGCAGGTCCCTGCCGTCGAGGCGGACCGCTCCCCGGTCGGGGTCGTAGAAGCGCAGTTGCAGCTTGGCGATCGTCGACTTGCCGGCCCCGCTGGCCCCGACCAGCGCCAGCGTCTCACCGGGCGCCGCCTCGAAGGACACGTCCGACAGGGCCCAGGACCCGGTCCCGGGGTAGCGGAAGCAGACGCCGTCGAACTCCACCTCGCCGCGCGCCCGGCCGGTGCGCCGGGGGTGCGCGGCCTCGACGACCTGCGGCCGCTGGTCCAGCAGTTCGATGATCCGCTCGGCCGAGGCGGAGGCCGCGTAGAAGGTGGTGCCCAGGTGGGACAGGCCGCGGACCGGGCCGTAGAGCTTGCCGATCAGGGCCAGGAAGACCAGCAGGCCGCCCAGCGTGAGCTGTCCCTGGGCCAGTTTCCAGGTGCCGAGGCCCATCACCGCGATACCGCCGGCCACTTCGATGATCTCCACGACGGGTCCGTAGACGGCACGGATCCGGGCCGACGTCATCGCCGCCCGGAACCTGCCGAGGTTCTCCTTCTCGAACCGGCGCTCCTCCCACCCCTGCCGGTTGTACGCCTGCACCAGGGCGACATTGCCCAGTGACTCCTCGGCGATCGCGCTGATCGAGCCGCTGCGCCGCCTGCGCTCCCGCGACGCCGCCTTGATCAGCCGCGAGAAGTGCCGGGCGGCAGCCCAGAACAGCGGCACGATGGCGAGGGCGAGCAGGGTCAGGTCCCAGCGCAGGTAGAAGAGCAGTCCGAGGAAGACGCCCAGGCGGATCACGTAGTAGAGGACGTCCGCGACCCCGGAGAGCAGGAACGTCTCGACGGCGTCGACGTCACCGGTGACCCGGGACAGCACGTCGCCCAGCCGCCGGCGCTCGAAGAAGCCGAGCGACAGCCCCTGCACGTGCCGGAAGACGTCGGAGCGCAGGGAGAGCAGGAAGCGTTCGCTGACCCAGGTGGACGTCACGCTGTCGCCGAAGCCCAGGATCCCGGAGCAGAGGATGAGCCCCAGATAGACCGGCGCGATCCAGAGGAAGGGGCGCAGGTCGCGGGGGACGAGCACATCGTCCACGACGATCTTGAAGAGCCAGATCTCGGCCGCGTCCACGGCCGGCCCGGCCAGGCTGAAGAGGGCCAGGGGAACGAGCCAGCGCCGGCCGCCCCGGGTGTACGGCCAGAACCGCCGGAACACCTCGCGCAGGGGCACCGGGGGCGCGGCGGCGACCACGGCGTCGGAGGTCTCGCCCACCGACAGCAGACGCCGCAGGAGGTGCGCCATGGCATGCGTTCCTCGGAAATCGGCGGCGGGGCGGACCGGGTCCTCCGGTCACCGGTCCGCCCCGCCTCGGGATGCGATCAGTGGCCGCCGTGGCCGCCGTGGCCGCCGTGGCCATGGCCGTGCCCGTGGCCTTCACCGTGGCCGTGACCATGTCCGTGACGGTCGCCGAAGTCGTGACCGTCGCCGTGGTCGTGGCCGAAGCCGTTCCGCGAGCCGCCGTCGAACGACGAGTCGTCGCCGTTGTCATGGCCGTTGGCCGGCATGAGATTGCTGAAGATGGCCATGCGTTCCTCCTGAAACTTGCTTCACAGGGGATACGGCCCAGGGCCGGAGCCGGATGGCATTCGGAGGTAAAAAGACAAAAATTGAACTTTCAGCCCAGCCGGTCCGCCAGACCCCCGGTGCAGCGCACCTCGTCCCCGGCCGTGATCAGCAGGGCCTCCACGCCGGGCAGCGACTCCAGCCACGCCAGCCCCGCCCGCGAGCCCATCGCGAACGCGGCCGTGGCCCAGCAGTCCACCCAGGTCAGCCTGGGTCCCACCACCGTCACCGAGACCAGGTCGGTGACCGCCGGGCGGCCGGTGCGCGGATCCATGATGTGCGCGCCCCGCTCCGCCGTGCCGGACGTGGCCACGGACAGCTCGTCCACGCCCGCCGCCGAGATCACCGCGGCCAGGCCGCCCGGCCGGAGCGGGTCGGCCACTCCCACCCGCCACGGCCGATGCGGCTCCGGCGCGCCCAGCATCTGGACGTCGCCGCCGCCGTTCACGCTGACCCCGCACACCCCGTCCACCGCCGCCAGCAGCCGGGCGGCCCGTTCGGCCGCCCAGCCCTTCACGATTCCGGTCGGGTCCAGGTCGCCCCGGTACCGGGGGCTGAACCAGCCCTCGCTGACCCGCTCCGCCTCGGCCGCCAGCGCCAGCACCTCGGCCACCTCGGGCGCGCACCGCGCCACGGTCAGCTCGCCCCGGGCCAGCCGGGACAGCTCGCTGTCCTCGCGGTAGGTGGAGAACAGCGCGTCGGCCCGGTGCAGTACCGCGACCGCCCCGGCCAGCGCCTCGCGCACCGCGTCGGTCCGCCCGCCGCGGACGTCGAAGGAGAAGACGGTGCCCATGACCTCCTCCGCGTGCCGCGTCGCGGCGGGGGCGTCGGCCGGCTCGGTCATCGGGTCAGCCACCGGCCTGGTCGAGCGCCGACTGCAGCGACTGCTTGTAGCCGGTGCTGGTGTAGGTCGCCCCGGACACCGCGTCGATGCCGGCGTTGCCGGCGGCCACGGCCTCCTGGTTGAGCTTCGGCACGGCGAGCGCGGTCTTCTGGTCGCTGACCCCGCCCTTGGGCGCCTGCACCGCCTCCGCCTCGGTGATCTTCCCGCCGGCGACGGTGATCCTGACCTGCACCGGGCCGTACTGCGTCTGCGCGACCCGGCCGGTGACGGTCCGCGCCTGCGCGGACCCCGAAGCACCCGAGGAGCCGGCACCCGAACCGCTACCAGCGCCCGCACCGGCCCCGGAGGACGAGGCCTTCACCTTGTCCAGCGCCGACTGCAGCGACTTCTTGTACCCCGCGCTGGTATAGGTCGCCCCGGACACCGCGTCGATGTCGGCGTTGCCGGCGGCCACGGCCTCCTGGTTGAGCTTCGGCACGGCGAGCGCGGTCTTCTGGTCGCTGACCCCGCCCTTGGGCGCCTGCACCGCCTCCGCCTTGGTGATCTTCCCGTCCGCGACGGTCAGCCGCACCTGCACGGCCCCGTACTGGGTCTGCGCCGCGTCACCGGTGACGGTGCCCGCCGCCGCGCCACCGCCCTGCTGCCCGCCCTGCGGCGCCTGCTGCGCGGCCCCGCCCGCCTGCGCGGCGGCGCCGGCGCCCGGCGCCGCGGCCGGGTCCGACGCGGGCTTCAGCGACAGCAGCAGCACGACTCCGGACACGGTGGCCGCGGTGGCCAGCACGACGCGCCGAATGGGGTGGCTCTTCCTCATCGCTTCGCAGCTCCCGCTCACATCTCGAACGACTCGTGGTGGATACGGCGCGCGGGGACTCCCGCGCCGCGCAGTGCCTCGTACACGGACTGCGCGAACCCGGGCGGCCCGCACATGAAGACATCGTGGCGTTCGACGTCCGGGATCTTCCGCTGGAGGTTCTCCGCGGAGATGTCCGGCCGCTCACCGTCCGGACTGTTGACCGCGTACATCAGGCGGGCGCCCCGCTCCTCGGCGATCGCGGCCAGCTCGTCCCACAGTGCCAGGTCCTGGGTGGTGTTGGCCCGGTAGAGCAGGGTGATGTCACCGGCCGCCCCGGGCAGCGTCTCGAACAGCGCCCGCATCGGCGTGATGCCGACCCCGCCCGCCACCAGCAGCACCTTGCCCCGGCTGCGCCGCTGCGCGGTGAGCGCCCCGTACGGGCCCTCCGCCCACACCCGGGTGCCGGGCGCCAGCTCGCGCAGCCGGGAGCTGTGGTCGCCGATCGCCTTCACAGTGATCCGCAGCATGTCGGGCCGGGGCGCCGCCGACAGCGAGTACGGGTGCGAGCTGAACCGCATCCCCGGGGCCAGGAACCGCCAGCGGAAGAACTGCCCCGCCTCCGCGCCCATCCGGTGCAGCTTCCGCCCGCCGATCAGCACCGACACGATGCCCGGCGTCTCCTCGATCACGGCCTCCACACGCATCCGGTGACGGACGTTCAGCCGGACCGGGGTGATGACGCGGTACCAGAGCGCCAGCGCCGTGACGGCGCCGTACAGCCCGTACCAGAAGGTCTTGGCGACCGGCTCGACGGCGAAGTCGTTGCCGGTGCTGATCTGGTGCCAGAACGTCAGGAACACCGCCGCGTACGTCAGCAGATGCACGTGGTACCAGGCGTCGTACGGCAGCCGGCGGCGGATCCCGCCCACCGAGCTGACCCCGATCAGCACGAACAGACCCGTGCCGATGGCGGCCTTGCCCATGTCGGGGAGCTGGTTGACGGAGTCGACGGTCTGCTGCACCACGTCACCGAGCGACTTGCCCGCCTGCAGCGCGTAGCCCCACATGGTGAGGAACACGTGCGCCACGATGAGGCAGAGCGTGTAACGGCCGCTCATCGCGTGCCAGCGGGCCACCCGGTCGGAGCCGACCCGGCGTTCCAGCGCCGGTACCCGCGCCATCTGGAGCACGACCAGCGCCATCAGATAGCCGGCCAGCAGACCGGTGATGCGGCCCGCGTTCAGGATCCTGCCGTCGTTGTCCGCGATGGCCGGGGTGTTGTGCCACCAGAGCCACAGCACGGCGGCCGCGCCCGCCCAGACCGCGATCAGCAGCGGAACGGCCGGGGAGCGGCGCGGGCGGATGCGGCGCATCGTCTGGCGGCGGGCGGCACGTCCGCCTGCGAGCGTGGTGGTCACGGTTCCTCCGTGGGGACTTGACCCTTGGCCCAGAGATACGCGCCCCGCGCGCCGAGTGTTCAGAGACCCGCCGAGTCCAGCGCGGACTGGAGCGACTGGCGGTAACCGTCGCTGGTGTACGTGGCTCCCGAGACCGAGTCGATCCGCGCGCTCTGCGCGTCCAGCGCCTCGCGCCGCAACTGCGGGATGGCGTAGCTGTTGATCTCCTGGTCGCGCGGATTCTCCGTCGGGTAGACGACCGCGGTGACCTCGGTGAGCTTGCCGCTCTTGATCGTCACGCGCACCTGGACGGGGCCCCAGCGGGTCTGGACGGAGTCACCGGTGACCGTTCTCGTCCCGGTGGCGGGCGCCTTCGTGGTCCCCGGGGAGGCGCCGGCGCTGCTGCTCGTCGGGGCGGGCGCGGGGGTGCCGGCGGCGAGCGCCGGGGCCGCGTGCGGCTTCAGCGACAGCAGCAGCACCATCCCGGAGACGGTGGCCGCGCTCGCCAGCACGACGCGGCGGAAGGGGCGGTTCTTGTTCAGCGCGTGCACGGAAGGAGACCTCACAGCTCGAACGACTCGTGGTGGATACGGCGGTCCGGCACCCGGGCCGCCCGCAGCGCCCGGTACACGTCCTGCGCGAAACCGTGCGGGCCGCATATGTAGACGTCGCGCCCGGCCAGGTCCGGGAGGGCCGCCCGCAGCGACTCGGCCGTGAGGTCCGGGCGCTGTCCGTGCGGCCCGTTGAGCGCGTACAGCACCCGGGCGCCGCGCCGGCGGGCGATCGCCTCCAGTTCGCCGCCGAGCGCCAGGTCCTCGGCACCGCGGGCCCGGTACAGCAGGGTGACCTCGCCGGGCAGCGTCTCGAACAGCGCCCGCAGCGGGGTGATGCCGACGCCGGCGGCGATCAGCAGGGAGCGGTGCGAGGTGGCCCGGTCGGCGGTCAGGGAGCCGTACGGGCCCTCCGCCCACACCCGGGTGCCCGGCCGCAGCAGCGGCACGGCCGCGCTGTGGTCGCCGAGCGCCTTGACCGTGATCCGCAGCAGGTCCGGGCGCGGCGGCGCCGACAGCGAGTACGGCGTGGACGTCCAGCCCATGCCCTGGCCCAGGAACCGCCAGCGGAAGAACTGCCCCGGCCGCGCACCGAGTTCGTCCAGGCGCCGGCCGCGCACGACGACCGAGTACACGCCCGGCGCCTCCTGGTACACCGAGTCCACCCGCAGCCGGTGCCGCCGGTTGAGCCGCACCGGGGCGAGGATCCGGAACCACACCACCAGGGCCGCCACCCAGAGGTACAGCGCGTACCAGAGGGCGGTCGCCATCGGCCGGCCGTTGAACTGGTCGCCCAGCGCGAGCTGGTGGAAGAAGGCCAGGAACACGGCCGCGTACGTCAGCAGGTGGACGTAGTACCAGAACTCGTAACTGGTGCGGCGCCGCGCGGCCCGTGCCGAGGTGACGCCGACCGCGAGGAGGATCACCGTGCCGGCGGTCGCCTTCAGCATGTCCGGGTAGTCCAGGAGCACCGTCACCGTCTCGTGCCACAGTGAGGCCCGGTCCTGTGCCGCGTACCCGGCGAGGATGAACACCACGTGTGCGAGCAGCAGGCAGATCGTGTAGCGGCCGGCCATCGCGTGCCAGCGCGCCACCCGGTCCGAGCCGATCCGCACCTCCAGCAGCGGCACCCGGGCCATCAGCCCGACCAGCACCGCGCAGGCGTACCCGCACAGCAGCCCGGCGATCCGCCCTGCCCCGGTCAGCCAGCCGGCCGTGCCGACCACGGACCCGGTGTCCGCCCACCAGAGCGCGATCACGGCCGCCACCCCTGCCCACAGCGCGGCGAGCACCCAGCCCGCCGGGGAACGCCGCGCGGTCCCCGGCAGGGGCGGGGCCGCCCGCCTCGTATCCACGGTGGTCATCAGTGCCGTTCCCTTCGTCCGTCAGCCATGCCACTGTGCGGGCCGAAGTTCTGAGGCACCTCTGAAAAACCCGCTTCGCAGGGGTCCGGGAGGGCTTTCTCAGAGGAATCTCAGGGAGCTGCCCGCACGCTCAGAGGAAACTCAGAGGGGACAGGGCGGACAGCCGGCCCCCCGAGGGGTGATGCTGGTAGACGCCATGAACACCACTCGCTCCGGCCGCCCCGCCCTCACCCGGCCCGACGGCACCCCGCTGCGCGTCCTCGTCGTCGACGACGATCCCGACCTCGCGGAGGTGCTGACCGGCGCCCTGCGCTACGAGGGCTGGGAGGTGCGCGCGGCCGGCGACGGCGCCGCCGCGGTCAGCGCCGCACGGGAACTGCTGCCCGACGCCGTCGTCCTCGACGTGATGCTGCCCGACACCGACGGCTTCGCCGTGCTGCGCCGTCTGCACGAGGTCAAGCCCGAGGTCTGCGTGCTGTTCCTCACCGCCCGCGACGCGGTCGAGGACCGTATCGCGGGCATCACCGCGGGCGGCGACGACTACGTCACCAAGCCCTTCAGCCTCGAAGAGGTCGTCGCCCGGCTGCGCGGCCTGCTGCGCCGGGCCGGCATGGCCCGCCAGCTGGAGGACGGGCCCCGGCTGGTCGTGGGCGACCTGGTCATGGACGAGGAGGCCCGCGAGGTGACCCGGACCGGTGAGCTGGTCGAACTCTCCCCGACCGAGTTCGAGCTGCTGCGCTTCCTCATGCGCAACCCGCGCCGGGTGCTCAGCAAGGCCCAGATCCTCGACCGGGTGTGGTCCTACGACTTCGGCGGCCGGGCCCATGTGGTCGAGCTGTACATCTCCTACCTGCGCAAAAAGGTGGACGCGGGCCGCGAACCCATGATCCACACGGTGCGCGGGGCCGGCTACGTACTGAAGCCGGTGACCCGGTGAGGGCCGTACGCCGGCTGCCCCGCCCCCACACGCTGCGCGCCCGGCTCACCGTCGGCCTCGTGGTCCTGCTCGCGGTGAGCTGCGCCGCCGTGGGACTCGCCGCGGTCGTCGAGCTCAACGGCTTCCTGACCCAGCGCCTGGACGAACAGCTCGTCCAGGTCGGCACCCGGTTCCCGGAGAGCATGGAGCACAACGCGCCGCGCACGGACCACGACGGCGACGAGCCCCTCGACACCCGTCGCCAGGCCACCGGCACCTTCGGCGCGCGCCTGCTGAACGGCCAGGTCACCCACAAGGGCCTCATCCGCTCCGGCGACCCGTCCGCCGACCTGAACGTCGATCTGACGGCCGAGGACCAGCGGCGGCTGGCCCGGGTACCGGCCGACGGCCGCCCCCACACCATCGAGCTGTCCGCCCTGCACGACTACCGGGTGACCGCCTCCCCGGGCCGGGACGGGGACGTCCTGATCGTCGGCCTCCCGCTGGAGCCCGTCGAGGCGACCGTCCACCGCCTGGAACGGGTGGCGGGTGTCGTCTTCGGCCTCGCCCTCGTGATCACCGGCGTGGCCGGGGCGCTCTGGGTCCGCTGGTCGCTGCGCCCGCTCAGCCGGGTCGCCGCCACCGCCACCCGGGTCAGCGAACTCCCGCTCGCCAGCGGCGAGGTCGCCCTGCCGCCCCGCGCCCCGGTCTCCGACCCGCGCAGCGAGGTGGGCCAGGTGGCGGCCGCCTTCGACCGCATGCTGGGCCATGTCGAGGGCGCCCTGACCAAACGGCACGCCAGCGAGGAGCGGCTGCGCCGCTTCGCCGCCGACGCCAGCCACGAGCTGCGCACCCCGGTCGCCTCGGTCCGCGGCCACGCCGAACTGGCCCTGCTGCACCCCGGCCCGGTGCCGGCGGAGGTGCACCGGGCCCTGGAGCGCATCGCCGCCGAGTCCTCCCGCATGGGCGAGATGGTCGACGACCTGCTCCTGCTGGCCCGCCTCGACGCAGGCCGCCCCCTGGAGCGCCGCCCGGTCGACCTGACCCGGCTGGTGCTGGACTCGGTGACGGACGCCCGGGCCGCGGGGCCCGGCCACCGCTGGACACTGGACCTGCCCGAGGAACCGGTGACGGTGACGGGCGACGCCCACCGGCTTCACCAGGTGCTGGCCAACCTGCTGGCCAACGCCCGGCTGCACACCCCCGACGGCACCGAGGTGACGGTGACCCTGACGGCCGGGGACGGCACGGCCCGCCTCTCGGTCCACGACGACGGCCCCGGCGTACCCGAGGACGTACAGCCGGGCGTCTTCGAACGGTTCACCCGCGCCGAACACCGCCGCCGCGCGGACGCCTCCGGCGGCGGCGCGGGGCTCGGGCTGTCGATCGTGGCGGCCGTGGTGGAGGCGCACGACGGCAGCGTCGAGCTGGAGAGCGAGCCGGGATCGACGACCTTCACGGTGCGGCTCAGTACCGCGTGACGGCGGTGGAGCCGTCCTCCGTCCCGATCGCGACGTGCGGCTCGCGCGCCGGATCCGCCCAGCTCAGGATCTTCCGCATGGCGTCCTCGGGCACGGACACGCAACCCGCCGTCGCGCCCTTGCCGTTCACGTGCAGGAAGATCCCGGCGCCGCGCCCGCGCACCGGCCGGTCGTAGTTGAAGCCGATGACGAGCGCGTACCCGTACTGGGGATCGTAGGAGCTCAGTTTCTCGGACTGCGAGGCCCGGCAGTCGGCGGGCAGCGGCTCGGCCCAGCGGTTGTACGACGTGGAGTCGTTGTCCTGGCACCACCAGGAAGCGGCCGTCACCGGCCGGTACTCGACGCGGGTACCGGCCGGGGCGGCCTTGATGCCGAAGCCGAACGGGATGCCGTACAGCCCGGTCGGCGTGGTGTTCGTGCCCTGCTCACGCGTGCCGCCCTCCACCAGCCCGTTCGCCCCGAACCGGGCGGGAGCGGAACCGGCCTGCGTCCACTGCCCGTCCCGCAGGTCCCACCACGTCACCGTCCCCGACGTCGAGCCGGTGCCCGGTGCCGACGCGGTGATCAGTTGGGTGCCGCCGCCGGTGTCCGCCATCCGCGCGGGCAGCGGCTCCGGGCCGTGGCCGGGGGAGAGACCGAGCACGCAGACGGACGCGGACACGAGGGCGAGGACGACACCTTGGCGCATGGCTCAGACGCTAGACGGGGGGAGCGGCAACGGCAGCCCGGGTAGTCCGTCCAGGCTCGTCGCCACGTGCTCCTTCTTGGTGAAGTACGCGCTCAGCGAGGCGTCGTCCTCCCGCGCGAACCGCTTCCCGTGCAGATCGCGGTCCTCCTCGTACGCCATGTGGGGAACGGCGTAGCCGCAGGTGTCCCGGATCAGCTCCGCGTCCACGACGACGATGGCGCGCAGTCCGTGCGTGCTCGGGTCGATGTCCGGGAAGCGGGCGAGCAGACCGGCGAAGCGCGGGTCGTCGCGGAAGACCGGCTCGCCCCGGCCGTGCACCCGGACGATGTTCGGCGGTCCCTGGAAGGCGCACCACATGAGGGTGATGCGGCCGTTCTCCCGCAGGTGCGCGATCGTCTCGGCGTTGGAACCGGCGAAGTCGAGGTAGGCGACGGTGAGTTCGTCCAGCACCGCGAAGGAGCCGCGCAGCCCCTTGGGGGAGAGGTTGATCGTGCCGTCGCCGGAGAGGGGAGCGGTGGCCGTGAAGAAGAGGGGCTGCTCCTCGATGAACGTCCGGAGCCTGCCGTCTATGCGTTCGTAGGTCTTTCCCATGTCCGTCGATTATCGACGCGATTCCTTCGCTTGTCTAACTAATTTCCTTACGTGGTACGGGCTTTCGCCCGGCCGCGGCCACCCCGGCCGGTGGGTTCGGTGGAGGTGCGGCCGATGGCGATGGCGATGCGGTCGATGGCGATGGCGGACGCCGGTACGGCGGGCAGCTTCGGAGCGACGTCGGGGCAGGTGATGGTGCCGGGGGCGGCGAGCGTGCGGGCGTTCGCCGCACCGTCGCTCCCGTCGGGCGTCCCGGCTCGCCGGAGCGGCGATTGACGAATCATGCGGAGTTCTGCATACTCATGCATATCAGCGAATGCACTGTGAGGAGAAACCCCGTGACCGAGCGCGTCGTACTCGCCTACTCAGGCGGTCTGGACACCTCCGTCGCCATCGGCTGGATCGCCGAGGAGACGGGCGCCGAGGTCATCGCCGTTGCGGTCGACGTCGGCCAGGGCGGCGAGGACCTGGACGTCATCCGCAAGCGCGCCCTCGCGTGCGGTGCCGTCGAGGCCGAGGTCGCCGATGCCAAGGACGAGTTCGCCGACGAGTACTGCCTCCCGGCGATCAAGGCCAACGCCCTCTACATGGACCGCTACCCGCTGGTCTCCGCCCTGTCCCGGCCGACGATCGTCAAGCACCTGGTCGCCGCCGCCAAGAAGCACGGCGCCACCACGGTCGCCCACGGCTGCACCGGCAAGGGCAACGACCAGGTCCGCTTCGAGGCCGGCATCGTCGCCCTCGCCCCCGACCTGAAGTGCATCGCCCCGGTCCGCGACTACGCGATGACCCGGGACAAGGCGATCGCCTTCTGCGAGGCCAAGCAGCTCCCGATCGCCACCACCAAGAAGTCCCCGTACTCCATCGACCAGAACGTCTTCGGGCGCGCCGTCGAGACGGGCTTCCTGGAGGACATCTGGAACGCCCCGATCGAGGACATCTACGAGTACACCTCCAACCCGGCCGTCCAGCGTGAGGCCGACGAGGTGGTCATCACCTTCAAGGAGGGCGTCCCGGTCGCCATCGACGGCAAGCCCGTCAGCGTGCTCCAGGCCATCCAGCAGCTCAACGAGCGGGCCGGCGCCCAGGGCATCGGCCGGATCGACATGGTCGAGGACCGCCTGGTCGGCATCAAGTCCCGCGAGGTGTACGAGGCCCCCGGCGCGATCGCCCTGATCACCGCCCATCAGGAGCTGGAGAACGTCACCGTCGAGCGCGAGCTGGCCCGCTACAAGCGGCAGGTCGAGCAGCGCTGGGGCGAGCTGGTCTACGACGGCCAGTGGTTCTCCCCGCTCAAGCGCGCCCTGGACGGCTTCATCAACGAGGCCAACCAGCACGTCTCCGGTGACATCCGGCTGACCCTGCACGGCGGCCGCGCCGTCGTCACCGGCCGGCGCTCGGAGTCGTCGCTGTACGACTTCAACCTCGCCACCTACGACACCGGCGACACCTTCGACCAGGCCGCGGCCAAGGGCTTCATCGACATCTACAGCCTGTCGTCCAAGATCGCCGCCAAGCGCGACCTGGCCTGATCCAGGGCGGGGGACCCCGTAGGGGTCACCTCGCACGCATCGCCTGACAGCCGCCTCCTCGCCTGCAAGGGTGGGGAGGCGGTCGCACAGAGACGACTTCCGAGGAGCAACGCAAGTGAGCAGCAACAGCGGTGACGTACGGCTCTGGGGCGGCCGTTTCGCCGACGGTCCCGCCGAGGCCCTGGCGAAGCTGTCCGCGTCCGTCCACTTCGACTGGCGGCTCGCGCCCTACGACATCGCCGGCTCCCGCGCCCACGCGCGGGTGCTGCACCAGGCGGGGCTCCTCACCGAGGACGAGCTGACGCGCATGATCGCCGGTCTCGACCGGCTGGAGGCGGACGTGGCGGACGGCTCCTTCGTCGGCACCATCGCCGACGAGGACGTCCACACCGCCCTCGAGCGCGGCCTGCTGGAGCGCCTCGGCCCCGACCTCGGCGGCAAACTGCGCGCCGGCCGCTCCAGGAACGACCAGGTCGCGACGCTGTTCCGGATGTACCTGCGGGACCACGCCCGGATCATCGGCGGCCTGATCGCCGAACTCCAGGACGCGCTGGTCGGCCTCGCCGAGGCCCACCCGGACGTGGCGATGCCCGGCCGCACCCACCTTCAGCACGCCCAGCCGGTGCTCTTCGCCCATCACGTGCTCGCGCATGTGCAGTCCCTGTCCCGGGACGCCGAGCGGCTGCGCCAGTGGGACGAGCGCACGGCCGTCTCGCCGTACGGCTCCGGCGCCCTGGCGGGCTCCTCGCTGGGCCTGGACCCGGAGGCGGTGGCGAAGGACCTCGGCTTCGAGCGCGGCAGCGCCGGCAACTCGATCGACGGCACGGCCTCCCGCGACTTCGTGGCGGAGTTCGCCTTCGTCACCGCGATGATCGGGGTCAACCTGTCCCGGATCGCCGAGGAGATCATCATCTGGAACACGAAGGAGTTCTCCTTCGTGACCCTGCACGACGCGTTCTCCACCGGCTCGTCGATCATGCCGCAGAAGAAGAACCCGGACATCGCCGAGCTGGCGCGCGGCAAGTCGGGCCGGCTGATCGGCAACCTGACGGGTCTCATGGCGACGCTGAAGGCCTTGCCCCTCGCCTACAACCGCGACCTCCAGGAGGACAAGGAGCCGGTCTTCGACTCCTGCGACCAGCTCGAGGTCCTGCTCCCGGCCTTCACCGGCATGATGGCCACCCTCACGGTCAACCGCGAGCGCATGGAGGAACTGGCCCCGGCCGGCTTCTCGCTCGCCACCGACATCGCCGAGTGGCTGGTCAAGCAGGGCGTGCCGTTCCGCGTGGCCCACGAGGTCGCGGGGGAGTGCGTGAAGGTCGCCGAGGCCGAGGGCAAGGAGCTGGACGAGCTCACGGACGAGCAGTTCGCGAAGATCTCCGCCCACCTCACCCCCGAGGTCCGCTCGGTCCTCGACGTCCCCGGCGCCCTCGCCTCCCGCAGCGGCCGCGGCGGTACGGCGCCCAGCGCGGTCGCCGTCCAGCTCGCCGAGCTCAAGACGGACGTCGCGGCGCAGCACGCGTGGGCGGTGGAGCCCCGCAAGGCGTACGGGCGGCCGCGCGCCGGGTCGTAGGGCACCCCGCCCTCACCTGAGCGGCGATCCGGCCGAGTTGCCGGGCGGACCAAGAGGTCATCGCGGGTTACGTTGGTCGTCGAAGCCGTACCGGAGCCGACCGAACGGAGCCTGCGATGCCTTTCGCCCGCCTCGCGACAGCGACCACGCCGACCAGCCACATCGGCCTCGGCCTGGCCGCGGTGGGCCGCCCCGGCTACATCAACCTGGGCCGTGAGCAGGACCTCGGGGAGAACCGCAGCGTCGAGGCACTGCGCGAGCGCACCCACGAACTCCTCGACGCCGCCTACGCGCAGGGTGTGCGCTACTTCGACGTGGCCCGCTCCTACGGCCGCTCCGAGGAGTTCCTCGCCGGCTGGCTGGCCGCCCGCTCCGAGATCGACGACGTGGTCGTCGGCAGCAAGTGGGGCTACACCTACACCGCCGGCTGGTCCACCGACGCCGAACGGCACGAGGTGAAGGACCACGGTCTGGCGACCTACGAGCGGCAGCGCGCCGAGACCGGCGAACTGCTCGGCGGCCGGCTGGACCTCTATCAGATCCACTCGGTGACCCCGGACAGCCCGGCCCTCACCGACAAGGAACTCCACGCCCGACTCGCCGAGGCCGCCGCCGGCGGACTCACCGTCGGCTTCTCCACCAGCGGCCCCGCCCAGGCCGACGCCATCCGCGCCGCGCTCGAGGTGACGGTCGAGGGCGAGCCCCTCTTCCGCACCGTCCAGTCGACGTACAACGCCCTCGAGACCTCGGCCGGACCCGCGCTGGCCGAGGCGCACGACGCCGGGCTGACCGTGATCGTCAAGGAGGGCATGGCCAACGGCCGGCTCGCCGCGCCGCACGCCCCGGACACGCTGAGGTCGGTGACCGAGGAGACCGGCCTCGGGTGCGACGCGGTGGCCCTCGCCGTGATCCTGCGGCAGCCCTGGGCCGGGGTCGTCCTCTCCGGCGCCGCGACACTCAACCAGCTCGCCTCCAACCTGCACGCCGCAGTCGTGGACCTCGACCTCGAGCAGCTCACCCGGCTCGCCACGCTGGTGGAGGACCCGCGCGCCTACTGGGAGCGGCGCGGACAGCTCCCCTGGCACTGACCGACACCCGCCCCGAACCGGCTCCGACCAGCGGTCATGAGTCACACGTGCCCACGATGAGACAACAATGTCTCACTTGGGCTATCCTTGTCTCATGGCCCTCGATCGTGACCAGGTGCTGCGCAGCGCGGCCGCCCTGCTGACCCGCAAGTCCACCGCGACCATGGACGAGGTGGCCAGGGCCGCCGGGATCAGCCGGGCCACCCTGCACCGCCACTTCGCGGGACGCGACGCCCTCGTCCGGGCCCTGGAGGCGCTCGGCATCGCGGAGTGCGAGGCCGCCCTGGACGCGGCCCGCCTGGACGAGGGCCCGGCGGGCGAGGCGGTCCGCCGCCTGGTCCGCGCCATCGAGCCCGCGGCCGCCCTGCTCGCCTTCCTCTACACCGAGAACCAGCTCTTCGAGGGCGAGGAGCAGAACCAGGGCTGGACCCGCCTCGACGAACGCCTCACGGACCTGTTCCGGCGCGGCCAGGAGAGCGGCGAGTTCCGCATCGACCTCACCCCGGCCTGGCTCACCGAGGCGCTGTACGGCCTGCTGGCCTCCGGCGCCTGGGCGGTCGCGGAGGGCCGGGTGGCCGGCAAGGACTTCAGCCACATGGTCGTCGAGCTGCTGCTCGGCGGCGCACGACGTGCGAACGCACCGCGGAGAGAGGAATCATGACCAGCACCCTGCAGCCGGCCGGCACGACCGGGGCGGTGAGGCGCCCGGACCGCTGGCTCGCGCTCTCGGTCCTCGTCCTGGCCGTGCTGCTGGTGGCCGTCGACGCCACCGTCCTAGGCCTCGCCACCCCCTACATCAGCGAGGACCTGCGCCCCTCCGGCACCCAGCTGCTGTGGATCGGGGACGTCTACTCCTTCGTCATCGCCGGACTGCTGGTCTCCATGGGCAGCCTCGGCGACCGCATCGGCCGCAAGCGCATCCTGCTCGCCGGCGCCACGGCGTTCGGCGCGATATCCGTACTGAACTCCTACGCGACCACACCCGAACTGATGATCCTGGCGAGGGCGCTGCTCGGCGTAGCGGGCGCCACCCTGATGCCCGCCACCCTCGCCCTGATCCGCAACCTCTTCCACGACCCGCGCGAGCGCAGCCTCGCCATCGGCATCTGGGGCGCCACCGCCTCCGCCGGCACGGCCGTCGGCCCCATCGCGGGCGGCTTCCTGCTGGAGCACTTCTGGTGGGGCTCGGTGTTCCTGATCAACCTGCCGGTCATGGCGGTGCTGGTCCTGGTCGGCATCCGCACGCTGCCCGAGTCCCGCAACCCCGCCCCCGGGCCCTGGGACCTGAGCAGTGTCGTGCTGTCCCTCGTCGGCATGATCGGCGTCGTGTACGCGGTCAAGGACGCCGCCGCGCACGGCCCGACCCCGGTCGCGGCCGCCGCGGGCCTGCTCGGCGCGGCCGCGCTCCACGGCTTCGTACGCCGCCAGCTCACCATGCCGGTCCCGCTGCTGGACATGCGCCTGTTCCGGCGCCGGGGCTTCAGCGGTGCGGTCCTCGCCGACCTGCTGACCGTGCTGGGCATGTCCGGCCTGGTCTTCTTCCTCTCCCAGTACCTGCAACTCGTCCAGGGCAGGCGCCCGTTCGAGGCGGGCCTGGCCGAACTGCCCGCGGCCGTGGGCGCGGTGGCGGCCGGCCTGGTCGCGGGCCGGGCGGCCCGCCGCTTCTCGGTACGGGTGGTGGTCTCCGGCGGCCTGGCGGCGGTCGGTGCGGCCCTGGCCGTGCTGACGACGCTGAGCCGGTCCACGGGCTACCCGCTGCTCGGCGCCGCGCTGCTCGTCGTGGGTGTGGGCGCGGGCTTCTCCTTCACCGTGACCGCCGACGTCATCCTCGCCGGCGTCCCGAAGGACGAGGCGGGCGCGGCGTCCGCGGTCTCGGAGACGGCGTACGAACTCGGCGCGGCGCTGGGCATCGCCCTGCTGGGCTCCATCGTGACCGGCGCCTACCGCGGCTTCACCGGCCCGGCGGGCACCCCGTCCCAGGCCCACGAGTCACTGGGCGGCGCCGCGGAGGCGGCGAAGAACATGCCGGCCCTCCCCGCCCAGCACATGCTGGACGCCGCCCGCGACTCCTTCGTCCACGGCCTCCACCTCGCATCGGGAGCGGGAGCAGCGGTCCTGCTGGCCACAGCGGCAGCGGCGTGGTTCCTGCTGAAGGAACAGAAACTGGAAGACCCGGAGTGAGCAAGGCGCCCCAAAGGGGCGCGGGGAACTGCGCGACCAGCCACGAACCACCCGCAGCCGGGATGCACCAGCACCCCGGAGGCGACGACGCGCCGAACCGCCGGAGGCTCAGGCCGCCTTCGCCTTGGTCGCGTACATGTCCACATACTCCTGACCCGACAGTCGCATGACCTCGGCCATCACCGAGTCGGTCACCGCCCGCAGCACGTAGCGGTCCCGGTCCATCCCCTCGTACCGGGAGAACTCCATCGCCTCGCCGAAGCGGACGGTCACCCGGCCGGGCCGCGGGATGCCCGACCCGCCCGGCTGGAGCTTGTCCGTGCCGATCATCGCGAACGGGACCACCGGGGCGCCCGTCATCAGGGTGAGCCGGGCGATGCCGGTGCGGCCACGGTAGAGGCGGCCGTCGGGGGAGCGGGTGCCCTCGGGGTAGATGCCGAAGATCCTGCCCTCCTCGAGGACGCGGCGCCCGGTCATCAGGGCCGCCACACCGCCGCGGCCGCCGTCGCGGTCCACCGGGATCATGCCGACGCCGGTGAAGAACCACGCCATGAGCCGGCCCTTGAGGCTCTTGCCGGTGACGTACTCGTCCTTGCCGATGAAGACGACCTGACGGTCGCAGACCAGGGGCAGGATCATCGAGTCGATGAAGGTCAGATGATTACCGGCCAGGATGACCGGTCCGTCCCCCGGGATGTGCTCCACGCCCTCCACCTGGGGGCGGAACATCAGACGCATGATCGGTCCGAGCACTGCCTTGATGAGCGCGAAGCGGGACAACGGGTCCTCCGATGTCGAGGTGAACGATATGTGTCTGTGCAGGTGAGGACATTACTCGCGGCTCCGGGGGAAGCGCACATCGGGGAGCCCCGGTTCACCGAGGTCTTACGCACTGTTGACACTGGTTTACCTGCGGTGAAGCGCCGGAACACAGGTGTGGCGTCCGGGTGGGCGATGTGACGGACATCGCGCGGAGCCCGTGCCGTCCGGCTACCCGCTCCGCCCCCGGCGATGCCGACGCACCGTCACATCCCGCCGCCCGCCGGACATCGGTCGTCACCCGCTTGTTCGGACAAGGGTCTCCCGTACGTCACACCGGCACCCCTACGATCGGCGCGCACCGGCACCCCGGAACCGGAACGCCGGGGACAGACACGCAGCGAACGGCAGGAGGGCGCATGGACCGCATGGACGGCGACCGGGCGGACGAGCGGCAGCGGACCACCGGACGGCGGGCCGTGCTCGGCGCGGCGGTGCTCGGCGCGGGCGGGGCGGTCCTCGGACTGCCCGGCGCCGCCCGGGCGGCCGGCGCCGGGACGGCCGCACACGGCGGGCGCGGACTGAAGGGCCTGCCGGTCCCGACGATCATCGGCCACCGGGGGGCCAGCGGCTACCGCCCCGAGCACACCTTCGGCTCCTACGAGCTGGCCCTCGACCTCGGCGCGGACATCGTGGAGGCCGGTGATCTGGTGCCCACCCGGGACGGCCATCTCGTCTGCCGGCACGAGCCCGAGATCGGCGGCACCACGGACGTCGCCTCGCACCCCGAGTTCGCGAGCCGCAGGACCACCAAGGTGCTGGACGGCGTCTCCACCACCGGCTGGTTCACCGAGGACTTCACCCTGGCCGAGCTGAAGACGCTGCGCGCCGTCGAGCGCATCCCGGCCAACCGGCCGCACAACACCCTCTACGACGGCCGCTGGGAGATCCCCACCTTCGAAGAGGTCCTGAAGTGGCAGGACGAGCAGACCCGCAGGCGGGGCAGGCAGGTCTGGATCTACCCGGAGACCAAGCACCCCACCTACTTCCGCAAGCTGGGCCTCGGCCTGGAGGAGCGGGTGGCGAAGCTGCTGCGCAAGTACGGCAAGGACGGCCGGAACGCGCCGGTGATCCTGCAGTCCTTCGAGCCGACCAGCATCCAGCGGCTGAACCGGCTCGTCGACAACCCGCTCGTCGTGCTGCTCTCCTCGGCGAACAGCCGCCCCTACGACTTCGTCGACACGGGCGACCCGCGCACGGTCGCCGACCTCATCGCGCCCAAGGGCCTGCGGGAGATGGCCGGTTACGCCCAGGGCATCGGCCCCACCCTCGACCTGGTCATCCCGAGGAAGGCGGACGGCACCCTCGCCGAGCCGAGCACGCTGGTCGCCGACGCGCACAAGGTCGGCCTGATCCTGCACCCGTACACCATGCGCAACGAGAACCCCTTCCTCCCGGCCGAGTACCGCAAGGGCGGCGCGGCGGACGCCTACGGTGACGCCTTCGGCGTCTTCGCCACGTACTTCGCCACCGGTATCGACGGCGTCTTCACCGACAACGCCGACACCGGCCTGCTCGCCCGGGCCGACTTCCTGGCCCGCTGACCCCGCGGCCCCCGTCAACGCCCCGGCCGTCACGCACCCTTTCGGGGTGAGCGTGCGCCGTCCCGGAACCCGGCACCGGGGCGGCGCGTCGTTCCGCGTATGACGCACGACCTGGTGGCCGCCCTCGGCCCCCTGCTCACCGCCGAGGCGTCCGCCGAGGCGCAGGCGGCCGGGAGCGAGCCGGCCGACCTGGAACAGGCCGTCTGGCTGCGGCTGCTGGAGCGCCTGGCGGCCGAAGGGCCGCCGCCGGACCCGCACGGCTGGCTGCGCGGCGCCGTTCGCGCCGAGGCCCGCCGGGGCCGCCGTACCGCCCGGCGAGAGCGGCCGTACGGAGCCGAACCGGCCGACGACGCCCGCCCCGGACCGGAACAGCTCGCCCTCACCGCCGCCCGGTACCGCGCCCTGCGCGAAGCGGTCCGCGCACTGCCCGGACGCTGCCCCCGGTTGCTGGAGGCGCTGCTCTCGCCGAACGACCCGACATACCGGGAGATCGCCGGGGAGTTGGGTATCTCACAAGGCAGTCTCGGACCGGAACGCTCCAGATGTCTGGGATGTCTGCGGCGATTGCTCGCGCCGGAGGTTGCGGCCCGCGAAGCGCGGGGATAGGAGTGGGGGACGACCGGTGATCAGGTGAGCGGGAGGCATGCGCACATGGGCATGAGCGTGACCATCTCGGTGGCGACCGAGCAGGACGCGGAGCAGATCTTCAGGCTCCAGTACCTGTGCTTCCAGAGCGAGGCGGCGCTGTACGGCAACTACCGCATCGACCCGCTCGTGCAGAGCCTGGACTCCGTCCGTCAGGAGGTCGTCGCCGACTGCGTGTTCGTCGCACGGCTCGGCGAGGAGGTGGTCGGCTCGGTGCGCGGCAAGGTGACCGAGGACGGCGCCGCCTCCATCGGCAAGCTCTGCGTCCACCCGCGGCTCCAGGGCCACGGCATCGGCGCGCGGCTGCTGCGCGCGGCCGAGACGGCACTGTCCGAGCAGCGCGGCGCCACCCGGTTCCGCCTGCACACCGGCCACCGCAGCGAGGGCAACCTCCGGCTGTACCGCCGGGTCGGCTACGAGACGGTGGGCCGGTCCACGGGCGCCGACGGAGTGGAGCTGATCGTCCTGGAGAAGCGGGCGGGCACGTACGCGGCTACCGCGTGACGCGCTCGCGCGACCTGCGCAGCCAGTACATCGCCGACAGCGGCAGCAGCACCGGGATGAAGACGTACCCCATGCCATAGTCGGACCAGACGGTCGCGTCCGGGAAGGCGGAGGGGTCGGCCAGGGTCCAGGTACCCACGATCAGCACACCCGCGAGCTCGGCGGCACAGCACACCAGTGCCGCCCTGCGGGCCGTCTCCCCGCCCCGGACCAGCGAGTACGTGATGAACCCGTACACCAGGCCGGCGACCGCCGACAGCGAGTAGGCCAGCGGTGCCCGGCCGAAGTCCGTCGCGATCTGGTACACCGAGCGCGACACGGCCCCGACCACCATCACGCCGTAGAACCACACCAGCAGCATCCCCGGCCCGCTGATCAGCCCAGCCGGCTTCTCCTGAACCGCCGTCATCTCAGGCTCCCCAGATGTCATAGAGCCGCACCTCCAGCACGGCGAGGACCACACCGCCGGCGGCCACCGTCACGGATCCCCAGCGGGTCCGCTCCGCCAGCGACATGAAGCCCGCCGCCGGCACACAGGCGAACGCGCCCAGCAGATACGCCACGAAGATCGCCGTGCCCTGCTCCGGCTTCTCGCCCCGCGCCAGCCGGACGACCCCGACGACCAGCTGGACCACGGCCAGCAGGGACACCACGGCCATGCCGATGAAGTGCCAGTCCTTGGTCGGCTGGTCCCGGTAGGCGGCCCAGCCGCACCAGGCGGCGAGCAGCAGCGCGGTGAGCCCGGTCACCAGCGTCAGGGCATTGAGCATGCGGTGACCCTATTACGGCGGAAACGGCCCGCCGCCGCCGACCCCGCTGTACGCCGTAGGGTCTAGACCATGACGATCCACGCACAAGCCCTCCTGTTCGACAACGACGGCACCCTGGTCTCCTCGCTCGAATCCGTCGAGCGCTGCTGGACGCGCTGGGCGCGGGAGTACGGGATCACGGCCGAGGAGTTCCGGCGGGTGGAGCTGCACGGGCGGCCCGCGGCGGAGATAGTCGCCGACCTGCTGCCCGCCCGCCTGGTCCCGGAGGCGGTCGCGCGGGTCGAGCAGCTCGAGGTCGAGGACGTGCCCGGCGGAGGGGTTCGGCTGCTGCCCGGGACGCGGGACTTCCTGGACTCGCTGCCCGCCGACCGCTGGGCCGTCGTGACCTCCGCCACCCGGCGGCTCGCCGAGGCCCGGCTGGACGCCGTCGGCATCCTGCCCAAGACGTTCGTCGCCGCCGACGACATCACCCGCGGCAAGCCCGACCCGGAGCCCTACCTGCTCGCGGCCCGGCAGCTCGGCGTGGACCCGGCCCACTGCGTGGTCTTCGAGGACGCCCCCGCCGGGCTCCAGGCGGGCCGCGCGGCCGGTATGACCACCGTGGCGTTGACCACAACCCACCAGGCCGCGGAACTGCGGGCCGACCTGGTGGTCAGGGACCTCTCGGCCTTGTCCGCACTGGTCACCGACGAGGGAGTGGAGATCTCCGTCCGCGGCTGAGCGTGTCCTGTCACTGTCCACCGCTGTCCACTATGCGGACGACGGTCGCCGGTCAGCACCGTCGGTCTGGTTTACTGATCGCATGACCACGACGAGCAGCCGCACCCCTGCGACCGAGGCGACCATGCCGCCCGGTGCTCGCTGTATGTGTCGAATGTGCGCCTTCTAGAGGGCCCCCGCACCACCCGAGCCTCGCGCCCCGAAGCGAGAGCCGTGGCCTGTCCCCGCCGCCGCGCGGACTGACGCCGCCCAGCGCACACGATGTTCTCCCCGGTTCCATCGCCACAGCGAGAACCGTGCCGCGTCCCTGACCGAATGCAATGCATGCACCCGTGCCCGGGCACACCCACGCCCGCGCACTCGACAGTGACGGAATCCCTGTGATCACCACATCGGGCCTGACCAAGGTCTACCGCTCCCGCGGCCGCGAGGTCACCGCCCTCGACGGCGTCGATCTCCACGTCCGCGAGGGCGAGGTCTACGGCGTCATCGGCCAGTCCGGCGCCGGCAAGTCCTCGCTCATCCGCTGCGTCAACCTGCTGGAGCGGCCCACCTCCGGCACCGTGACCGTCGCCGGACAGGACCTCACCGCCCTCGCCGGCCACGGTCCGCGGGCCGGCCGGGAACTGCGGCGGGCGCGCAGCCGGATCGGCATGGTCTTCCAGCACTTCAACCTGCTCTCCTCGCGGACCGTGCAGGACAACGTCGAACTGCCGCTGGAGATCCTCGGCAAGTCCGGCAAGGAGCGCTCCCGCAAGGCCCTGGAACTGCTGGACCTGGTCGGCCTCGCCGACAAGGCGAAGGCCCACCCCGCCCAGCTCTCCGGCGGCCAGAAGCAGCGCGTCGGCATCGCCCGCGCCCTGGCCGGCGACCCCAAGGTGCTGCTCTCCGACGAGGCCACCAGCGCCCTCGACCCGGAGACCACCCGCTCGATCCTGCAGCTGCTGCGCGACCTGAACCGGCAGCTCGGCCTGACCGTCCTGCTCATCACCCACGAGATGGACGTGGTGAAGCAGATCTGCGACTCCGCCGCCCTCATGGAGAAGGGCCGGATCGTGGAGTCCGGCACGGTCAGCGAGCTGCTGGCCACCCCGGGCTCCGAGCTGGCCTCCGCCCTCTTCCCGGTCGGGGGCGAGGCCACCGGCACCGACCGGACCGTCCTGGACGTCACCTTCCACGGCGAGGCCGCCACCCAGCCGGTCATCTCCCAGCTCTCGCGCACCTACAACATCGACATCTCGATCCTCGGTGCCGCCATCGACACCGTCGGCGGACTCCAGATCGGCCGCATGCGCATCGAGCTGCCCGGCCGCTACGAGGACAACGTGGTGCCGGTCGGCTTCCTGCGCGAGCAGGGCCTGCAGATCGACGTCGTCGAACACGAGGGCCAGCAGCCCGCGCTGGTGAAGGAGGGTGCGAAGTGACCTGGTCCGAGATGTGGCCGCTGCTGGAACCGGAGTGCTGGAACACCGCCTACATGGTCGGGTGGTCCACGCTCATCGCCGTCGCCGCCGGTCTTCCGCTGGGCATCCTGCTCGTGCTCAGCGAGCGCGGCGGCCTGCTGCAGAACGTCGTGGTGAACAAGGTCCTCGGGCAGGTCGTGAACATCACCCGCTCCATGCCGTTCATCATCCTCATGGTCGCCCTGACCAGCTTCACCCGCTGGGTCACCGGGACCAGCATCGGCCGTGACGCGGCCATCGTGCCGCTGGCCATCGGCGCCATCCCGTTCTTCGCGCGCCTCGTCGAGACGGCCGTCCGCGAAGTGGACGGCGGGCTCGTCGAGGCCGTGCAGTCGATGGGCGGCAACACCCTCACCATCGTCCGCAAGGTCCTCGTGCCGGAGGCCCTGCCGTCGCTGATCGCCTCCGCGACCACCACCCTCGTCGCCCTCATCGGCTACTCCGCCATGGCCGGCACCGTCGGCGCCGGCGGTCTCGGCGACCTCGCCGTCCGCTACGGCTACCAGCGCTTCGAGACCGGCCTGATGTGGATGATCGTGGCGATCCTCGCCGTCGTCATCTCCCTCATCCAGTTCGCCGGCGACTACGCGGCCCGCGCGCTGCACCACCGCGGCGCCCGCTCCGGCCCCGCGCCGAAGCTCCGCCTGCTCAAGGCCAAGGAGCCCGCGGCCGCCGACGTCACCGAGGTCGCCTGAGCGCCACCGCCCCGCCCCCAGAACTCCCCGTGCACCCATCACGGGGCCGCACCACCCTTAAGGAAAGGCACTTTTCGTGCGTAACACCGCCAAGCTCACCACCGCCGTCCTCGCCGCCGGAGCCCTCACCCTCGGGCTCAGCGCCTGCGGCTCCGACAAGGGCTCCGCCGGCTCCTCCGACTACAGCGGACCGCTGGTCGTCGCCGCGAGCCCGACCCCGCACGCCGAGATCCTGAACTTCGTCGAGAAGAACCTGGCGAAGAAGGCGGGCCTCGACCTCGAGGTCAAGGAGTTCACCGACTACATCACGCCGAACACGGCGACCGAGGACGGCTCGGTGGACGCCAACTACTTCCAGAACCAGCCGTACCTCGACGACTTCAACAAGAAGCGCGGCACCCACATCGCGCCCGTCGTCACGGTGCACCTGGAGCCGCTCGGCCTCTACTCCCACAAGGTCAAGAAGGCCGACGCGCTGAAGAGCGGTGCGACCATCGCCGTCCCGAACGACGCCGTGAACGAGGCCCGCGCCCTGAAGCTGCTCGCCGCCAACGGGCTGATCACCCTCAAGGACGGCGTGGGCACCGAGGCCACCCCGCGGGACATCACCAAGAACCCGAAGAAGCTTCAGTTCAAGGAGGTCGAGGCGGCCCAGACCGCGCGCTCCCTGGACGACGTGGACGCGGCGGTGATCAACGGCAACTACGCCATCTCCTCCGGCATCAAGCCCGCCAAGGAGGCCCTGGTCCTGGAGTCCGCGAAGAACAGCCCGTACGGCAACTTCCTCGCGGTCAAGGAGGGCGACGAGAAGGACCCCCGGGTCAAGAAGCTCGCCAAGCTGCTGACCTCGCCCGAGGTGAAGAAGTTCATCGAGGACCAGTACCAGGGCTCGGTCATCCCGTCCTTCTGAGCCCATATCGCCACGCACGGGGTCCGCTTCCTTACATGGAGTGGGCCCCGTTGTGCGTTTCGGTGCTTTCATGCTGCATGCTGGGCAGTTCAGCAGCCCCTGCAGGTTTTTCCGAAGGTTACGGAGCGGCGCATGAGTAGCACCTTCCCCAACGTCTCCATCAGCACGGAGCGGTTGGTGCTGCGGCCCCTCGACGAGGACGACGTGCCCGCGATGGCCGAGATGATGAACGACGAGCAGATCGCCGCCTGGACCGACGTGCCGCAGCCGTTCACCGAGGACGGCGCCCGGCACTGGATCACCGCGTACGCGCCCGCCGAACGCGCCGCGGGCCGGGGCCTGGACCTCGCGGTCACCGAGTTCCTCACCCAGCGCCTGGTCGGCATCATCCAGCTGACCAGGACCAACTGGCACATCCGCGCCACCGAGCTGTCGTACATCATCGCGCCCTGGGCCCGCGGCGAGGGCTATGCGTCCGAGGCCACGCTCGCCACCGCCCACTGGCTCTTCGGCGACCAGAAGTTCGAGCGCATCGAGCTGCGCACCGCCGCCGACAACACCGCCTCCCAGCAGGTCGCCCAGAAGATCGGCTGCATCAGCGAGGGCGTGCTGCGCAACGCCTGCATAGTCCACGTCCGCACCGCGGACGGCACCTGGACCGACACCCGTACCGACTTCATCGTCTGGAGCCTGCTGCCGGAGGACCTCGAAGGCGGCGACGAGCAGTTCGCCGACACCGGTGGTTTCAGCTCCTACTCCGACTGGAACTGACACCACCGGGGCCGCACACAACCGCGCACCGCACCGCCCCCACCGCGCGTCCGCCGGCTTCACCGGGTACGCTCGCGGTGCCCACCCAGGGCCCGTACCCCAGACGACCTGCGAAAACGGAGACTGACGACGATGGCCGACCGGGTCACGGTGATCGGCTGGGACGGCTCGCCGCCGACCGAGGCGGCACGCGCCGCCCTCGGCGCCGCCACGCTCGTGGCGGGCGCGGTCCACCACCTGGCGCTCCCCGACATCCCGCCCGCCGCTGAACGCGTCCGCCTCGGCAGCGTCGCCCTGGCCGCCCGCCGCATCGCCGCGCACCGCGGCACCGCGGTCGTGCTCGCCGACGGCGACCCCGGCTTCTTCGGCGTCGTACGGACCCTGCGCGCACCGGAGTTCGGACTCGAGGTCGAGGTCGTCCCCGCCGTCTCCTCCGTGGCCGCCGCCTTCGCGCGTGCCGGCATGCCCTGGGACGACGCCCAGGTGGTCGTCGCCCACCGGCGCACCCTGCGCCGCGCCGTCAACGTGTGCCGCGCCCACACCAAGGTCGCCGTCCTCACCTCACCGGGCGCCGGACCCGCCGAACTCGGCCTCCTGATGGAGGGGGTCCACCGGACCTTCGTCATCTGCGAGGAACTGGGCACCGCACGCGAACAGGTCACCGTCGTCACCTCCGACAAGGCCGCCGACCACACCTGGCGCGACCCCAACGTCGTCATCGTCGTCGGCGGCCGGGCGGCGGCGGCCGAGGACGGCGGCTGGATCTCCGGCCGCGACCCGGCCACCGGGCCGCGCGGCTGGGTGCAGCCGGACGAGGAGTACGGCGCGCACGGCGGTCTGGGCGAGGGCGAGACCCAGTTGCTGCGGGCCGCCCAACTCGCCCGCCTCGGACCGCGCGTCGGCGACCTCGTGTGGGACATCGGCTGCGGCAGCGGCGCGTTCGCCACGGAGGCCGCGCGCGCCGGGGCCGCCGTCATCGCCGTCGACCGGCTGCCCGAGGCCTGCGCCCGGACCGAGGCCGCCGCGCGCCGCTTCGGCGTCCAGCTCCAACTGGTCCAGGGCACCGCCCCGCACGTCCTCGAGAACCTGCCCGAACCCGACGTCGTACGCGTGGGCGGCGGGGGAGCGGCCGTGGTCTCCGCGGTCGCCGACCGCCGGCCGCAGCGCATCGTCACCCACGCCGCGAACCGTGACGAGGCCGAACTCGTCGGCCGCGGACTGACCGAGCACGGATACCGGGTCGAGTGCGCCCTCCTGCAGTCCGTCGAACTGGACACCAGGGCCTGGCGGGAGACCGAGCGGAACGTCGCGTTCCTGCTCACCGGGGAAATCCAGCGGCGCGAAGCGCCTCGTTGAGGGGCGGCGGCCGGCCGGCGGGCGGGCCCGCCCGATCGCGCCCGGTGATCCTGTTGTCGTACCGCGCGCGGTAGGCTGGCCGATCGTTGTGCCGTACCGGTGACCCGGAACTTCGTTCGTCAATGTCCGGAAAGCGCGCCCGTTTTGGGGTGGGTGTGGTACGGCAGAACCCGAGGACGCGCAACGTGGCGCAGTCCACAGCGGGCTGTCGCGGATCATGCTGTCGCGACGGCTGAACGACCGGGACAATGCCACTGAATGGCTTTGTCGCCTTTTCCGGGCGGTCGTTCGTGCCGCTGGGCACGCACGCTCGTTCTTCACTACGGGGCGGTCGGTGCGCCGTTCCGGGTGAGCTGGTCGTAGAGAAGCACTAAACCGATGGGCGAGGGGTACGCATGACCGACACCGGCCAGGTCCCGGCCGAGGGAGAGCCGGAGAGCGCAGGCATGGTGGAGCAGCCGGGCGTCCCCCCGCACGGCGCGTACACCTACCTCTCCGAGCTTCCCGCCGAGGACGAAGACCTGCTGCTGCCGGGTGCTCAGGGCGCCTGGGGCAACGAGGTTCCGCCGCCCGCGCCGGAACCCGTCGTCGAGACCTTCCACGAACCCGGTCCGCACGAGACGGCCGGCCGGGACAGCGGCTCCGTCGACCTCAGCGGCGTCCGGCTGCCCGACCCGGGCCCGGCGTCCGCACCCTCTTCCCCCATTCTCTCGGCCCCGCACGAGGCGACGGCGGCAGCGGCACAGCAGCCGCGCCGGCCGCTGCACCTCGGCCCGCCGATCCCCGACGCCTCCGCCAGCCCGGTCCGCTCCCTCGCCGACCGCGGCCCCGCCGGAGCGCCGGCCCGGCAGTCCGGACCGGCCACGACCGGGCCCGAGTACCTCGGCGTCCAGGCCCTGTCCGGCGCTGCCCCGCAGACCGCGGCCCCCTGGGGCGCCGCGCCCGCCGCCGTGGCCCAGGCCGACGCTCAGGCGCCGGCTGCGGAAACGGTTGCTCCGGCCGGCGAGCCCGAGCCCACCGCCGACGCCTCCGGCGCCTCCGGCGCCGCCCAGGCCACGCTGGACCGCCTCACCACCCAGGCGGCGGCGCAGGCTCCGGCCGCGGCCCAGGGTGTGCACGGCCATGACGGGGTCCAGCCCGCGCACGGTCACGACGGGGTGTACACCGCTCCGGCGGACCAGGGGCAGGCCGCCGAGGGCGGTCCGGTACCGGTCGACGCCGGTCAGGAACCGCGGGCCGCGGCCGTTCCCGGTACGGACGGCAGCGCGGACACGCCGCCCGTGGAGGCGCCGCCGGTGGCGGAGGCCGGGGGAGTCGTACCCGAGACCGAGGCGGAGGAAGCGGCTCAGGGCGCCGAGCCCGGCCGGGTGATCCCCGGTCCGGACGCCTCGCACGTCGCGGACCAGGCCGTTTTGGGCACGCCGGCGCAGGTCGAGGGCCCCGAGGCGGTTCACGCTCCCGAGCCCGAGGCGTCCGGCGAGGCCGCCGAGCCCGGCCGGCCGGAAGAAGACGCACCGGTCGCCGCCGAGGCCGTGCCCGCCGGGGACGCCCCCGCCGTGGACGTGGCGTCCGGCGCCGTCCCGGAAGCCGCCGACGCCGTTCAGGCACCGGACGCGGCCCCGGCGGCGGACGTCGCCGCGGTCACGCCTCAGGACATGACCGAGCCGGCCGAGGCGATTCAGCAGGCCGGGACCGTGCCCGCGCAGGCCTCCGGTCCCGTCGAGGCGCCCGGCCACGGCGAGGCACCCGCCGAGGCTCAGCCGGCCGCGCCCGCCGACACTCCGGCCGCGGCGTCCCCGCAGGCCGAGGCCGCAGCACCGGCCCCCGCTCCGGAGCCGCTGCCGGCCCCCGACCCGGAGCCGCTTCCGGGGCCCGAACAGGCCCAGGCACCCGAACAGGCCCAGGCACCCGAACAGGCCCAGGCACCCGAACAGGCCCAGGCCGCCGAAGCGGCCCAGGTCCCCGAGCCGGCCACGGCCCCTGAAGCGGCGCAGGTCCCCGAGCCGGCCACGGCCCCTGAAGCGGTGCAGGCCCCCGAGCCCGCCCAGGCCCCCGAAGCCGTGCAGGCCGCCCAGCCCGTCGCCCCGGCACCGGAGGCCGTGACCGCCCCGCCGGCCACCGAGGCACCCGAGCCCGTCGTCCCGCAGGCGCAGGGCCCGCGGCTCACCGCACCCGCCCCGCAGGACGGCGACGCGGCGCCCGCCCCGCAGCAGCCCCAGCCCCAGCCCCAGGCCGCTCTGGACGCCACCGCCCGGACCGCCGCCGACGGCACGCCCGCCCCGGCCACCGGCCCCGGCGTTCCCTCGGGCCCGCAGCACCAGCCCGCCGAGGCCACGCCCGCACCGGCCGCCGCCGAGGCCGTGACGCCCGCGCCCGCCGCCGAGGCGGACCCGGCCGCGCCCGTCGAGCCCCTGCCCTCCGCCGTTCCGCTGCGGCCGGACCCCGAGCAGCCGCTCGGGCAGTTCGTGCCCGTGGACGGCCAGGTTCCGACCACACCGCACCTGGCCCCGACCCCGCCGCACCCCATCGTGCTGCCCGCCCAGGAGCAGCAGGAGCCGGTGGCCACCGTGCCCGCGCCCCGCGAGGCCGAGCCCGCCGTGGCACCGGCCGAGCCGGACACCGAGGCCGCCCCCGGTGTCGTACAGCACGCGGAGGACCTGCGGACCAGGGCCGCCGACCAGGAGGAGGACACGGCCGCGGTGGAGAAGCCGAGACAGTCGGCCGGTCCGGCCGCGCCCGCCTACGACGACGCCGAACGCGAGGCCGTCCTGAAGGTGATGCGCGAACGCCGCGACATCCGCAACGGCTTCCGCGGCGACCCGATCCCGCACGAGGTGCTGCTGCGCGTCCTGGAAGCGGCCCACACGGCGCCCTCCGTGGGCCACTCGCAGCCCTGGGACTTCGTCGTGATCCGCTCCGCCGACACCCGGCGGGCCATGCACGAACTCGCCATGCGCCAGCGGGACGCCTACGCCAAGTCGCTGCCCAAGGGCCGGGCCAAGCAGTTCAAGGAACTGAAGATCGAGGCCATCCTCGACACCCCGGTGAACATCGTCGTCACCGCCGACCCGACCCGCGGCGGCCGCCACACCCTCGGCCGGCACACCCAGCCGCAGATGGCCCCGTACTCCGCCGCGCTCGCGGTGGAGAACCTGTGGCTCGCCGCACGCGCCGAAGGCCTCGGCGTCGGCTGGGTCAGCTTCTTCGACGAGCGCGAGATGGTCCGTGCCCTCGGCCTGCCCGAGCACCTCGAGGTCATCGCCTACCTGTGCGTCGGATACGTCGACGAGTTCCCGGACGAACCCGAGCTGATGCAGGCCGGCTGGTCCAAGCGGCGCCCGCTGTCCTGGGTGGTGCACGAGGAGACGTACGGCCGCCGCGCCCTGCCCGGAGAGGAACCCCACGACCTGCTTGCCGAGACCGTCGCACAGATCCGCCCGCTCGACGCCAAGGCACTCGGCGAGGCCTGGGAGCGCCAGAAGCGCATGACCAAGCCGGCCGGCGCGCTCGGCATGCTGGAGATCATCTCCGCCCAGCTGTCCGGGCTGTCCCGGCAGTGCCCGCCGCCGATCCCGGAGCCCGCGGCCGTCGCGATCTTCGCCGGCGACCACGGAGTGCACGCCCAGGGCGTGACCCCCTGGCCGCAGGAGGTCACCGCGCAGATGGTGGCCAACTTCCTCGGCGGGGGAGCGGTGTGCAACGCCTTCGCCGGCCAGGTCGGCGCCGAGGTGTGCGTCGTGGACGTCGGTGTCGCCGCCGATCTGCCGGCCACGCCCGGGCTGCTGCCCCGCAAGATCCGCGGCGGCACCTCCGACATGACCACCGGCCCGGCGATGACCCGCGAGGAGGCCAAGGCCGCCATCGAGGTCGGCATCGAGACCGCCCGCGACCTGGTGGCGGCCGGCAACAAGGCGCTGCTCACCGGTGAGATGGGCATCGCCAACACCACCGCGTCCGCCGCGCTGATCTCGGTGTACACCGGCGCCGACCCGGCCGAGGTCACCGGCCGGGGCACCGGCATCAACGACGAGACGCTGGCCCGCAAGACCGAGGTCGTCCGCCGCGCCCTCGACCTGCACCAGCCGGACCCGGCCGACCCGATCGGCGTCCTCGCGGCCCTCGGCGGTTTCGAGCACGCGGCCATGGTCGGCCTGCTCCTCGGCGGCGCCTCCCTGCGCACGCCGGTGATCCTGGACGGCGTCAGCGCCGGCGCCGCGGCCCTGGTCGCCCGCGCGATCGCCCCCGAGGTCCTCGCGGCCTGCATCGCCGGCCACCGCAGCGCCGAGCCCGGCCATGTGGCGGCGCTCAACAAGCTGGGCCTGCGTCCCCTGGTCGACCTCGACCTCCGTCTCGGCGAGGGCACCGGCGCCCTGCTGGCCCTTCCCCTGGTCCAGAGCACCGCACGGGCGATGCACGAGGTGGCCACGTTCGACTCGGCGGGGGTCACGGAGAAGTAGCGGCCCCGCGGCGGGCGGTCCGGTGTTCAGCTGCCGGACCGCCCGTGCCCCGCTCGCTCCGACGCCTTAAAATCCGCACGTCAGGGCCGCTCCAATGCCGCGGCGCGCCCATCGCAGAGCTGCACGAGGAGCCGTCCCTCATGGCCGAACACCCCGCCTACCCCGTAGGCCTCCGCCTCTCCGGCCGCCGCGTGGTCGTCCTCGGCGGCGGCCAGGTCGCCCAGCGCCGCCTCCCGGCGCTGATCGCGGCCGGCGCCGACATCGTCCTCGTCTCCCCTGAGGCCACGCCCTCCGTCGAGGCCATGGCGGACGGCGGCGAGATCACCTGGCAGCGCCGGCCGTACGCCGAGGGCGACCTCGCGCAGGCCTGGTACGTCCTCATCGCCACCAGCGACCCCGAGACCAACGCCGCCGCGTCCGCCGAGGCGGAGCGCCACCGCGTCTGGTGCGTCCGCTCCGACGACGCCGACCGGGCGACCGCCTGGACCCCGGCGACCGGACACAGCGAGGGCGTCACGGTGGCCGTCCTCACCACCGACGCCCGCGGCCGTGACCCCCGGCACACGGCGGCCGTCCGCGACGCGGTGGTCGAGGGCCTGCGCGACGGCACCCTCGTCGCCCCCCACCACCGCACCCGCACCCCCGGAGTCGCCCTGGTCGGCGGCGGCCCCGGCGACCCGGACCTGATAACCGTCCGCGGCCGCCGTCTGCTCGCCGAGGCCGACGTGGTCATCGCCGACCGCCTCGGCCCGCGCGACCTGCTCGCCGAACTCCCGCCGCACGTCGAGGTCATCGACGCGGCGAAGATCCCGTACGGCCGTTACATGGCCCAGGAGGCCATCAACAACGCCCTGATCGAGCACGCCAAGCAGGGCAGGTCGGTGGTCCGCCTCAAGGGCGGCGACCCGTTCGTCTTCGGCCGGGGCATGGAGGAGGTCCAGGCGCTCGCGGAGGCCGGCATCCCGTGCACGGTCGTCCCCGGCATCTCCAGCTCCATCTCCGTGCCCGGCGCGGCCGGCATCCCGGTCACCCACCGGGGCGTGGCCCATGAGTTCACCGTGGTCAGCGGTCATGTCGCCCCCGACGACGAGCGTTCCCTGGTCGACTGGCCTTCGCTGGCCCGGCTGACCGGCACGCTGGTGATCCTGATGGGCGTCGACAAGATCGGGAAGATCGCCGACACGCTCGTCGCGCACGGCAGGTCGCCGAAGACCCCCGTGGCCCTCGTCCAGGAGGGCACGACGGCCGCGCAGCGCCGCGTCGACGCCACCCTCGCCACGGTCGCCGAGACCGTGCGCACCGAGGACGTCAGGCCCCCGGCGGTCATCGTCGTGGGCGAGGTCGTGAACGTGGGCCCCGAACCGGCGGCCTGATCACGCACGACCCGGAGCAGCACCCGGGCACCACACCCTCTTCCCAGCCGCCGGCAACCGACCCACCCCAGGACAAGGCAGTATCACCCCGTGGCCGAGCTCATCACCATCGAGGACCCCGACGACCCCCGCCTGCGCGACTACACGGGCCTGACCGACGTCGAGCTGCGCCGCAGGCGTGAGCCCGCCGAGGGCCTGTTCATCGCCGAGGGCGAGAAGGTCATCAGAAGGGCCGCGGACGCCGGGTACGAGATGCGGTCCATGCTGCTCTCGGCCAAGTGGGTCGACGTCATGCGGGACGTCATCGACGCGATGCCGGCGCCGGTGTACGCGGTCACCCCGGACCTGGCCGAGCGGGTCACCGGCTACCACGTGCACCGCGGCGCCCTCGCCTCCATGCGGCGCAAGCCGCTGCCGACGACGGGGGAGTTGCTGCGCGACGCCCGGCGGGTCGTGGTCATGGAGGCGGTCAACGACCACACCAACATCGGCGCGATCTTCCGCTCCGCGGCCGCCCTCGGCATGGACGCGGTGCTGCTCTCGCCCGACTGCGCCGACCCGTTGTACCGGCGCAGCGTCAAGGTCTCGATGGGCGCGGTCTTCTCCGTGCCCTACGCCCGCCTGGAGACCTGGCCCAAGGGCCTGGACGGGGTCCGTGAGGCCGGCTTCACCCTCCTCGCGCTCACCCCGGACGACAGGGCCCGCACCCTCGACGAGGCCGCCCCGCACCGGATGGACCGGGTGGCCCTGATGCTCGGAGCCGAGGGCGACGGCCTGTCCACGAAGGCCCTGGCCGCCGCCGACGAATGGGTCCGCATCCCGATGTCCCACGGCGTCGACTCCCTGAACGTCGGCGCGGCCGCCGCGGTGGCGTTCTACGCGGTGGCCTCGGGACGCCCCGGGGCCTGAACCGGGGACACCGGACGCCCCTCGGCCGACGGGTGCGAACCCAGCCGCAGCCCCACGTGCTGCCGCCGCCCGTCGTCGCCCAGACCGCGCGCCGGACCCTGGCAGCCCTGGGCGACGGCGATGCCGAGCGCGACCAGCAACGTCACCACGACGAACACGAACAGCCGCTGACGCAGCAGCCGCGGATTGGCCGGCCGCAGCCGGCTTCCCGTCGGGCGCGGGGCCGGCCGCCCGGTGCCGCTGCGCGGGCCGGGCCGGCTGCCGCTGCCGGAGCGCGGGCCGCCGCGAGGGACCGGGGTGGACCGGGCCGCGCCGGGGCGGGAAGCCACCCCGCCGCCCCGCGAAACGCTGCCGCCGCGGGCGGGCGCACCGCCCCTGGCGGGTGTGTTCCCACGCGGCACCGGAGTGCCGGGAGCCGCGCGCCGCCGGTCGCGCTGCTGCTCGGGGTAGGTGTCGGCGAGCCGCCCGGTCGGCAGGTCCGCCTCCGCGACGCGCGGCGCGGGCGGCCGTACGTCGGCCAGGCCCTGTGCCTCGCGGGCGGCGATCTCCTTGAGCCGGAGCGACAGTTGCAGCGTGCTCGGCCGGTGGTCGGGGTCCTTGGCGAGACAGGCCCGGACCAGCGGGGCGAGAGCGTCCGGCACACCGTTCAGCTGCGGCTCCTCGTGCACCACGCGGTACAGCATCACCTCGGAACTGCCCTGCCCGAACGGTGAGTCGCCGGTCGACGCGTAGGCCAGCGTCGCGCCCAGCGAGAACACGTCGGTCGCCGGGGTCACGGCGGCGCCGCGCACCTGCTCCGGGGCGAGGAAGCCCGGCGAGCCGACCGCCGTGCCGACGTGGGTGAGCGTGGAGGCGCCGGTGGCCCAGGCGATGCCGAAGTCGATGATCCGCGGTCCCTTCGGGGACAGCAGGATGTTGGACGGTTTCAGGTCCCGGTGCACGACGCCGGCCTCGTGCACGGCGACCAGTCCCTCGGACAGGGCCGCGCCGATCGCCGCCGTGTCGGCCGCGCCGAGCGGGCCGTCGTCGGCGACCTTGTCGTGCAGGGAGGGCCCGGGCACGTACTGCGTGGCGAACCAGGGCCGCTCGGCCTCCAGGTCCGCGGCCACCAGCCGGGCCGTGCACCCGCCCCTGATCCGCCGGGCCGCCGAGACCTCACGGGCGAAGCGCGACCGGAACTCCTGGTCCTCCGCGAGATCGGGCCGGATCACCTTGAGCGCGACCCGCTGGCCCTTCTTGTCGGAGCCGAGGTAGACCACGCCCATCCCGCCCGCGCCGAGCCGTCGGTGAAGCCTGAACGAGCCGACGACGCGCGGGTCCTCGCGCCTCAGGCGCATCATCGCCATGTTCATCCCCGCTGCCCGGTCCCTGTGACGTGGCACAGCTTACGTTTCCACGGCCGCCCGCGCGCATAGGCCGCGCCCTCTCGGCCCGAGGGATTGTCCACCGCGCACGGACGAGGTGAGACAAGGTCAGGAAGCCATCCCGCGCAGTGCCATTGAGGCCGTGCCAACTCCAACCGCGCCTCGGCACGCGGACGTTGACCAGACGCACCGCGACCGTGCGCAGGCCACGGCGGCCGCTGCGCGGCACTCGCGACCGAACCGGACCGCGCCCGGCGGGGCCGGCCACCGGACGATCCGGACACCCGCCGCCGACCGCCCGGAAACGGAGGAAGTGATCGAACTCACTCGAAGTGCCGCGCCCGCAGGTCCGGACATCAGGGGACACAGCGGGCGCCCCCTCCGGGAAGACCCCGAGAGTCAGGTCCATGTCTCCACCCAGGGGAGTACTCCGCCGGATGCCGCTCATCCTCCGGGAGGCCCGCCAATCGGTACGAGGGCATGACGCCCGCCCGGCAGCGCGCGCCTAGATTTGAGGTCAAGCGGCGGGTGCAGCACTCGTCCCCCGAGGTCAGACACCCGCCGCTGCTGGAACAAGAGTCAGTACGACAGGCACGGTCAGGAGAGGGACCATGGCCCACACGGCACCACGGCGCACCACGTTCGCCCCTCGCCGCACGGGCCGCCGCCACCCCTTGGTGGCGACGCTCATGGCCCTCCCTCTGGCGGCCCTGCTCCTGCTCGTCTTCGACGGCTGGGAGACGGTGGCCACACAGGCGTCGTCCGTGGGTGTGATGCTGGGGCGCTGAGCGGCGACCCCAGGCCCGGAAGAGCGGTCCGGGCGGGGACATCAATCCATGAAACCCCGTGGGGACGGGGGTGCGGCGGACGGCACAAATGCCGGCGCAGCTGGGGAGCTGCGCCGGCATTACGCCGTTCCACGACCCGGCCACGGGCACCCGACCCGCCCAGTCGCGAGCCCCGGCCCGCCCAGCTGCGGGCACTCGCCCCACCCCGCTGCGGCATGCGTGCCGCCCAGCTGCGAGCCCCGGCCCGCCCAGCTGCGGCATGCGTGCCGCCCAGCTGCGAGCCCTGGCCCGCCCAGCTATGGGCACTGGATCCGCCCATGCTGCGGGCACCCGATCCGCCCAGCTGCGGGCACTCGGCCCGCCCGCTGCGGCATGCGTGCCGCCCAGCTGCGAGCCCTGGCCCGCCCAGCTGCGAGCCCTGGCCCGCCCAGCTGTGGGCACCCGCCCCACCCAGCTGCGGGCATGCGTGCCGCCTGGGGCGGCACGGGTGGGCGCAGCGGCACCCCGCAAGCGCGGGGCGAGCGAAACACCCTCGGGCCGACACCGGCGCGGCCCACCATCAGGGCACCGGCACCGGCACCCAACCCGCCGAGCCAGAGCCCAGGACACCGTCCACCGTCACAGCACCGCCCGCCGCAGGCGTACGCTCACTCGACATCGCCCCACCCCCGAGGCCGAAGTGACCCCGTGAACCTCCTGACCGCCCTCACCACAAAGGCCATAGCCACCGCTCACCCCCACCCGCTCCCCGGCGGAGCCCTCTGCGCCTGCCCGGGAACAACCCTCGCCGACCGCCCCGACGCCACCGTCGTCCGGCACGCCGGCACCGTCGCCAAGGCCCACGCCCCGGGCACCGACCCCGCCGGCCTCACCCTCCGCCTGGCCACGGCCGCCCGCGTCCCGGACGTCCTCCTGCCCCCGCTCACCCCCACCCCCACCGCCCTGCACGACCGCCTCGTCACTCTCTGGCCGTACGGCACCCCAGTCGACCCGGACGACCCCGACGCCGCCCCCTGGGAAGCGGCCGCCACCCTCCTCGCCCGCCTGCACCGAACGGCCCCCGGCGACCGGATCCCCCCGCCGCCCATGCGCGGCCCCGCCAAGGCCGCCCACGCCCTCGCCCGCCTGCGCACGGCCCTGAGCACCGCCCCCCACCCGGCCGGGCCGCCCGTCCTCCGCGCCTGGGCCGCCCTCCCCGCCTGGGCCCGCGCGGAGGAGCCCATGCCCGGCACTCCGGCTCTCTGCCACGGCGACCTGCACCTGGGCCAGCTCGTACGGCACCCGGCACCCGACGGACCCTGGCGGCTGATCGACGTGGACGACCTCGGCCTCGGCGTCCCGGCCTGGGACCTCGCCCGCCCCGCCGCGTGGTTCGCCTGCGGCCTGCTCCCGCCCGACGAGTGGACCCGGTTCCTGGCCGCCTACCGCGAGGCCGGCGGCCCCGCCGTACCGGCGGACGGCGACCCCTGGCCCGCCCTGGACATCCCCGCCCGCGCGCTCACCGCGCAGACCGCGGCCCGCGCCCTCGCCAAGGCGATCGACGCCGGCCGCCCGCTGGACGAGGTGGAGCAGGCCCTGGTCGACGCCTGTGCCCGAATGAGTCCCGTACCCCGCCAGTTGACGCGCGGATTCCCGGCGTAGGGTGCAACCGACCGGGGCCGCACGGAGTCTGTCCTGGGGAAACACGAAGCAGGACCGACAGGCGAGGAGTTGAGCCGACCATGCAGTGTCCGAAGTGCCATGCGCCGATGCACACCTACAACCGCAACGGCGTCCAGATCGAGCAGTGCAGCGGCTGCCGCGGCATCTACCTCGACTACGGCGAGCTGGAGGCGCTGACCCGCCTGGAGTCCCAGTGGTCCCAGCCGGCGCCCCCGCCCCCGGCCGCCCCGCAGGCGTACCCGGCTCCGTCCGCCCCCGCCTGGGGCGCCCCGCACGGCGGTGGCCACCACGGCGGCCACTACGGCGGTCACCACCGCCACAAGAGCTTCGGCCACATGCTGTTCTCCAGCTGATCCGGGCCGGTACCACGAAGAAGCCCCCGGCCGTACGAGACGGCCGGGGGCTTTTTGCTGTGTGGACGATACTGGGATTGAACCAGTGACCTCTTCCGTGTCAGGGAAGCGCTCTCCCGCTGAGCTAATCGTCCGCGTGCTGTGACCCGGAAGTCACAGACGGTGCGCGATACTGGGATTGAACCAGTGACCTCTTCCGTGTCAGGGAAGCGCTCTCCCGCTGAGCTAATCGCGCGGGTTCGGGTCCTGCCGTACGAGCCGGCGGATCCAGTGGACGATACTGGGATTGAACCAGTGACCTCTTCCGTGTCAGGGAAGCGCTCTCCCGCTGAGCTAATCGTCCTTGGAGGTGGAGACGGGATTTGAACCCGTGTAGACGGCTTTGCAGGCCGTTGCCTCGCCTCTCGGCCACTCCACCAGGAGTGTAGGGGATCGGGATGACCCCTTCTTCCTTCGAGCGGACGACGAGGCTCGAACTCGCGACCTCAACCTTGGCAAGGTTGCGCTCTACCAACTGAGCTACGTCCGCCTGTCGTTTCGGTCCGCTCTCGCGGCCCGGCGACGTGTTGAACTCTAGCGGATTCCCGGGCCAGTACAAAAACGCGTTTGCGCAGCGTGCTGCGCTGCGTCCGGCGCATGCGGCGGACGGTGGCTCCAGGGGGACATCTCCCGGCCGCGATTCGGACACCAGCCCTAGACTCGACCTCGTGCTCCACCACCCTTCCGGCCCACTTCCCCTGGCCCGTTTCGGCACCCGCCTCGCCACCGGTCTGCTCGACGTCACCGATGATCCCGCCGCCCTGGACTCGGCCGGTTTCTGGGCGGTCTGCGCGGACTTCGAGGGCCGTCTGACCTGCGCCCGCTTCGCCGAGGTCCGGCAGGAGCCGGTGCCCGCCCCGGTGCCGGGCGGCTGGCGTGGCCCGGCGGTGACCGAGTGGACCTCCTCGCTGGACCGCGCCGGGTACACCGCGGCCGTGCACCGTATCCGCGAGCACATCGCCGCCGGCGAGGTCTACCAGGCCAACCTCTGCCGGGTGCTGAGCGCGCCCGTCGACCCCGGCGCCGACGTGGACGCCCTGACCGCCCTGCTGGCCCGCGGCAACCCGGCGCCGTACGCGGGCACGATCCGGCTGCCCGGGCACGGCGTCGAGATCGCCACCGCCTCGCCGGAGCTGTTCCTGCGCCGCGCCGGCCGGACCGTCGAGTCCGGCCCCATCAAGGGCACCGGCCGCACCGAGGCGGACCTGCTGGAGAAGGACTACGCCGAGAACGTGATGATCGTGGACCTGGTCCGCAACGACATCGGACGGGTCTGCGCCACCGGCAGCGTGAGCGTTCCCGACCTGTGCGCCGTGGAGAAGCACCCCGGCCTGGTCCACCTGGTCTCCACGGTCCGCGGCGAACTGCGCCCGGACTCCGGCTGGCCGGAACTGCTCGCCGCGGCCTTCCCGCCCGGCTCCGTCACCGGCGCCCCCAAGTCCAGCGCGCTCGGCATCATCGAGGCGCTGGAGCCCGCCCCGCGCGGCCCGTACTGCGGCGGCATCGGCTGGGTCGACGCCGACCGGGGCGTCGGCGAGCTGGCCGTCGGCATCCGCACCTTCTGGATCGACCGCTCCGCCCCCGGCACGCCGGTGCTGCGCTTCGGCACCGGCGCCGGCATCACCTGGGGATCCGACCCCGAAGGGGAGTGGCGGGAGACCGAGCTGAAGGCGTCCCGGCTGCTCGCGGTAGCGTCGGGGCTGTACCAGGAAAGTGGAAGGGCTCTCACATGAGGATCTGGCTCGACGGCGCACTGCGGGACATCGACTCCGCCCGGGTGTCCGTCTTCGACCACGGGCTGACCGTCGGCGACGGCGTCTTCGAGACGGTGAAGGCCGTCGACGGCAGGCTCTTCGCGCTCACCCGCCACCTGGACCGGCTGACCCGCTCGGCCCGCGGCCTGGGCCTGCCCGACCCCGACCTCGACGAGGTCCGACGTGCCTGCGCGGCCGTCCTCGAGGCCACCCCGATGCCGCTCGGCCGGCTGCGCATCACCTATACCGGCGGCCACGGACCGCTCGGATCGGACCGCGGCGAGCACGGCCCGACCCTGGTGGTCGCCCTCGGCGACACCGCCCGCCGCCCGGAGACCACCGCCGTGATCACGGTGCCCTGGACCCGCAACGAGCGGGGCGCGCTCACCGGCCTGAAGACCACCTCGTACGCCGAGAACGTCGTCGCCCTCGCCCGCGCCCACCAACACGGCGCCTCCGAGGCGCTGTTCGCCAACACGGTCGGACAGCTCTGCGAGGGCACCGGGTCGAACGTCTTCGTCGTCCTGGACGGTGAGATCCACACCCCGCCGGTCGCCTCCGGCTGCCTCCCCGGCATCACCCGCGCCCTCGTGGTGGAGTGGACCGGCGCCAGGGAGACCGATCTGCCGCTGGACGTGCTGGACCGCGCCGAGGAGGTCTTCCTCACCTCCAGCCTGCGCGACGTCCAGGCCGTGCACCGGGTCGACGACCGGGAACTGCCCGGCGCCCCCGGTCCGGCGACCCTCAAGGCGATGCGGATCTTCGACGAGCGGTCCGGGCACGACCTGGATCCGTGACCGGCGTGAAATTCGGCTGACCCGGGGGCGCCGAGCGGGTAGAACACCCGTGATGACGACGACCCTGCGGCCGGCCGAGCCGCTTCAGCGCAACACCGACGGAACACGCTCACGCCGGTACCAGGTGTGTGTGAACGGCCGCCCCGTGGGCGTGCTCCGCCTCGGCACCTCGGCGAACCTCGGCGACTCGGTGGCGCGCGTCATCGAGCTGCGGATAGCCGAGCCGGACCGGCGGCGCGGCAGGGGGACGGTGGCCGCGCTGGCCGCGGAGGAGGTCGCCCGCGGCTGGGGCTGCGCCCAGATGGAGGCCGTGGTCCCGGCGGCGGCGGAGTCCGCGCTGCGGCTGGCCGGCGCCCTCGGCTACACCCTGCGCAACCGCGGCATGGAGAAGCGCCTCGGCGATACACCGCCCGAACTGCCCGCGGACAGCCGGGCGCGGCCGATGACCCCCGCCGAGTTCGCCGCCTGGCAGGAGCACGAGGCCGCCGACTACGCCCGGATGTGGATCGAGCGGGGCGTTCCCGAGGCGGCCGCGTACGACAAGGCCCGCAGGGACCACGAGATGCTGCTGCCGCGGGGACAGGCCACGGAGAACATGCGTCTCAGCGTCCTGGAGCACGCGGGGACGCGGGTGGGCGTGCTGTGGCTGGCCCTGCAGGAGGGCAAGGCGTTCGTCTTCGACGTCGAGACCGACCCGGCACACCGGGGCCGGGGACACGGCCGCACGCTCATGCTGCTGGCGGAACGCCAGGCGATCGCCGCCGGCCGGCCGGTCCTCGGGCTCAACGTCTTCGCCGGCAACGCCCCGGCCGAGCGGCTGTACGAGTCACTGGGCTACGAGACGACGGACTCCGCCTTCACCAAGCCGCTCCTCTGACCGGGCCGGGTCACGCCTGCCCGGCCAGCAGCCGGTCGGCGATCTCCGTGATCCGCTCGCGCAGACCCTCCTGGCTCTTGCCGCCGTCGAGGCGTTCGCCGCCGATGACGTACGTAGGGGTGCCGGTCACGCCGATGGCCTTGCCCTCGGCCTGGTCGGCGTCGACGATCAGGATGTGCCGGCCGTCGATCAGTGCGGTGTCGAACTCCTCGGCGTCCAGACCCAGTTCGCGGGCCACCTCCACCAGGAGGGGTTCTCCCGCACGGTCCAGCTCCGACACCCGCGCCAGCACCGCTTCCACATACGGCCAGCCCTGCCCCTGCGCCAGGGCCTCCTCGGCGGCCTGGGCGGCGGCGAAGGCGTGCTTGTGCTTCTCCAGCGGGAAGTGCCGCAGCCGCAGCTCCAGCCGGTCCCCGTAGCGGGCGCGCAGGGCGCGGACGTCGTCCAGGGCGCTCAGGCAGTCGGGGCACTGGAGTTCGCACCAGACGTCGAGGACGAGGGGTTCGGTGCGGTGGGGTGAGGAGTCGCTCATGGTCACCAGTCTTCCAGGCGAGCCCTCGGGGGCCGAATCGGACGCCGCCCCGGCGGCCGTCGCGGCCCTCCGGGGTCTCCCGTCCGGGCCTGCCCCGTGGGCTCGGGGTCTCCCGTCCGGGCCTGCCCCGTGGGCTCGGGGTCTCCCGTCCGGACCCGGCGCCTGGGCTCTGGGCCTCTCGTCGAGCCCCGACCCGTGGGCTCTGGGTCTCTCGCGCCCGGACCCGGCGCGTCGGCTCGGGGGCCTCTCGCCGGGACCCGGCGCGTGGGCTCAAGGCCTCTCGCCCGGACCGGCTCCGGGGTGGACGCGGACCGGACCTGCGGAGGAGGCGACCCGGAGATCTCCCTGATGTCGGGCCGGAGCATGGCCTCACGGGACCGGGACGGTGCAGGATGGAACGGACGAAGCGCACACTCCGTGCCGCTCTCGTCCCGCCAGCCGACCGAACCCGCCAGGAGGACCGGATGATTGCCGAGACCGTCTGCTCCGCCGTCTCCGCGGCGGGCCTGGGCATAGCGGTGGTCACCGCCTACCGCAAGCGCTACCTCTCCGCCGTGCGGATCGCGGCCTACTCCCTCGTGCCGATCGGCCTGGTGATGATCGGGATCGTCGGCTGGCTCTCCGACACCGCCTTCAGCCCCACGGCCTGGGCCGGCTTCGGTGTGCTGGGCGCGGCCTGGCTGCTGTTCGCCGGGACCCGCGCCGTCGAGCGCCGGCGCGGCGGCACCCGTGCCGAGCGCAGGGCCGAGCGCGCCGCGGCCCGCGGCGCCCGGCCCGAGGCGGTGGCGCCTGCGGCCTCGGCCCCCTCGCTCGGCGCCGGGAAGAGCCCCGCGACCCGGCCCGCCGCCCCGCCCGCCGGCACGAGCTCCGCCGACGACTTCAGCGACATCGAGGCCATCCTCAAGAAGCACGGCATATGACCTGAAACCGTTCACAACCGGAACCAAGGTGAACCGGTCGGTGGGCAATACGGTGAAGACCCGGACTCGGCGAGTGTGCTGATCGCCAACGGGGTGCCGCCTGGGCCATCATCACCCGCGAGATGCTGGACACGTCAGAGAGCGAGGCCGCGCCGCCGAAGGACGAGCCGCGCGGGTGCCTCTTCGCCCTTTCCCAGCCACCGCTGATGATCTTCCTTGCGGTGATCGGGTCTCTCATCCTCATGGCTGCGCTGCACGACCTGCTGTTGCTGTGAGCCGTACACGTCCGTCCCGGCGTCACCCGCCGGGACTGGCGTCGCCCACCGGGACCGGCGTCGGTTTGGTGAGCACGCGCGTCCCGCCCGGCCGTCAGCCCGCCGCTTCCTTGCGCCGTGCCCGGTAGGCGGCCACGTGCAACCGGTTGCCGCAGGTCCGGCTGTCGCAGTAGCGCCGCGAGCGGTTGCGGGACAGATCCACGAAGGCACGCCGGCAGTCCGGGGCCTCGCAGCGCCGCAGCCGCTCCTGCTCCCCGGCCACCACGAAGAAGGCGAGCGCCATGCCGCAGTCGGCGGCCAGGTGGTCCGCCACGGACGCGCCGGGAGCGAAGTAGTGCACATGCCAGTCGTAACCGTCGTGGTCCGTGAGGCGCGGGGTGGTGCCGGCCGCGGCGACCAGCTCGTTGATCTGCCCCGCCGCCGCCCGGGCGTCCGGCGCGGCGAAGATCCCCGCGAACCGGCTCCGGACCTTGCGCACCGCCGACAGATCGAACTCCGACAGCATCCCGACATCACTGACGTTGTGGCCTCGCACGAAATCGGCGAGTGCCGCGACATCCGGCAGTCCGTCCACCGCCGACTCGTCGTCCGGCGCGGAGTTCACCAGATCCACCACGGTGTCTAGGGCGCAGCGGGTGTCGTGGGTGATCAGCACGTTTCGCTCCCTGGCCTGGAGGTCGGGCGGGCGCCCGCCGATGCCGGCCGATAGTAGCGACAACCGCGCCCACCGCACCGGGTACCGCCCCGCCGGCGAACCGCCGGCACGGCGCCCCCGTACCCCTGGGGGTTCCCGAGTCTCCCACGCCCGGACGGCCCGGGTACACACGCAGGCGGACGCCATCACCGTGCGCGCTCACGGTGACGGCGCGGGCCTGCCGTATGCGGTTGTCCTGAGCCCGAGCCGTCTCCCCGAGTGGACGGCGCCGGGCGGCTTCGAGGGGCGCGACCTAGCTCTCCGCCAGGATGTGCGACAGCTCCTGATCCAGGTCGAAGTGCCGGTGTTCCGTGCCGGGCGGCACGGCGGCGTCGGTTCGCTTCAGGAAGGACTCCAGGGCCCGCGCCGGGGCCTCGAGCAGAGCCTCTCCCTCAGGGGAGCTGAGGGCGATGCAGACCACGCCCTGACCATGACTGCGGGACGGCCAGACTCGGACGTCTCCGGTGCCGGTGGGACGGTGGAGACCCTCGGCGAGGAGGTCGCGGGCGAACACCCACTCGACGGTCTCCTCGGCTCCGGTGTGGAAGGTGGCGTGCACGGCGTAGGGGTCGGCCGTGTCGTACCGCAGGCCTGCGGGGACAGGCAGGGAGGACTCGCTCGACACAACGAGGCGCAGGTGCAGCTCGCAGCTGACCGTGGTGTTCATAAGCGCCAGGGCCTTTCGCTCAGTGTGCGCTCGGGGATTCGCACGTCGGCGAAATCGACATGCCACCTACGGTGCCGTTGTAAACCCCTCTGAGGGTTTTGCGTGTGTTTACGTAACTCTTCCGGCCGAGAACTCCTGTGAGACCTGCGACCATTCCAGTGACTGATTCACTACGGTAGGGTTTGTCTGTATGAATACGGGGAGTGACGAGCCGGGCGACGTTGCGGTGGCCATCGACGAGGCGGACGAGATGAAGGCAGACGAGGAACGGGCCGAGCGGGGACTCGGCTCCAGGGCGCCGCAGTTCGTCAAGTCACGCAGAGTGCTGCACGTGAGCTGGCAGGTCGGCGTCTTCGTGATCGGCCTCGCGGTCGTCGCGGCCGGTGTCGTCATGCTGCCGCTGCCCGGTCCGGGCTGGCTGGTCATCTTCGGCGGCATGGCGATCTGGGCGACCGAGTTCGTCTGGGCCCAGCTCGTGCTGCGCTGGACCAAGCGCAAGGTCACCGAGGCGGCCCAGCGGGCCCTCGATCCCCGGGTGCGCCGGCGGAACATCACGCTGACGGTGATCGGCCTGGTGATAATCGGCGTGCTGGCGGGGATATACCTGTGGAAGTTCGGCTTCGTCATGCCGTGGAAGATCGAGGATCAGTGACCGGGGCCGCCGCCGGTCCGCCGGACGCCGCCGGCCGTGCCTCCGGCCCGTGGTCGGAGGCACCCCCTGACATGGGGTAATGTTCTTCCTGCGTCCGGGCGATTAGCTCAGTGGGAGAGCGCTTCGTTCACACCGAAGAGGTCACTGGTTCGAACCCAGTATCGCCCACCCGGAAGACGGCCCACCTGCGAACAGCAGGTGGGCCTTCGTCGTTCGGGGCGTGCCGGCCGCCGCCGGAGCCCTGCGGTCAGCCGTGCCGGGGCCGGCGCGGGTCGCCGTCCGGCGCGGCGGCGCCGATGCCGGCCGCTTCGGTGACCGCCTCCTGTGTTCGGCCCCTCGGCCGCACCTCCCCTCACCTGCCAGGTCACGCGTCCGGCCGCTTCGCCACCGCGACTCCCGCGGCCCCGCGGCCGCAGAAAATCCTGTCCGAATCATTGACGCACTGCGAGCCCCTCCGTAACTTGTGCCAGCAAGCGCTTACTTGAAACGATTCATGAGCGGCGACGACGCTGCGGGGAGGGCCCGACTGTGGGAACCAGCAGGAATCTTGAGAGGCGTACGCTCCTGAAGGCGGCCGGTGCCTCGGCCGCAGCCCTCGGGCTCGCGGCGACGACCGGGTGTGGCGGTGACAGCGGTTCCGGAGACGGAACGGTGACGATCCGTTACTCCTGGTGGGGTGCCGAGGAGCGGGCCAAGAAGATCAACCAGGCGATCGCGCTCTTCGAGAAGAAGTACCCCAAGATCAAGGTCAAGACCGACTTCCAGACATATCAATCGTTCTGGGAGAAGTTCCAGACACAGGCCGCCGGCGGAAATCCCCCGGACGTTTTCCAAAACGCCGTCACGTTTCTTCGGAAATACGACAAGCGCGGAATTCTCCTCGACCTCAAGTCCCAGGTGCACGAAGGGAACCTGAGCCTGGATCACTTCCGGGCGGGCGTCACGAAGGTCGGCGAGGTGGACGGCAAGCAGCTGGGAATTCCCGTCGGGTCCAACACCATGGCACTCGTCATCGACAAGAAGCTCTTCCAGCAGGCGGGTGTCGAGCCGGCACAGGGCTGGACCTGGGACGAGTACTTCAAGGCACTGAAGACCATCCACGACAAGACGAAGATCGCCGGTGACACCGGCTACTTCACCATCATGTACCTGTACGACCTCTACCTCCGGCAGAACGGCAAGGCGTTCTTCACCAAGGACGGACTCGGTTTCGACCAGGCCGATCTGACGGAGTGGTGGACGGACGGCTACAACCGGGTCAAGGCCGGCATCGTCACCGACCCGAAGACCGTCTCCCAGGACCTGCCGAAGTCCTCCCTCTCCGCCCGCCACGGCGCCTCGGAGTTCACCTGGGACAACTTCACCGTCCGCTACACGGCCGAGGGCGACAGCACCTACGGCCTCGCCCCGGTCCCCACCACCGACGGCAAGGACACCGGCCAGTACCTGGCCTCCCTGATGCTCAGCGCCTCCGCTCGCACCGCGCACCCCAAGGAGGTCGCCCAGTTCATCGACTTCATGGTGCACGACCCCGAGGTCGGAAAGATCATGGGCTACGACCGCGGCATCCTCGCGAGCACCGAGCAGTACGCGGCCTACAAGCCGGCCGACCCGGTGAACAAGGAGATCGCGCAGTACGAGACGGACACCGCCAGGTCCGGCGTGCTGGGCACGATCACCCCGCACCCGTCCGGGGCCGACACCACCGAGGCCGCCTTCCTGCGCATCGGGGGCGATCTCGGACAGGGCAAGACCAAGGTCGCGGACGCGGTGAAGCAGTTCTTCACCGAGTCCGAGGCCGCCTTCCAGGCCTGATGGGACCTGCCGTGACGCTCGTCAAGGACTCCGCGCCCGCCGCCCGCGAGGCCCGTCCGGCCGCCCCCGCCACCGCGGGGCGGCCGGGCCGCCGGCGGGAGAACCTCGCCGGCTACCTCTTCATGTCGCCGTGGATCGCCGGCTTCCTGCTGCTGACCGCGGGCCCGATGGTGGCCTCGCTGTACTTCGCGTTCACCGACTACAACCTGTTCACCACCCCGAAGTGGGTCGGGTTCGACAACTTCACCAAGATGTTCGACGACCCGCGCTGGCAGAAGTCGGTGGAGGTGACCGCCAAGTACGTGATCATCGGCACCCCGCTGAAGCTGCTGCTCGCGCTCGGCGTCGCCCTCCTGCTCGCCCAGAGCCGTCGCGGCCAGGCCTTCTACCGGGCCGCCTTCTACGCCCCGTCCCTCATCGGCGCCAGCGTCTCGGTCGGCTTCGTATGGCGCTCGCTCTTCTCCGACGGCGCGGTCGTCGACCGCACCCAGACCTTCCTCGGCTTCCACGTCGGCGGCTGGGTCGGCAACGCCGACCGGGTGCTGTACTGCCTGGTCGCGCTCACCGTCTGGCAGTTCGGCGCGCCCATGGTCATCTTCCTGGCCGGGCTCAAACAAGTGCCGAAGGAGCTGTACGAGGCCGCCGAGATGGACGGCGCCGGCCCCTTGCGGAGGTTCTGGAACATCACCCTGCCGATGATCTCCCCGGTGCTGTTCTTCAACGTGCTGCTGGAGACCATCCACTCCTTCCAGATCTTCGGCTCGGCCTACGTCGTCTCCAACACCTCCTGCGGACCGGCCGACGCCACGCTCGTCTACACCTGCTACCTGTACCAGCAGGGCTTCAGAAACTCCCAGATGGGCTTCGCCTCCGCCATGGCCTGGATGCTGCTGCTCGCGGTGGCCCTGGTGACGGCCGTCCTCTTCTGGTCCCAGAAGAAGTGGGTGCACTACGAGGAGGACGCCCGATGAGCTCCAGTCAACTCCCGGCCCCGCTCGAGCCGGGGGCGTCCCCGGCCGCCGCCGGGCCCCTCGCGCCGAACCGCGGGCGCACCGGCTCGCTCGCCTGGCACCTCGGCGCCCTGCTGATCCTCGCCGTCATCCTCTACCCGGTCGCCTGGGTCGTCGGCGCCTCGTTCAAGCCCAGCAAGGACATCATCAACAGCCTCACGCTGTTCCCGTCCGAGCCGATCCTGTCCAACTTCAAGGGCCTCGCCGACGGCATAGCGGACATCGAGATCTGGACGTTCTTCCAGAACTCTCTCCTCTACGCCCTCGGCGCCGTCGCCGGCGTGCTGATCTCCTGCTCGCTGACCGCGTACGCCTTCGCGCGCATCCGGTTCGCCGGGCGGAACCTGCTGTTCTCCCTGATGATCGGCACGCTCCTGCTGCCGTACCACGTGCTGCTCATCCCGCAGTACGTGATGTTCCAGAAGCTGGGCTGGATCAACAGCTACGCCCCGCTGCTGATCGGCAAGTACCTGGCCACCGAGGCCTTCTTCGTCTTCCTCATGGTGCAGTTCATGCGCAACCTGCCCCGTGAGCTGGACGAGGCCGCCCGCCTCGACGGCTGCGGCCACCTGCGGATCTACTGGTCGATCGTGCTGCCGCTGTGCCGGCCCGCGCTCATCACCAGCGCCATCTTCACCTTCATCAACGCCTGGAACGACTTCATGGGCCCGCTGATCTACCTCAACGAGCCCGGCAAGTACACCGTCTCCCTCGGCCTGATGATGTTCCGCGACTCCGACGGCGTCGCAGCCAACTACGGCGGCATGATCGCGATGTCCCTGGTCGCGCTGCTGCCGGTGCTGCTGTTCTTCCTCGCCTTCCAGCGGTATCTGATCGACGGAATGGCGACCTCGGGACTCAAGGGCTGAGGGGGCGGACACGATGGCCGACGCGCGTGTGAAGCCGCAGAGGCGGTCCGGGTACGGCGAGCGGTTCGGGCTGTTCGCCGAGTGCCTGCTGACCGGGATGTGGATCACGGTGGCCTCACTCGGAGTGGTCACCGCACCGGCCGCCTTCGCCGCCGGCGCCCGGCACCTGCGCCGCCGTGCCACCCATCACGGCGGTGGCCTGCGGGAGTTCGTCACCGACTTCCGGGCCGCCCTGCGCGGGGGCTGGCTGGTCGGCCTCGCCGGCTGGGGCCTGGTGGCGCTGGCCCGGGTGGACGTCCTGGCCGTGCGTGCCGGGCTGCCCGGCGGCCCGCTCGTCGGAGCCGTGGGCCTGTTCGCGCTGCTCGGCCTGGCCGTGGCCGGCCTGCGCGCGGCGGCCGTCTGGACACCCGGCACGTCATGGCGCGCCCTCCTGGCCGACGCCGGCCGCCGCACCTTCCGCGACCCGGCCGGCTCCTTCCTGCTCGTCGGCGGCGCGGTCCTCACCGGCGGCTCCGCCCTGCTCATCGCCCCACTGGCGGTCTTCGTGCCCGGCGCCGTCGCCGCGGCGGCCGTCGCCGTGGAGGAGCGCCACCGCCGCCGCTGAGCCGGCGGCCCCCCGGCCGAGGCCGGCGCCCTCCGGGGCGCCGCGTCTCGACCTGTCATGCCCCTGATTAATCAGCGCTCGGAAGGACAGGTCATGTCCCCCATCCCTCGCAGGTCCCTCCTCAAGGCCGCCGCCGTCGCCGGAGCAGCCGCCCGGTTCAGCTGGGCGCTGGGCGCGAAGGACGCCGCCGCCGCGCCCGCGGCCGCCGCGGGCGGCGCCGACCCGGTGACCCTGGACTGGCTGGAGGATGGCGGTCTCGGCGCCGCCCCCGGCTCCACCGTCGGTGTGCCCTGGCCGGTGGGCGTCCACCAGGAGGACCAGACCTTCACGCTCACGGACGCCGCCGGCAAGGAGGTCCCCGTACAGTCCTGGCCGCTCGCCCACTGGCCCGACGGTTCCCTCAAGTGGACGGCGCACGCGGTGGGTTCGGGATCCGGCAGGCTGACCCTCACCACCGGTACGCCCAAGGCCCCCGACAGGAAGGTCACCGTCGGCACGAGCGGCGGCACCGTCGACGTCTCCACCGGTGTCATCACCGCGCGGATCGGCAGGAACGGCTCGACCCTGATCAAGTCGGTCACCCGGGGATCGACCGAGATCGCCAGGAACGGCCGGCTCGTGCTCATCCGGCAGCCCGAGGCCGAGGACGGCGACCAGGGGACGGTGCGGACGGAGCGCTTCGACGGCGCGATCGACTCCGTCACCGTCGAGCAGGACGGCCCGGTCCGCGCGGTGGTCCGCATCGACGGCAAGCACCGCAAGGGCAGCCGCGGCCGGCTGCCGTTCTCGATCCGGCTCTACTTCTACGCCGGCTCCGACTCCTTCCGCATGGTGCACACCATCACCTACGACGGCACCCTGGAACCCGGCAGGGCGAGCGCCGACTTCATCCGCGGCCTCGGCGTCCGCTTCGCCGTGCCGATGCGCGACGCCGCCTACGACCGGCACATCCGTATCGGCGGCGAGGGCACCGGCCTGCTCCGCGAAGCCGTCCAGGGCATCACCGGGCTCCGCCGCGACCCGGGGGCCGCCGTGCAGGCCGCCCAGTACGAGGGGAAGAAGCTGCCCGACCCGGCCACCTGGGACCAGCGGGTCACCACCCGTCTCCAGTACATCCCGCACTGGGGCGACTACACCCTCTCCCAGCTCTGTGCCGACGGCTTCACCGTGCGCAAGCGCACCACCAAGGGCTACGGCTGGATCGGTGCCGGCGGGGGGCGGCGGGCCTCCGGCTTCGGCTACGTCGGCGGCGCGAGCGGCGGACTCTCCTTCGGACTGCGGGACTTCTGGGAGAAGTTCCCCGCCCAGCTCGACATCCGCGACGCCCACACCGACGAGGCCGAGGTCACCCTCTGGCTCTGGTCGCCCGAGGCCCAGCCCATGGACCTGCGCTTCTACCACGACGGCATGGGCCAGGACGCCTACGCCGAACAGCTCGAAGGCCTCAACATCACCTACGAGGACTACGAGCCCGGGTTCGGCACCCCCTACGGCATCGCCCGTACCTCCGAACTCCTCTTCTGGGCCAACGAGTCGACTCCGGCGGCCGAGACCCTCGCCGAGCAGGTGAAGGCCGTACGGACGCCGCCCCAGCTCGCCGCGCCGCCCCGGCAGCTCATCAAGGCCAAGGTCTTCGGCCCCGGCCTCTACTCCGAGCCGGACCGCTCCACGCCCGCCAAGGCCAGGATCGAGGACCACCTCGACTTCCTCTTCACCTACTACAAGGACCAGGTGGAGATGCGCCGCTGGTACGGCTTCTGGGACTACGGCGACATCATGCACACCTACGACTCCGCCCGGCACGTGTGGCGGTACGACATCGGCGGCTACGCCTGGGACAACTCCGAGCTCTCGCCCGACCTGTGGCTCTGGTACGCCTACCTGCGCAGCGGCCGCTCCGACATCTTCCGCTTCGCCGAGGCCATGACCCGGCACACCGGCGAGGTCGACGTCTACCACCTCGGCAAGTGGGCGGGCCTCGGCACCCGGCACGGCGTACAGCACTTCGCCGACAGTGCCAAGCAGCAGCGCATCGCCAACACCACCTACCGGCGCTTCTACTACTTCCTCACCGCCGACGAACGCGTCGGCGACCTCATGCACGCCAACGTCGACTCCGACGAGACGTTCCTCGTCCTCGACCCCAACCGCAAGGTCCGCACCGACCCCTACACGCCCGACCGGCACGCCCTGTCGATCGGCTTCGGCACCGACTGGAGCGGTCTGGTGTCGGCTTGGCTGACCGAGTGGGAACGCCGGGGCCCCAAGTGGGAGAAGGCCAAGGCCCGGGTGCTGTCCACGATGGAGGGCATCGCCGCCCAGCCCAACGGCTTCGTCCAGGGCAGCGGGCTCTACGACCTGGACACCGGGAAGTTCGCCGTCGCCGCCGAGCCCGTGGTGGCCGTCTCCCACCTCTCCGCGGTCTTCGGCCTCAACGAGCTGTGCGCCGAGCTGATCCACCTGGTCGACATGCCGAAGTTCAAGGACGCGTACCTGGACTACTGCCGGTACTTCAACGCGAGCAAGACCGAGCAGGCGGCCCGGTACGGCTCCAACTTCGGCAGCCTGATCCTCTTCCAGGGCCATTCGCGCCTCGACGCCTACGCCGCCGTCCAGACCGGGGACGAGGCGCTCGCCGAGCGCGCCTGGACCAAGTTCTACAACTCCGACGGCTACACCGAGAAGTCACCCTGGAAGACCCAGAAGCTGGCCGGACCGGCCACCCTGGTCGAGGGCGCGGAGGCGAGCTGGGTGGCCACCAACGACACCGCGCTGTACGGCCTCGCGGCCATCGAGAACCTGGCCCTGCTCGGCGACAGGATGCCCGGCTAGAGGGAGCGATGGGGGAGCGCCGTCGCACGGGCGGCGGCGCTCGTCCCCCGAGTGTGGTGCGCGTCACTCGCGAGCGCATGAGTACGCGTACTCAGATCCGCGCGCCGCGGCGGCAGACTCGGGCCATGGACTGGAACCACTACCGCTTCCGCACCCTGTGGTCCCTGCCCGCCCCGCCGGCCGACGTGTTCGCCGTGCTGGAGCGGCCCGAGGACTATCCGCGCTGGTGGCCGCAGGTGCGCTCGGCCACCCGCCTCGACGCCGTCACCGGCGTCCTCACCATCCGCTCCCTGCTGCCGTACGACATGACGCTCACCGCCCGCGAGACGCGCCGCGACCCGGCCGCGGGCGTCCTGGAGGTGACCGTGTCCGGCGACATCGAGGGCTGGGCCCGCTGGACCCTCACCCCCGCGGGCCCGGACACGCTCGCCCGCTACGACCAGGTCGTCGACGTGACCAAGCCCCTGCTCAGGCGGCTCGCCGTACCGGGCCGGCCCCTCTTCAGGGCCAACCACGCGCTGATGATGGCCGCCGGCCGCCGCGCACTGCTGCGCCACCTCCGAGCGGTTTGAAGTAACCCGGCGGAGCCCTGTATTGTTCACTGCGTTCCCGGGCGATTAGCTCAGTGGGAGAGCGCTTCGTTCACACCGAAGAGGTCACTGGTTCGAACCCAGTATCGCCCACCGGGAAAGCCGGTCTGCATCTGCGGACCGGCTTTTTTTCATGTCCGTTCGCAGTCGAATCCGCCTGGGAGGCGGCGGTCGGGGCCTCCACCTCCACAGGCGTCGGCGGCGGTGCCGGAGGCGGGGGCGGCGGATCCTGGTGACACGGCGGGGCGCCGGCACCGGCGCCCCGCACCGTCACGCCGCCGCCGGCAGCTCGGGCCGCAGGGGCCAGTCCGTGCTGACCGTCTCCTCCGAGCCGCTGCGTGCGAACCAGGCCTGCAGGCCGCGGGCCTGGGCCGCGTGCCAGTTGGTCTGGAGGGTGTGCAGCTCGGTGGGGGAGAGGCGCTCCAGGCGGGTCGCGAAGCGGCGGCCCACGGCCCGTACGACCTCCAGGGCGGCCAGTGCGTCCGCGGCCGCGTCGTGCGCGCCCTCCAGGCTGACGCCGTAGTGCGCGCACAGGTCGGTCAGTGTGCGGCGGCCCTTGCGGTAGCGGTCCAGGTGCTTGTCCAGCACCCGCGGGTCCAGCACCCGCAGCGGCGCCGCCCGCAGCCAGTGGTCCAGCGAGGCGGCCCGGTGCCGGCGCAACTCCCGGTCCAGCAGGGTGAGATCGAACGGCGCGTTCATCACCACCAGCGGCCGTCCCATCGCCGCGTGCTCGGCCAGCTGGTCGGCTATCTCGTACATCACCGGCGCCGGCCAGCGGCCGTTGCGCTGCAGGTGTTCCTCCGTCAGCCCGTGCACCGCGGTCGCCGCCTCGGGCACCGGCACACCGGGGTTCACCAGCCAGCGGACGATCCGCGGCCGGGTGCCCGGCGCGTCCTGGACCACGACGGCGGCCGACACGATCCGGTCGGCCTCGACGTCCACACCCGTCGTCTCCGTGTCGAAGGCGGCCAGCGGCCCCTCGTACCAGTTCGTCATCGCAATACAACTCCTCGTCCACCCGGGGCAGGTGACATCCCGTCTTCTGCCTGTTTGGTGATACCCGGGCCGTTTGCGCCGTACGCCGGAAGGACACAACAGGAGTACGGGTCTTTGCAGTTCAGCGGCCCACAACGGGGAAACCCATGGCTCGGAAGGCTGTTGGTCATGGCCATTGCGCAGCCCGAGCGGGGCGGGCTGCTGCCCGAACGCACGGGTCACCTCCGCGGCACGCTCGCCACCACCGCCTGCATGGAGACACTGCAGGTCGGTTATCTGCACGCGGTCGCCGCCGCGGCCGGCTGCTCGCTGTCCCAGCCCTTCCCGGACAACGGCATCGACTGGCACGTCAGTCACAGCGCACCCGGCCACACCGTCGACGACGAGGTCACCATCAAGGTGCAGCTGAAGTGCACCTACCAGATCGCGCCGAACCCCCCGGGCCGCTCCTTCTCCTTCACGCTCGACAACGACCACCTGCGCAAACTCGCCCGCACACCTGTCTCGGTGCACAAGATCCTGGTCGTCATGCTGGTCCCGAGGTCCCAGGACGACTGGCTGCGCGCCGGCCACGACCGGCTCGACCTCAGGCACTGCTGCTACTGGGTCAACCTCGCCGGCCGGCCGGTCACCGGCCGGCACCGGACCACCGTGCGGATACCGACCGCACGCATCTTCGACGACCGGGCGCTGTGCGAGATCATGACGCGGGTCGGGACGGGAGGCAGACCATGAGGAGCCGTCCCCAGGAGGAACTTCCGCGCCAGGTCCGGCCGCATCCCGACGACCCCGCCTGGCAGCGGCCGCCCGACCCCGCCGCGGTCGACCCCGCCGTGCTCGGCGCCCTGCTGCACCGGCACGGCTGGCAGCGGCGCGGGGGAGCGGCCGGGCGCTACAGCCGCTGGACCCCGCCCGGCCCCGGCGGCGCCGGCACCAGCTTGCTGGTCCCCGCGAGCCGCGCCTTCCCCGACAGCGACGACCTGCTCGGCGAGGCCCTCGACGCGCTCGCCCGCAGCGACACCCCGTCCGCGCGCGAGGTGCTGATCTCCCTCGCCGTGCCCAGCGACGAGATCCGCTGGTGGCGGGACGCCCCGGGCGGACCGTCCGGTGCCGCGCCCTGGGATGCCGACGAGCGGCTGCGCGACGCCGCCCGCCGGCTGCTCCTCGCCGCCGCGCTCGCCACCCGCGCGCGTGCCGGCTACCACGGCGCCCGGCACCGCTCGGCCGCCGCGACCCTCCTGGAGAACGTGCTCGTCGGCCCCGGTGCGGAGGGGGGCCGGCTCACCGCCTTCGTGCCCGTGCCCACCGGCCGCCCGCTCGCCGTCCGTCTTCACCAGGCGCTGTACGCGGTCCGCGAGGCCATCGACTACCAGCGCGCCACCGGCGGCATGGACGCCTTCGACGGCGCCGTCGAGGCCGGCGCCAGCCGCGAACTGACGGACGCGCTCACCGCTCTCGTGCGCGGCACCGAGGGCGCCCGCGTCGCCGTCGCCTGGGCGCCCGGAGCCGGCGTCCCCGAGGGCTGCGCCGCCCCGGCCGAACCCGTGGAGTTCTCCCCGGGCGACCTGCCCGCCCTGCGTGCGGCCGGCGCCCGCTATCTGCGCGACGAACCCTCCGTACCGGTCCGGATCACCGGCGCCGTCGTCCGGCTGCGCCGTTCCGGACCGTACGGCGAGGGCGCCGTGCGGCTGCGGGTGCTCGCGGGCGCCGAGGTCCCGCACGTCCGCGTCACCCTGAGCGAGGAGGACTACCGCATCGCCGGTCACGCCCACCTCGTCGGGCTCCCGGTCCGGGTGCACGGCCGGCTGGAGCGCCGGGGCGGCTTCCGCAGGCTCACCGGCGCCGGCTCGGTCGTACCCGTCCAGGTCGACGACGCCGAGCGGGACCGGCTGATGAAGTCGCTGCACGAGAATCTCGACTTCTTCGAGGAGGCGTGCGGGGAGGCGTACCGGGACGGGGACTGAGACGAACCGGGGACTGAGACGAACCGGGGACTGAGACGAACCGCTGCACCCGGCGGTGGCGTATCGGGAGGCGGACCGACAGTAACCGTTTCGCGGTCGGCGGTCCCGGGTCGGTACGATCCGTGGTGCGCGCGCTCCTGGTATGGCGCCGCATCCACCTTCAGTCAGGAGAGACCGGTGTCAGACGTCCGTGTGATCATCCAACGCGATTCGGAGCGGGAAGAACGCGTGGTGACGACGGGCACTACGGCCGCCGACCTCTTCGCGGGCGAGCGCTCTATCATCGCCGCGCGCGTGGCCGGCGAGCTCAGGGACCTCAGCCACGAGCTGTCCGACGGTGACCAGGTCGAGGCCGTCGAGATCTCCTCCGAGGACGGCCTGAACATCCTGCGCCACTCCACCGCGCACGTCATGGCGCAGGCCGTGCAGGAGCTCTTCCCCGAGGCGAAGCTGGGCATCGGCCCGCCCGTCAAGGACGGCTTCTACTACGACTTCGACGTCGAGAAGCCGTTCACGCCCGAGGATCTCAAGGCCGTCGAGAAGAAGATGCAGGAGATCCAGAAGCGCGGGCAGCGCTTCTCCCGGCGCGTGGTCACCGACGAGTCCGCCCGCGAGGAACTGGCCGACGAGCCGTACAAGCTGGAGCTGATCGGCCTCAAGGGCTCGGCGTCGCACGACGACGGCGCGGACGTCGAGGTCGGCGCCGGCGAGCTGACGATCTACGACAACCTGGACGCCAAGACCGGCGAGCTGTGCTGGAAGGACCTCTGCCGCGGTCCCCACCTGCCCACCACCCGCCTGATCCCCGCGTTCAAGCTGATGCGCAACGCGGCCGCCTACTGGCGCGGCAGCGAGAAGAACCCGATGCTCCAGCGCATCTACGGCACCGCCTGGCCGTCGAAGGACGAGCTGAAGGCGCACCTCGACTTCCTCGCCGAGGCCGAGAAGCGCGACCACCGCAAGCTGGGCAACGAACTCGACCTGTTCTCCATCCCGGAGCAGATCGGCTCCGGCCTCGCCGTCTTCCACCCCAAGGGCGGCATCGTCCGCCGCGTGATGGAGGACTACTCGCGCCGCCGGCACGAGGAGGAGGGCTACGAGTTCGTCTACACCCCGCACGCGACGAAGGGGAAGCTCTTCGAGACGTCCGGGCACCTGGACTGGTACGCCGAGGGCATGTACCCGCCCATGCAGCTCGACGAGGGCGTGGACTACTACCTCAAGCCCATGAACTGCCCGATGCACAACCTGATCTTCGACGCGCGCGGCCGCTCCTACCGCGAACTGCCGCTGCGCCTCTTCGAGTTCGGCACCGTGTACCGGTACGAGAAGTCGGGCGTCGTGCACGGCCTCACCCGTGCCCGCGGCTTCACCCAGGACGACGCGCACATCTACTGCACCCGTGAGCAGATGTCCGAGGAACTGGACAAGACGCTCACCTTCGTCCTCGGCCTGCTGCGCGACTACGGCCTGACCGACTTCTACCTGGAGCTGTCCACCAAGGACCCGGAGAAGTTCGTCGGCTCGGACGAGGTCTGGGAGGAGGCGACCGAGACCCTGCGCCAGGTCGCCGAGAAGCAGGGCCTGCCCCTCGTGCCGGACCCGGGCGGCGCCGCCTTCTACGGCCCGAAGATCTCCGTCCAGACGAAGGACGCCATCGGCCGGACCTGGCAGATGTCGACGATCCAGCTCGACTTCAACCTGCCCGAGCGCTTCGACCTCGAGTACACCGGCCCCGACGGTTCCAAGCAGCGCCCGGTGATGATCCACCGCGCCCTGTTCGGCTCCATCGAGCGGTTCTTCGCGGTGCTCCTCGAGCACTACGCGGGCGCCTTCCCGGCGTGGCTGGCTCCCGTCCAGGCGATCGGCATCCCGATCGGCGACGCGCACGTGGAGTACCTGGAGAAGTTCGCGGCCGCGGCCAGGAAGCAGGGCCTGCGCGTCGAGGTGGACTCCTCCTCGGACCGCATGCAGAAGAAGATCCGCAACGCCCAGAAGCAGAAGGTGCCCTTCATGGTCATCGCCGGCGACGAGGACATGTCGGGCGGTTCGGTGTCCTTCCGATACCGCGACGGCTCGCAGGAGAACGGCATCCCGTTCGACGAGGCCATCGCCAAGATCGCGAAGGTCGTGGCGGAGCGGGCCCAGGTCTGATCCGCACCGACCGAGGGGCCCCCGGGGATCACTTCCCCGGGGGTCTTTCGTCGCCTTCGCGGGTGAAGGTCTGCATCAGCCACGACGAGAACGAACCCGTCACCGCGCCGAGCAGGCCGAGGCCGCAGGCCATCATCCCGGTCGCGATCACCCGGCCGAGCCGGGTCACCGGGGTGATGTCGCCGTAGCCGACCGTGCTCAGCGTGGAGGCGGCCCACCACACGGCGTCACCGAACGTCCGCATGGTGGCGCCGGGCGCCCCGCGCTCCTGCTGGTAGACCGCGAGCGCACCGGAGAAGCCGAGCAGCAGGGTGGACAGGCTCGCGTAGGCGATCACGCGCGCGTACAGCGAGAGCCGGGGGTCCCCCTGCCGACGCTGGATCACGTCGTAGAGCGGAACGATCCGCAGCGGGCGCAGCAGCGGCAGGACGACCACGACGGTGTGCAGGAAGTGCGTGCTGGCGAAGCGCAGGAACCGCTGCTCGCCCAGCCGCCAGCGCACCAGGAAGTCCGCGGCGAACACCAGCCAGAGCGTGATCATCGCGGCCAGGCACAGGTTGCGCAGGAAGGACGGGAGGCTCACGGCCAGGACCCGGGTGGCATAGGCGGCGATGAAGATCAGCGAACCGATGAAGAGCGGGATCTCGGTGCGCTGCTCCCAGCGGGCCGCGGGGCTTTCGTCGTCCACCGGCCCAGCTTGGCCGGTGACGGCCTTCCCGTCGCCCCGGCGACACGCCGCGAACGGGCGAAGCCATATGCTGCCTTGCATGACGAGTGAGCCGGAACAGCAGATCGGAGTGGGGACGCAGGACGCGTTCCAGCGCCTGTGGACGCCCCACCGGATGGCCTACATCCAGGGCGAGAACAAGCCGAGCGGCCCGGGGGCCGACGACGGCTGCCCCTTCTGCTCGATCCCGGCCAAGTCCGACGAGGACGGCCTGATCGTCCGCCGCGGCGAGCACGTGTACGCGGTCCTCAACCTCTACCCGTACAACGGCGGCCATCTGATGACCGTGCCGTACCGGCACGTCGCCGACTACACGGACCTGACCCTGCCGGAGACGGCCGAGCTGGCCGAGCTGACGAAGCAGGCGATGACCGCGCTGCGCACCGCGTCCGGCGCGCACGGCTTCAACATCGGCATGAACCAGGGCACGGTGGCCGGCGCCGGCATCGCCGCCCACCTGCACCAGCACATCGTCCCGCGCTGGGGCGGCGACACCAACTTCATGCCGGTGGTCGGCCAGACGAAGGTGCTGCCGCAGCTGCTGGCGGACACCAGGAAGATGCTGGCGGAGGCCTGGCCGGCGGTGGCGTAGACCCATGGGTGCCCTCGGTCCCGAGGGCACCGTTCACGCGTCGTACAGGTCGGCCTTCTTCGGCGTCGGGTCCTGCACCAGGCCGCTGAGCACGGACGAGCGGTTGCCGAACTTCTCGGTGTCCACGCCGTTCTCCTTCAGCACCCTGATCGCGGCCGAGTGCACCACCCGCAGCACCGGGGTGGCCGCGCGCAGCGCGTCGTCGGCCATGAAGCGGTGCCGCCACGGCTGGTCCGCCCAGGCGTGCCGCAGCCCGAACGGCTCCGGCAGGACGAGCGAGCCGCCGAGCCACTTGAGCATCGGCGGGTACCAGTTCAGCGGGGCGCGAGCGGTGAGCCGCACCACCTCGTCGGTGGTCACCAGGGGCAGCTTGACCGTGCGGTTCTCCCAGGGCTTGAGCGACTTGGCGACCTCTTTGGTGGGCGCCGTCGGCTTCGTGGTGAACAGCGGGTTCACCGGTCCCAGGGCGTGCCCGGTCACCTCGATGCGCAGCGTCTCGTGGAGCACCGTCACCGTGATCATCATGGTGATGACCAGCTGCCCGTCCCACAGCGTCCACTGCACGCCCAGGTAGTGCCGGTCACCGCTGCCGAACTGCTGCTTGTTGCAGATGTCCTGTATGGCGTGCTGCTTGATCTGGAACGCCTCGACGTCGGTGCCCTCGGGCCGGGACACCTCCTTGGCGTTCTCGCCGATCGGCGTGACGATCCAGTGCCGTATCGAGGGCCGGGGGAAACCGCCCGTGTTCAGCGGACCCCGCTCCAGCATGCGGAGCTGGTCGTGGATGGCGCGTATGACGTCCCAGCTGCGGAAGGGGTGGATCTCCCGGGCCGGGTCGGCCGGCTCCAGATCCTCGGCGAGCTGCCAGGAGCCCCAGCGGGTGCCCATGCCGAGTATGCCCTTGGGCCCGGCGTAGAAGACGGAGTTGGACCGCTGCTCGGCACCGAGCCGGGCCAGCGACTGGCGCAGCTGCTCGGCCGCGGTCTCGCCCGGCGCGCGCGGCACGGCCTCGGGCACCTTGGCGCCGACGCTGCTGCCGGAGAGCAGGCCCTCCCAGCGCGCCCGCAGATCCCGGGCGCTGCGCTCGCAGATCCGCTTGGCCCAGAACCAGCCGAGCACCGGGATCACGACACAGCCGCGCGCGTACCACCCCCAGAATCCGCCGAAGGGCATCTTCAGCAGGAAGAGCGCGGCGAGCACACCCACCCCGGTGAGCAGGACCGTGGCCAGCGTCCCGGCGCGCTTGTCGTCACGCCTGGCCACGAACATGCGCAGCTGGAAGACGAGCAGCCAGCCGATGAACCCCGGCAGGAAGATCAGGCCGCAGAGCACCACGACGACGGACAACCGGTTGTCGCGCTCGCGCCGGATGTTGTTCGCGGCGAGCGCGTGCTCCACCACGACCTGGGGCTCGGCGCCGAAGGACTGGATGAGCGGCTTGCGGCCCGGGGCCAGCATGCGGTCGACCACGGCCCGCGAGAAGGCCTCGCCGAGATTGGGCTTGAGCAGGGATATCCGGCCGGCCTTGACGGTCGACTGGTGCCATTCGTTGTCGGTCTTCTTGATGTCCTCGATCACGTTGTCCCGGTAGGCCGCCGAGGCCAGCGCGTACGTCGCCGCCTGTCCCTCGTCGCCGGAGACGGGCACCTGCGGGCCGTCCCACTCCGTACCAACCGACATTCCCGCCCCCTCGCCGCCGGTGTCGCTCCTGCGGCCTTCCCGACTTCACTGCCCCGCACACCTGTTGAACAGGCCAACCTGCCGAATCGGCATGACAACCGCACGAGTTCGGCACGGCGTGATCAGGTGATCAGCGTATCCGCAGCCACCGACAGCGCGCCGGTGGACGGCCGAAGCCACCCACCGGCGCACGGAGTCGACCGGTGTGGGTTACGGCGTCTCGCCCGCCTGTTCGCGGATCCGCTCGGCGATCTGCGGCGGCATCGGCTCGTGCCGTGCGTAGGCCCGGTCGAAGCGGGCCGTGCCGTGGGACAGGGACCGCAGGTCGATCGCGTACCGGCCGATCTCGAACTCGGGCACCTCGGCGCGGATCAGGGTCCGCCCCGAGCCCACCTGCTCGGTGCCGAGCACCCGGCCGCGCCGGCTCGACAGGTCGCTCATCACCGGGCCCACGTAGTCGTCCGGGACCAGCACACCCACCTCGCTCACCGGCTCCAGCAGATGGATCCGCGCGCCGGCCGCGGCCTCGCGCAGCGCCAGCGCGCCCGCCGTCTGGAAGGCGGCGTCGGAGGAGTCCACCGAGTGCGCCTTGCCGTCCAGCAGCGTGATCCGGACGTCGATGAGCGGATAGCCCGCCGCGACGCCCTTGGCCGCCTGCGTCCGCACGCCCTTCTCCACGGACGGGATGAACTGGCGCGGCACGGCACCGCCGACCACCTTGTCCACGAACTCGACGCCCGAGCCGCCGGGCAGCGGCTCCACCTCGATCTCGCAGATGGCGTACTGCCCGTGCCCGCCGGACTGCTTGACGTGCCGGCCGCGCCCGGCGGCCTTCACCGCGAACGTCTCCCGCAGCGACACCTTGTGCGGGACGACGTCGACCTGGACGCCGTACCGGCTGCGCAGCCGCTCCAGGGCGACGTCCGCGTGCGCCTCGCCCAGGCACCACAGGACCACCTGATGGGTGTCCTGGTTCTGCTCCAGGCGCATCGTCGGGTCCTCGGCGACCAGGCGGGCCAGGCCCTGCGAGAGCTTGTCCTCGTCGGCCTTGCTGTGCGCCTGGATGGCCAGCGGCAGCAGCGGGTCGGGCATCCGCCAGGGTTCCATCAGGAGCGGGTCGTCCTTGGCCGAGAGGGTGTCCCCGGTCTCCGCGCGGCCGAGCTTGGCCACGGACACCAGGTCGCCGGCGACGGCGTGCGTCACGGGGCGCTGCTGCTTGCCGAACGGGGTGGACAGCGCGCCGATCTTCTCGTCGACGTCGTGGTCCTCGTGCCCGCGGTCCGCCAGCCCGTGCCCGGAGACGTGCACCGTCTCGTCGGGGCGCAGGGTGCCGGAGAAGACGCGGACCAGGGAGATCCGGCCGACGTAGGGGTCGGAGGAGGTCTTCACGACCTCGGCGACCAGCGGGCCCTCCGTGTCGCAGGCCTTCAGCTCACGCGCCCTGCCGTCGATCGTGGTGACCCCGGGCATGGGGTGCTCGAACGGCGTCGGGAAGCCGCCGGTGATCAGGTCCAGCAGTTCCACCGTGCCGAGGCCCTGCCGGGCGCCCTCGGCGGCGGGCGCGGCGGCCAGGACCGGGAAGAACGTACCGCGTGCCACGGCCCGCTCCAGGTCCTGGATCAGCGTCTTGACGTCGACCTGTTCGCCGCCCAGGTAGCGGTCCATGAGGGTCTCGTCCTCGCTCTCGGCGATGATCCCCTCGATCAGCCGGTCGCGGGCCTCCGCGATGTCCGGGAGCTGGTCCTCGCCGGGCTCGGACTCCTTGCGCTCGCCGGCCGAGTAGTCGAACAGCTTCTGCGACAGCAGGCCCACCAGGCCCGTCACCGGAGCGTGCCCGTCGGGGCCCTCGGGGCCGCGCAGCGGCAGGTACAGCGGCAGCACGGCGTCGGGGTCGTCGCCGCCGAACGCCTCCGCGCACACCCGGGTCATCTCCTCGAAGTTGGCGCGCGCCGACTCCAGGTGCGTCACCACGATCGCCCGGGGCATGCCGACGGCCTGGCACTCCTCCCAGACCATCCGGGTCGAGCCGTCCACCCCGTCCGAGGCCGAGACTACGAAGAGGGCCGCGTCCGCCGCGCGCAGACCGGCCCTCAGCTCCCCGACGAAGTCGGCGTACCCGGGGGTGTCGAGGACGTTGATCTTGATACCGTCCCATTCGACGGGGACCAGCGACAGCTGCACCGAGCGCTGCTGCCGGTGCTCGATGTCGTCGTGGTCGGAGACGGTTCCGCCGTCCTCCACGCGGCCCGCCCGGTTCACCGCCCCCGCGGTCAGCGCGAGGGCCTCCACCAATGTGGTCTTGCCCGATCCGGAGTGGCCGACCAGCACCACATTCCTTATGGACGCGGGGTGGTCGGCCGCCCTTGCCCTGCCGGCGGCTCCGGGATGTGTCTGTGCCTTGTCGCCCATGATCCTGCCTCCCGTGCACGGTGAGGTCACTGTGGGCGCGGACACGCGGGACCCGCGTGCTCTGGCGGCTCCGGCGACGCCCGCGGTCCTTCGAGCTTTCCACTCCCCTAACGCCGCGTCCATACGAACGGCCGCGAAGCGGCCACGGCGGCCCGGGTACGCCACGCGCGCCCGCGCCGGGGGTGTGCGCGGGGCGGCGGTGCGGGCTCGTGGGTGCCCGCCCGTCACGCACGCGCACGCGTGACTACGATGGGCCAGCCGGAGGCCACCGGGGCCACGGCGACAACAACCGTCGGGAAGGCCATGCTGAACAAGTACGCGCGTGCATTCTTCACGCGTGTCCTCACGCCGTTCGCCGCGTTTCTGATCCGCAGGGGCGTCAGCCCCGACACGGTCACGCTCATCGGCACCGCCGGTGTGATGGCGGGCGCGCTGGTCTTCTATCCCCGGGGCGAGTTCTTCTGGGGCACGGTCGTGATCACGCTCTTCGTCTTCTCCGACCTGGTCGACGGCAACATGGCCCGCCAGCTCGGGCGCTCCAGCCGCTGGGGCGCCTTCCTGGACTCCACCCTGGACCGGGTCGCCGACGGCGCGATCTTCGGCGGCCTCGCGCTGTGGTACGCGGGCAACGGGAACGACAACGTCCTGTGCGCCGTCACGATCTTCTGCCTGGCCAGCGGCCAGGTGGTCTCGTACACCAAGGCGCGCGGCGAGTCGATCGGGCTGCCGGTCGCCGTCAACGGGCTCGTCGAACGCGCCGAGCGGCTGGTGATCTCGCTGGTCGCGGCCGGTTTCGCGGGACTGCACAAGTTCGGTGTGCCGGGCATCCAGTGGCTGCTGCCGATCGCCCTGTGGATCGTCGCCGTGGGCAGCCTCGTGACGCTGATCCAGCGGGTCGTCACCGTCCGCCGCGAGTCCGCCGAGGCCGAGGCGGCGGCCGGCGAGAACGCCTCCCAGGGGAGGGAGACGGCGAAGTGAGCACCACGGACCGGCTCACCGACGCGCTCTACGGGCTCGGCTGGGGCACCGTCAAGAACCTCCCCGAACCCGTCGCGGTCCGCCTCGGCCGGACCATCGCCGACCTCGCCTGGAAGCGGCGCGGCAAGGGCGTGCAGCGCCTGGAGGCCAACTACGCGCGCGTGGTGCCCGACGCCGGCCCGGAGCGGCTGGCCGAGCTCTCGCGCGCGGGCATGCGTTCCTACCTGCGCTACTGGATGGAGTCGTTCCGGCTCCCGGCCTGGAGTCCCGAGCGCGTCAGGACCGGCTTCGAGCCCAAGGACCTCCACCACCTGACCGACGGGCTCGCCTCGGGCCGCGGCGTGATCCTGGCCCTGCCGCACCTGGCCAACTGGGATCTGGCCGGCGCCTGGGTCACCACCGAGCTGCGGACCCCGTTCACCACGGTGGCCGAGCGGCTGAAGCCCGAGACGCTCTACGACCGCTTCGTCGCCTACCGCGAGGGCCTCGGCATGGAGGTGCTGCCGCACAGCGGCGGCTCGGCCTTCGGCACCCTGGCCCGGCGGCTGCGCGACGGCGGACTCGTCTGCCTGGTCGCCGACCGCGACCTGTCCGCGTCCGGCACCGAGGTGGACTTCTTCGGCGACCGGGCCCGGATGCCGGCGGGACCGGCCCTGCTGGCCCAGCAGACCGGCGCGCTGCTGCTGCCCGTCACCCTGCGGTACGACGACTCCCCGGTCATGAAGGGCCGTGTGCATCCCCCGATCGAGGTACCGGAGACGGGTACGCGGGCGGAGAAGACGTCCGCCATGACACAGTCGCTCGCCGACGCCTTCGCCACCGGGATCGCCGAGCACCCGGAGGACTGGCACATGCTCCAGCGGCTGTGGATCGCCGACCTGGACCCCACGAAGGGACCCTCGTGAGAATCGGGATCGTCTGCCCGTACTCCTGGGACGTGCCCGGCGGCGTCCAGTTCCACATCCGCGACCTCGCCGAGTACTTCATCCGGCTCGGCCACGAGGTCTCCGTCCTCGCGCCCGCCGACGACGACACCCCGCTGCCGCCGTACGTCGTCTCGGCCGGCCGCGCGGTCCCGGTGCCCTACAACGGCTCGGTGGCCCGGCTGAACTTCGGTTTCCTGTCGGCCGCGCGCGTGCGCCGCTGGCTGCACGAGGGCGCGTTCGACGTGGTCCACATCCACGAGCCGACGTCGCCCTCCCTCGGCCTGCTGACCTGCTGGGCCGCGCAGGGCCCCATCGTGGCCACCTTCCACACCTCCAACCCCCGCTCGCGCGCGATGATCGCCGCCTACTCGATCCTGCAGGCCGCGCTGGAGAAGATCAGCGCGCGGATAGCGGTGAGCGAGTACGCCCGCCGCACCCTCGTCGAGCACCTGGGCGGGGACGCGGTGGTCATCCCCAACGGCGTCGACGTCGACTTCTTCGCCGAGGCCGAGCCCAGGCCGCAGTGGCAGGGCGAGACGATCGGCTTCATCGGCCGCATCGACGAGCCCCGCAAGGGCCTGCCGGTGCTGATGCGGGCGCTGCCGAAGATCCTGGCCGCCCGACCAGGGGCGAGGCTGCTGGTGGCGGGGCGCGGCGACGAGGAGGCGGCCGTCGAGAACCTGCCCGCCGAACTGCGGTCGCGCGTGGAGTTCCTCGGCATGATCAGCGACGAGGACAAGGCCCGCTTCCTGCGCAGTGTCGACCTGTACGTCGCGCCCAACACCGGCGGCGAGAGCTTCGGCATCATCCTGGTCGAGGCGATGTCGGCGGGGGCCCCCGTCCTCGCCTCCGACCTCGACGCCTTCGTCCAGGTCCTCGACCAGGGCAAGGCCGGCGAGGTCTTCGCCAACGAGGACGCCGACGCACTGGCGCGGGCCGCCGTGGGTCTGCTGGCGGACCCGGAGCGACGGGCCGAACTGCGGGAGCGGGGCAGCGCGCACGTCCGCCGCTTCGACTGGTCGACGGTCGGCGCCGACATCCTCTCGGTGTACGAGACCGTCACGACCGGAACGGCGGCGGTGGCCACGGACGAGCGCCCGGGCCGGCGTTCCCGGTTCGGGCTGGCCAGGGACTGACCCGACGGGGCGACGGCACGGCCACGGCGTCCCGATAGCCTTCGCCCGTGACCGCAACCCTCATCTGGATCTTCCTCGCCCTCGTCGCCGTCGGTGTCTATCTGAGCTGGACGGCCGGGCGGCTGGACCGGCTGCACGTGCGGATGGACGCCGCGCGGGCCGCGCTGGACGCCCAGCTGCTGCGGCGGGCCTCAGTGACCCAGGAACTGGCCACCTCGGGCGTGCTCGACCCCGCCGCCTCGATCGTGCTCTACGAGGCCGCGCACGCCGCCCGGCAGGCGGAGGAGGACCAGCGGGAGGTCGCGGAGAGCGAGCTGAGCCAGGCCCTGCGCGCGGTGTTCGAGGACCCGCGGCAGGTCGAGGTCGTCCGGGACGCCCCGGGCGGCGACGAGGCGGCGCGTGAGCTGGCCGAGGCGGTACGCCGGGTGCCCATGGCCCGCCGCTTCCACAACGACGCAGTGGGGGCCGCCCGCAGGCTCCGCGAGCACCGCAAGGTGCGCTGGTTCCGGCTGGCCGGCCACGCCCCGTTCCCGCTGGCCTTCGAGATGGACGACGAGCCGCCCGCGGCCCTGGTGGAACGGGCCGCCTGAAGCGGGCGCCGCGACCCGTCGCCGGACAAAACGATCCACCGGGTCGGCATTGGCCCTTGCTGTGGACTGGTCGCCTCGCGTTTCCTCGTCCGTGCAGTCACCCTTCTCCACTTCAGTGAGGTCACCCGTGTCCACCACCGACAACCAGGCTCCCGAGACCGGCACCGCCCGTGTGAAGCGCGGCATGGCCGAGCAGCTCAAGGGCGGCGTGATCATGGACGTCGTCACGCCGGAGCAGGCGAAGATCGCTGAGGACGCGGGCGCCGTCGCCGTCATGGCCCTGGAGCGGGTCCCGGCCGACATCCGCAAGGACGGCGGCGTGGCCCGCATGTCCGACCCGGACATGATCGAGGGCATCATCGACGCCGTCTCGATCCCGGTCATGGCCAAGTCCCGCATCGGCCACTTCGTCGAGGCCCAGGTCCTGCAGTCCCTCGGCGTCGACTACATCGACGAGTCCGAGGTGCTCACCCCGGCCGACGAGGTCAACCACTCCGACAAGTGGTCCTTCACCACCCCCTTCGTCTGTGGCGCCACCAACCTGGGCGAGGCCCTGCGCCGCATCGCCGAGGGCGCCGCGATGATCCGCTCCAAGGGCGAGGCCGGCACCGGCAACGTCGTCGAGGCCGTCCGCCACCTGCGCCAGATCAAGAACGAGATCGCCCGCCTGCGCGGCTTCGACAACCACGAGCTGTACGCCGCCGCCAAGGAGCTGCGCGCCCCCTACGAGCTCGTCAAGGAGGTCGCCGAGCTGGGCAAGCTCCCGGTGGTCCTCTTCTCCGCCGGCGGTGTGGCCACCCCGGCCGACGCCGCGCTGATGCGCCAGCTCGGCGCCGAGGGCGTCTTCGTCGGCTCCGGCATCTTCAAGTCCGGCGACCCGGCCAAGCGCGCCGCCGCCATCGTGAAGGCCACCACCTTCTACGACGACCCGAAGATCATCGCGGACGCCTCCCGCAACCTCGGCGAGGCCATGGTCGGCATCAACTGCGACACCCTGCCCGAGGCCGAGCGCTACGCCAACCGCGGCTGGTAAGGCGACGCGGCACATGAACACCCCCGTCATAGGCGTCCTGGCACTCCAGGGCGACGTACGGGAGCACCTCATCGCCCTGGCCGCGGCCGACGCCGTGGCCAGGCCGGTGCGGCGCCCCGAGGAACTCGCCGAGGTCGACGCCCTCGTGCTGCCCGGCGGCGAGTCGACCACCATCTCCAAGCTGGCCGTCCTCTTCGGAGTGATGGAACCCCTCCGCGCGCGCGTGCGCGACGGCATGCCCGTCTACGGCACCTGCGCCGGCATGATCCTGCTCGCCGACAAGATCCTCGACCCGCGCTCGGGCCAGGAGACCATCGGCGGAATCGACATGATCGTGCGCCGCAACGCCTTCGGACGGCAGAACGAGTCCTTCGAGGCCGCGGTCGACGTCCGGGGTGTCGCGGGCGATCCTGTGGAGGGCGTCTTCATCCGCGCTCCCTGGGTGGAGTCCGTGGGCGCCGGGGCCGAGGTGCTCGCCGAGCACGAGGGCCACATCGTCGCGGTCCGCCAGGGCAACGTGCTCGCCACGTCGTTCCACCCGGAACTGACCGGCGACCACCGCGTGCACGCGCTTTTCGTCGACATGGTGCGCGCCAACCGGACACCGGAGTCCTTGTAGGATCTCTGGAGTTCGTTGCAGAGATGGGTTACGCGAAGGAGACAGGCAGATGTCCGGCCACTCTAAATGGGCTACGACGAAGCACAAGAAGGCCGTGATCGACGCCAAGCGCGGCAAGCTCTTCGCGAAGCTGATCAAGAACATCGAGGTCGCGGCGCGCATGGGCGGCGTCGACCTCGAGGGCAACCCGACCCTCTACGACGCCGTCCAGAAGGCCAAGAAGCAGTCGGTCCCCAACAAGAACATCGACTCCGCGATCAAGCGTGGCGGTGGTCTCGAGGCCGGTGGCGCCGACTACGAGACGATCATGTACGAGGGTTACGGCCCGAACGGTGTCGCGGTGCTCATCGAGTGCCTCACCGACAACCGCAACCGCGCCGCCTCCGACGTGCGCGTCGCCATGACCCGCAACGGCGGCAACATGGCCGACCCGGGCTCGGTGTCGTACATGTTCAGCCGCAAGGGCGTCGTCATCGTCCCCAAGGGCGAGCTGGCCGAGGACGACGTCCTCGGCGCCGTCCTGGACGCGGGCGCCGAGGAGGTCAACGACCTCGGCGACACCTTCGAGGTCATCAGCGAGGCCACCGACATGGTCGCGGTCCGCACCGCCCTCCAGGAGGCCGGGATCGACTACGACTCCGCCGACTCCAGCTTCGTGCCGTCCGTCCAGGTCGAGCTGGACGAGGAGGGCGCCAAGAAGATCTTCAAGCTGATCGACGCGCTCGAGGACAGCGACGACGTGCAGAACGTCTTCGCCAACTTCGACGTCAGCGACGAGATCATGGAGAAGGTCGACGCGTAGCGCGGCCGTGTGCCGAGCGGTTTCCGGCGGGCCGGAGGGACACGCGTCCCGCCGGCCCGCCGCCGTTGTCAGTGGCAGCGATTAGCCTGGCGTCGTCCGTGGATCACCGTCCACGGGCCGCAACCGTCGGTCGAGCGACCACGATGGTGCTCGGCCGCGTCCGCGAGAGCGGCGGCGGTCCAGCCGCAGAGAAGGGGAGGGCGCGGTGCGCGTACTGGGGGTGGACCCCGGCCTGACCCGGTGCGGTGTCGGTGTCGTCGAGGGAGTCGCGGGACGTCCGCTCACCATGATCGGCGTCGGTGTCGTACGCACGCCCGCGGACGCCGAGCTGGGGCAGCGCCTGGTCGCCGTCGAGCAGGGCATCGAGGCCTGGCTGGACGAGCACCGGCCCGAATTCGTCGCCGTGGAGCGGGTGTTCAGCCAGCACAACGTCCGTACGGTGATGGGCACCGCCCAGGCCAGCGCGGTCGCCATGCTGTGCGCCGCCCGCCGCGGCATCCCGGTCGCCCTGCACACCCCCAGCGAGGTCAAGGCCGCCGTCACCGGCAGCGGACGCGCCGACAAGGCGCAGGTCGGCGCCATGGTCACCCGGCTGCTCCGGCTCTCCGCGCCGCCCAGACCGGCCGACGCCGCCGACGCCCTCGCGCTCGCCATCTGCCACATCTGGCGCGCCCCCGCGCAGAACCGACTCCAGCAGGCCGTGGCGATGCACTCGGCCCACGCAACGAAAGGCCGTACGGCATGATCGCCTTCCTCAGCGGCACGGTCGCCGCACTCGCCCCCGACGCGGCGGTGATCGAGGTGGGCGGCGTCGGCATGGCCGTCCAGTGCACGCCGAACACCCTCTCCACGCTCCGCCAGGGCCGGCCCGCCAAGCTGCACACCTCCCTGGTCGTCCGTGAGGACTCCCTGACGCTGTACGGATTCGCCGACGACGACGAGCGCCAGGTCTTCGAGCTGCTCCAGACCGCCAGCGGGGTCGGACCGAGACTCGCCCAGGCCATGCTCGCGGTGCACACGCCGGACGCGCTGCGCCGGGCCGTCGCCACCGCCGACGAGAAAGCGCTCATCGCCGTGCCCGGCATCGGCAAGAAGGGCGCCCAGAAGCTCCTGCTGGAGCTGAAGGACCGCCTCGGCGAGCCGGTCGGCGCCCCCGCGATGGGCGCACCCGTCACCCAGGGCTGGCGCGACCAGCTGCACGCGGCCCTCATCGGCCTCGGGTACGCCACCCGCGAGGCCGACGAGGCCGTCGCCGCCGTGGCCCCCCAGGCCGAGGCCGCGGGCGGCACCCCGCAGGTGGGTCAGCTGCTGAAGGCAGCGCTGCAGACCCTGAACCGCGCCCGCTGACCGACCACTCCACCCCGAGGCACACCACATGAACTGGGACGACACGACCGACTCCGCCGCCCCCGAGCGGCTGGTGGGCTCCGCCGCCGACGGCGAGGACCAGGCCGTCGAGGCGGCCCTGCGCCCCAAGGACCTCGACGAGTTCATCGGCCAGGAGAAGGTCCGCGAACAGCTCGACCTCGTCCTGCGCGCCGCACGCGCGCGCGGCGCCACCGCCGACCACGTGCTGCTCTCCGGCGCCCCCGGCCTCGGCAAGACCACCCTTTCGATGATCATCGCGGCCGAGATGGGCGCCCCCATCCGCATCACCTCAGGCCCCGCCATCCAGCACGCAGGCGATCTCGCCGCGATCCTCTCCTCGCTCCAGGAGGGCGAGGTCCTCTTCCTCGACGAGATCCACCGCATGTCCCGGCCCGCCGAGGAGATGCTGTACATGGCCATGGAGGACTTCCGCGTCGACGTCATCGTCGGCAAGGGCCCCGGCGCCACCGCCATCCCCCTGGAGCTGCCCCCGTTCACCCTGGTCGGCGCCACCACACGCGCGGGCCTGCTGCCGCCCCCGCTGCGCGACCGCTTCGGCTTCACCGCGCACATGGAGTTCTACGAGCCGCACGAGCTGGAGCGCGTCGTGCACCGCTCGGCGAGCCTGCTCGACGTCGGGATCGAGCCGGACGGCGCCGCCGAGATCGCCGGCCGCTCCCGCGGCACGCCCCGCATCGCCAACCGTCTGCTGCGCCGCGTCCGGGACTACGCGCAGGTCAAGGCCGACGGCATGATCACCCGTGAGATCGCCGGGGCCGCGCTCGCCGTCTACGAAGTGGACGCGCGCGGCCTCGACCGGCTCGACCGGGCGGTGCTGGAGGCGCTGCTGAAGCTGTTCGGCGGCGGTCCGGTGGGCCTGTCCACGCTCGCCGTCGCGGTGGGGGAGGAACGCGAGACGGTCGAGGAGGTCGCCGAGCCCTTCCTGGTCCGCGAGGGCCTGCTGGCCCGCACCCCGCGCGGCCGTGTCGGCACCCCGGCCGCCTGGGCACACCTCGGTCTGACCCCGCCCCGCACGGCCACCGGGGGAAACGGACAACAGGACCTGTTCGGGGCGTGACGGCGAGGGCAATGGCGGGGGCAGGAACCCAGGTGCCATGCTGAGCGTTGTTCCATGCGCGCGGACTCGCTTAGACTCCGCCGATGCCGCCCTTGCGGGCGGCGCCGACCCACCCCCATCAACAGGCCGCCCTCACCGCGCGGTCGCGCGAAGGAAACCCCGTCCCGTGAATACCTTGACCCTTCTCCCGTTCATTGTGCTCATCGCGGCCATGTTCCTGATGACGCGCTCGGCCAAGAAGAAGCAGCAGCAGGCCGCGAGCATGCGCAATGAGATGCAGCCCGGCTCCGGCGTCCGCACGATCGGGGGCATGTACGCGACGGTCAAGGAGGTCAGCGAGGACACGGTCCTCCTCGACGCCGGACCCGGCGTGGACCTCCTCTTCGCCAAGAACGCGATCGGCGCCGTCCTCACCGACGACGAGTACAACCGCATCGTCCACGGCGTCGAGCACGACCTGAAGGCCGACGGCGACGTCGTCCCGGACGACGCCTCCTCCCTCACGGAGACCGGCGAGCCCGGCGAGCCCGCCGCTGCCGCCGCCTCCGGCGACAAGGCCGTCGACTTCGGCAAGAAGGACGTCGCCGAGGACGGGACCGACGCCGCCGAGGTCGCCGAGGCCAAGACGGACGAAGAGCCGAAGAAGACCGACGGCGACTCCGAGGCGAAGTAGTCACGCCCCCGGGGCGTGCGGCGCGGCCCGGCCGCGCCCGCGCACCCCGGGCGCTTCTGTTCGACGCACGGAGCCCGACACCATGTCATGGCTGACCGCGCCGACCCGGCGCGGGGCGGCCCGAGAGGGAGTACGAGAAGGTGGCAGCACCTAAGAGGGGCCGGAGCGCGAGCGCCCAGAGCAAGCCAGGGCGCTCGCTGGCCCTCATTTTGATCGCCATCGTGGCGCTCACCGGCGGGATGTTCGCCTCCGGGCACACGACACCGCGCCTCGGCATCGACCTCGCCGGTGGTACGAGCATCACGCTCAAGGCGAAGGCCGACCAGGGGTCCGCGATCAACCAGGCCAACATGGACACCGCGGTCGACATCATGAACCGCCGTGTCAACGGCCTGGGTGTCTCCGAGGCGGAGGTGCAGACCCAGGGGCGCGATCACATCATCGTGAACATCCCCAAGGGCACCAACTCCAAGGAGGCCCAGCAGCAGGTCGGCACCACCGCCAAGCTGTACTTCCGCCCGGTGCTCGCCAGCGAGCCCAGCGGCGCCACCCCGGCGAGCCCCTCACCGAGCGCGTCCTCCAGCGGCGGTGCCTCGCCGAGCCCGTCGGGCTCCAGCAAGGAGAAGGCGTCCTCGTCCTCCTCCGCCTCGCCGACGGCCTCCGCCACCTCCCAGGGCCGCGCGGTCACCGACGCGCTGAAGGCCGACGCCTCGCCGTCGGGCTCGTCCTCCCCGAGCGCCTCGTCCGGCGCCAAGACCTCCGCCAGCCCGTCCGCCTCGGCCACGGGCAACGCGGACACCACCAAGCTTCAGGCCCAGTACGCGGCCCTGAACTGCGCCAAGCCCGCCGAGCGCGCCAACGCCGGCACCAACGCCAAGCCCGGCGAGCCCACCGTGGCCTGCGGCCAGCGGGACAAGACCTGGTACAAGTACCTGCTCGGCCCGGCCGGCGTGGACGGCACCGAGGTGAAGAAGGCCCAGGCGATCTTCGACACCCAGGGCGCCTCCGGCTGGCAGGTCCAGATGACCTTCACCGGCACCGGTTCGAAGAAGTTCGCGAACATCACCGGCGAGCTGGCCAAGAACCAGAGCCCGCAGAACGAGTTCGGCATCGTCCTCGACGGCGAGGTCGTCTCCAGCCCGTACGTCCAGAACGCCATCACCGGCGGCCAGGCGGAGATCTCCGGCAGCTTCACGCAGGACGAGGCGCAGAACCTCGCCAACATGCTGTCCTACGGCGCGCTCCCGCTCTCCTTCAAGGAGGAGACCGTCACCACGGTGACCGCCGCGCTCGGCGGTGAGCAGCTGCGCGCGGGTCTGATCGCCGGCGCGATCGGCCTCGCCCTGGTCGTGATCTACCTGATCGCCTACTACCGCGGCCTGTCGCTCGTCGCCATGGCGTCCCTGCTGGTCTCTGCGATCCTCACCTACGTGATCATGGCGCTGCTCGGCCCGGCCATCGGCTTCGCGCTGAACCTGCCGGCCGTCTGCGGTGCCATCGTCGCCATCGGTATCACAGCGGACTCGTTCATCGTGTACTTCGAACGCATCCGGGACGAGATCCGCGAGGGCCGCTCGCTGCGCCCCGCCGTCGAGCGGGCCTGGCCGCGCGCCCGGCGCACCATCCTGGTCTCCGACTTCGTGTCGTTCCTCGCCGCCGCGGTGCTGTTCATCGTGACCGTCGGCAAGGTGCAGGGCTTCGCGTTCACGCTCGGTCTGACCACCGTGCTCGACGTGGTCGTCGTCTTCCTGTTCACCAAGCCGCTGATGACGCTGCTCGCCCGTCGCAAGTTCTTCGCGAACGGCCACAAGTGGTCCGGTCTCGACCCGAAGAGCCTGGGTGCCAAGCCGCCGCTGCGCCGCACCCGCCGTCCCGCCGGTCCCGCCGCCGGCCCTGTCGACCCGAAGGAGGCGTGAGCGATGTCGAAACTCGGCAACCTCGGCGCTCGACTGCACCGCGGCGAGATCAGCTACGACTTCGTCGGCAAGCGCAAGATCTGGTACGGCGTCTCCATCCTGATCACCATCACGGCCATCGTCGGCCTGGCGGTGCGCGGCCTGAACATGGGCATCGAGTTCCAGGGCGGCGCGGTCTTCACGACGCCGACGAAGATGAGCACGTCGGTGGCCCAGGCGGAGGAGTTCGCGACGAACGCCTCCGGTCACGAGGCCGTCGTGCAGAAGCTCGGCAACGGCAGCCTGCGCATCCAGATCGCCGGCATCGACACCGACAAGTCCGACCAGATCAAGCAGACGCTGGCCAAGGACCTGAACCTCAACCCCGAGAAGCTCAACGCCGACCTGGTCGGTCCGAGCTGGGGCGAGCAGATCGCCAGCAAGGCCTGGCAGGGCCTGGCGATCTTCATGGTGCTCGTCGTGATCTACCTGGCGATCGCCTTCGAGTGGCGCATGGCCATCGCGGCCCTCGTCGCGCTGATCCACGACATCACCATCACGACCGGCATCTACGCCCTGGTGGGCTTCGAGGTCACGCCCGGCACGGTCATCGGTCTGCTGACGATCCTCGGTTACTCGCTCTACGACACGGTCGTCGTCTTCGACAGCCTCAAGGAGCAGACGAAGGGCATCACGAAGCAGACCCGCTTCACCTACAGCGACATCGCCAACCAGTCGATCAACGGCACGCTGGTGCGTTCCATCAACACCACGGTGGTCGCCCTGCTCCCGGTGGCGGGTCTGCTGTTCATCGGCGGTGGCTTCCTCGGGGCCGGCACCCTGAACGACATCTCGCTGTCGCTGTTCGTCGGTCTCGCGGCCGGCGCGTACTCCTCGATCTTCATCGCCACCCCGCTCGTCGCCGATCTCAAGGAGCGCGAGCCGGCGATGAGGGCGCTCCGCAAGCGCGTCATGGCCAAGCGCGCGCAGGCCGCCGCCGGCGAGGAGGCCGAGCCGGCGCGGCTGGGCGAGGGTGACGAGCACGATGACGCGGCAGCCGCCGTGGTGGGACCCCGCAACCAGCCCGCCTCCCGCACCAGGGGTCGCGGCCGGCCCTCGGGGAAGCGCCGATGACCGAGCTCGCCGACATCACGTCGCTGCTGCTCAGCCGCATCCGGGACGTGGCCGACTACCCCGAGCCGGGCGTGATGTTCAAGGACATCACCCCGCTGCTCGCGGACCCGGCGGCGTTCTCCGCGCTGACCGACGCGCTGGCCGCGATCGCCACCGAGACGGGCGCGACCAAGGTCGTCGGACTGGAGGCCCGGGGCTTCATCCTGGGCGCACCGGTCGCGGTCCGCGCGGGCCTCGGTTTCATCCCGGTCCGCAAGGCGGGCAAGCTGCCGGGCGCGACACTGCGCCAGGCGTACGACCTGGAGTACGGCTCGGCGGAGATCGAGGTGCACGCGGAGGACCTGGCGTCCGGCGACCGGGTGCTGATCGTCGACGACGTGCTGGCCACGGGCGGCACCGCCGAGGCCGCGATCCAGCTCATCCAGCGGGCGGGCGCCGAGGTCTCGGGGCTCGCGGTCCTCATGGAGCTGGGCTTCCTGAGCGGCCGGGACCGCCTGGAGCCGGCGCTCGGTGAGGCGCCGCTGAGGGCGCTCCTGCGGATCTGACATCTCCGCGCCGGCAACGGCCGTCCCCGGTGTCTTCGGGGGCGGCCGTTCGTCATGCCGCCACCTCTCGCCCCCCGGATTCCCCTCCACGTCATCACCGAGGAATCCCGGGGGAGTCCCTCGCGTTTCAGGGGTAGACGGTCCTGACGGCGGCCTGCGGGCGATGACAAGGCACAGGATCGCTACCATGGGGTTTCCGGAGCCTGACCGGGGGACCCGGATCGCGCACGAGGAGTCCTCTTGCCAGACGAGGCCCAGCCACTGACCGCCGCCAAGCCCGAGCCCGCCTCGGCGCCCACGGCCAAGCCCGCGCGGAACGTGTCGTCCGCGAAGAACGACACCCGCGGGGCGGTCGAGCACGCCCAGGCCGCGCCCGTCGAGAAGACGCCCGAGGTCACCCGCCCCAAGCCGGCCCCGCCTGTGCGCCCCGCCGCCGGCCAGCCCGCCCGCTCCGGCTCCTCCAACCGCGTCCGCGCCCGCCTCGCCCGCCTCGGCGTCCAGCGCGCGAACCCGTACAACCCCGTCCTGGAGCCGCTGCTGCGGATAGTGCGCAGCAACGACCCCAAGATCGAGAACGCCACGCTGCGCCAGATCGAGCGCGCCTACCAGGTCGCCGAGCGCTGGCACCGGGGGCAGAAGCGCAAGAGCGGCGATCCGTACATCACGCATCCGCTCGCCGTCACCACCATCCTCGCCGAACTGGGCATGGACCCGGCCACCCTCATGGCGGGGCTGCTGCACGACACCGTCGAGGACACCGAGTACGGCCTGGAGGACCTGCGCCGCGACTTCGGCGACGTGGTCGCCCTGCTCGTCGACGGCGTGACCAAGCTGGACAAGGTCAAGTTCGGCGAGGCCGCGCAGGCCGAGACCGTGCGCAAGATGGTCGTGGCGATGGCGAAGGACCCGCGCGTCCTGGTCATCAAGCTCGCCGACCGCCTGCACAACATGCGCACCATGCGCTACCTCAAGCGCGAGAAGCAGGAGAAGAAGGCGCGCGAGACGCTGGAGATCTACGCCCCGCTGGCACACCGGCTGGGCATGAACACCATCAAGTGGGAGCTGGAGGACCTCGCCTTCGCGATCCTCTACCCCAAGATGTACGACGAGATCGTGCGGCTGGTCGCCGAGCGGGCGCCGAAGCGCGACGAGTACCTCGCCATAGTGACCGACGAGGTCCAGTCCGATCTGCGCGCCGCGCGCATCAAGGCGACCGTCACCGGCCGTCCGAAGCACTACTACAGCGTCTACCAGAAGATGATCGTCCGCGGCCGTGACTTCGCGGAGATCTACGACCTGGTGGGGATTCGTGTACTTGTCGACACGGTCCGGGACTGCTACGCGGCCCTGGGCACCGTGCACGCGCGATGGAACCCGGTGCCCGGCCGGTTCAAGGACTACATCGCGATGCCGAAGTTCAACATGTACCAGTCGTTGCACACGACGGTCATCGGGCCCAACGGCAAGCCCGTCGAGCTGCAGATCCGCACCTTCGACATGCACCGGCGCGCCGAGTACGGCATCGCCGCGCACTGGAAGTACAAGCAGGAGGCCGTCGCCGGCGCCTCCAAGGTCCGCACGGACGTGCCCAAGGCCTCCGGCAAGGACAAGGACGCCATCAACGACATGGCGTGGCTGCGGCAGCTGCTGGACTGGCAGAAGGAGACCGAGGACCCCGGCGAGTTCCTGGAGTCCCTGCGCTTCGACCTCTCCCGCAACGAGGTCTTCGTCTTCACGCCGAAGGGCGACGTCATCGCGCTCCCGGCCGGGGCGACGCCGGTGGACTTCGCGTACGCCGTCCACACCGAGGTCGGCCACCGCACCATAGGAGCACGGGTCAACGGCAGGCTCGTACCGCTCGAGTCCACCCTGGACAACGGCGACCTGGTGGAGGTCTTCACCTCCAAGGCGCCCGGCGCCGGCCCCTCCCGCGACTGGCTCGGTTTCGTCAAGTCGCCGCGCGCCCGCAACAAGATCCGGGCCTGGTTCTCCAAGGAGCGCCGCGACGAGGCGATCGAGCAGGGCAAGGACGCCATCGTGCGGGCCATGCGCAAGCAGAACCTGCCCATCCAGCGCATCCTCACCGGCGACTCGCTGGTCACCCTCGCGCACGAGATGCGCTACTCGGACATCTCCGCGCTCTACGCGGCGATCGGCGAGGGCCACGTCTCCGCGCAGAACATCGTCCAGAAGCTGGTGCAGGCCCTCGGCGGCGAGGAGGCCGCCACCGAGGAGATCGACGAGACGGTCCCGCCGGCCCGCGGCCGCGGCCGCAAGCGGCGCTCCAGCGCCGACCCGGGAGTCGTCGTCAAGGGCGTCGACGACGTGTGGGTCAAGCTGGCCCGCTGCTGCACGCCCGTACCCGGCGACCCGATCATCGGCTTCGTCACGCGCGGCAGCGGTGTATCGGTTCACCGCAGCGACTGCGTGAACGTCGAGTCACTGTCCCGCGAGCCGGAGCGCATCCTCGACGTCGAGTGGGCGCCCACCCAGTCCTCGGTCTTCCTGGTCGCCATCCAGGTCGAGGCGCTGGACCGCTCCCGGCTGCTGTCGGACGTCACCCGGGTGCTGTCCGACCAGCACGTCAACATCCTGTCCGCGGCCGTGCAGACGTCCCGCGACCGGGTGGCCACCTCCCGCTTCACCTTTGAGATGGGCGACCCCAAGCACCTCGGTCACGTCCTCAAGGCCGTGCGGGGCGTGGAGGGGGTCTACGACGTCTACCGCGTGACCTCGGCGCGCAGCCGGGCGTAGCAGGACACACGAGAGGGCCCCATACGCCTGTATGGGGCCCTCTCGTCCGTGCGGTGGGGTACTCAGCCGCCGAACTCCTGCAGGCCCTTCAGGGCCTGGTCCAGAAGCGCCTGGCGGCCTTCCAGCTCCCGCTCCAGCTTGTCGGCCCTGGCGTTGTTGCCCTGGGCGCGAGCATGCTCGATCTGCGCCCGCAGCTTGTCCACGGCGGCCTGGAGCTGGCCGGTCAGACCCGCGGCACGCGCGCGTGCCTCCGGGTTCGTCCGGCGCCACTCGGCCTCCTCGGCCTCCTGCAGCGCCCGCTCGACCGTGTGCATCCGGCCCTCGACCTTCGGACGCGCGTCCCGCGGGACATGCCCGATGGCCTCCCAGCGCTCGTTGATCGAGCGGAAGGCCGCCCGCGAACCCTTCAGGTCCGAGATCGGCAGGAGCTTCTCGGCCTCCTCGGCCAGCTCCTCCTTCAGCTTCAGGTTCTCGGCCTGCTCCGCGTCCCGCTCGGCGAAGACCGAGCTGCGGGCCGCGAAGAACACGTCCTGGGCGCCGCGGAAGCGGTTCCACAGATCGTCCTCGTGCTCGCGCTGGGCGCGGCCCGCGGCCTTCCACTCCGTCATCAGATCGCGGTAACGGGCCGCCGTCGCGCCCCAGTCCGTCGAACCGGACAGCGCCTCGGCCTCGGAGACCAGCCGCTCCTTGGTCAGGCGGGCCTCCTCGCGCTGCGCGTCGAGCTGCGCGAAGTGCGCCTTGCGCCGCTTGGAGAACGCCGACCGGGCGTGCGAGAAGCGGTGCCACAGCTCGTCGTCCGACTTGCGGTCGAGCCGCGGCAGACCCTTCCAGGTGTCCACCAGGGCGCGAAGCCGCTCACCGGCCGCCCGCCACTGATCGGACTGCGCGAGCCGCTCCGCCTCGGCGACCAGGTCCTCCTTGGCCCCGCGGGCCTCGTCGGACTGCTTGGCCCGCTGCGCCTTGCGCTCCTCACGACGGGCCTCGACGGTCTCCACGAGCTTGTCGAGGCGGGTCCGCAGCGCGTCGAGGTCGCCCACCGCGTGGTGCGCGTCCACCTGCTCGCGCAGGTGGTCGATCGCGGTGCGGGCGTCCTTCGCCGACAGGTCGGTGGTCTTGACTCGCTTCTCGAGGAGGCCGATCTCGACAACCAGGCCCTCGTACTTGCGCTCGAAGTAGGCAAGCGCCTCCTCAGGGGAGCCGGCCGCCCAGGAACCGACGACCTGCTCGCCATCGGCCGTACGCACGTACACGGTCCCCGTCTCGTCGACGCGGCCCCACGGGTCGCTGCTCACAGCGCCTCCTCCACATGATGCCCGCGAGGGGCCTCAGCGCCCCCGGGCATCGTCCACAGTTTCGTCACGGCCAACATAGGCGACCGGCGGGTGACCTGTCCGCATCCAGCGCGGGCGAATTGCGCCGGCGGCCGCTCCGGGATTCCCGGCGGGTCAGGACTTGGTGACCGTCGCCTTGTCGATCACGACCGTCGCGTTCGGAGCGGTGTTCCCGGTGGTCGGGTCGGCCGCCTGGGCACCGGCCTGGGCGATCTTCTTGAGCACCTTCATGCCCGACTCGGTGATCGTCCCGAACGGCGTGTAGCTGGGCGGCAGCGGGCTGTCCTTGTAGACGAGGAAGAACTGGCTGCCACCGGTGTGCTTCTGTCCGGTGTTCGCCATCGCGACCGTGCCGGCCGGGTAGGTGTTGCCCTTCAGGCTCTTGTCCTTGAGGTTCTCGTCCGGGATGGTGTAGCCCGGTCCGCCGCTGCCGGTGGCCGTCGGGTCGCCGCACTGGAGCACGAAGATGCCCTCGGGGGTGAGCCGGTGGCACTTGGTGTGGTCGAAGTAGCCCTTGCCCGCGAGGAAGGAGAACGAGTTCACCGTGTGCGGGGCCGCCGACGCCTTCAGCGACATGTCGACGTCACCGCACGTCGTCGCGAGCTTCATCGTGTACTTCGCCGACGTGTCGATCGTCACCGCCGGCTCCTTCTTCCAGCTCAGCTTCTTCACCGAGCCCGCCGCCGGCTTCCCGCACGGGTCCGGCGCCTTGCTGCTCGGCGAGGCGCTCGGCGACACGTCCGCGCCGGCGCTGGTCTTCTTGTCGTCGTCGTTCTTCAGCACGCCGGTCGTGTACAGCGCGACGCTGCCGATCACGACCACGCCGAGCACCGACGCGATCACGGAGTTGCGCATGCGTGCCTTGTGCCGCGCGCTGGTGCGCCGCTGCTGCTGCCGCAAGAACTTCTCCCGGGCGAGCTGACGCCGCCGCTGCTCCTGGCTGACCACCGGGTTCTCTCCTCATGCGTGTCGTGTTGCCGACGGTACGCGTGCGTCCTGTGAGCCGACGGCCGCGTGTAGCCCCGTACCGTATATGGGTTCGCTGAGGAAACGGCAGCGCCGGTAGGCTTCCGGACCACAGGCGGCCTGCTCGCAGGCCCTCCCGTATCGACACAACGAAGGACGATCGTGCTCATTGCCGGGTTCCCCGCCGGGGCCTGGGGGACGAACTGTTATCTCGTCGCCCCCGCCGCCGGTGAGGAGTGCGTGATCATCGACCCGGGCCACGAGGCCGCCGACGGAGTCGAGGAAGCGCTGAAGAAGCATCGGCTCAAGCCCGTCGCCGTCGTCCTCACCCACGGCCACATCGATCACGTGGCCTCGGTCGTCCCCGTGTGCGGCGCGCACGACGTACCGGCCTGGATCCACCCGAGCGACCGGTACATGATGAACGATCCCGAGAAGGCGCTCGGCCGCTCCTTCGGCATGCCGCTCCTGGGCGAACTGACCGTGGGCGAGCCGGACGACGTCCGGGAGCTGACCGACGGCGCGCGGCTGGAGCTGGCCGGTCTCACGTTCTCCGTCGCGCACGCACCGGGCCATACCAAGGGGTCGGTGACCTTCCGGATGCCCGGGGCCGCGGACATCCCGCCGGTCTTCTTCTCCGGGGATCTGCTGTTCGCCGGCTCCGTCGGACGCACCGATCTGCCGGGTGGCTCCACGGAGGACCTGCTCGACTCGCTGGCCCGTGTGTGCCTGCCGCTCGAGGACTCCACCGTGGTGCTGTCCGGCCACGGCCCCCAGACGACCATCGGCCAGGAGCGCGCCACCAACCCCTATCTGCGGCAGGTGGCGGCCGGCCAGGGAGCCCTCCGGGCTCCCCGACGAGGAATGTGACGAGAGACTTCCGTGAGCACCTTCCAGGCCCCCAAGGGCACCTACGACCTGATCCCGCCGGCCTCCGCCACCTACCTGGCGGTCCGCGAGGCGATCGCGGCCCCGCTGCGCGACTCCGGCTACGGCTACGTCGAGACCCCCGGCTTCGAGAACGTCGAGCTGTTCGCGCGCGGTGTCGGTGAGTCCACCGACATCGTCACCAAGGAGATGTACGCCTTCGAGACCAAGGGCGGCGACCGGCTCGCCCTGCGCCCCGAGGGCACGGCGTCCGTGCTGCGCGCCGCCCTGGAGGCCAACCTGCACAAGGCGGGCAACCTCCCGGTCAAGCTGTGGTACTCCGGCTCGTACTACCGCTACGAGCGCCCGCAGAAGGGCCGCTACCGGCACTTCTCCCAGGTCGGCGCCGAGGCGATCGGGGCCGAGGACCCGGCGCTGGACGCCGAGCTGATCATCCTGGCCGACCAGGCCTACCGCTCGCTCGGCCTGCGCGACTTCCGCATCCTGCTCAACAGCCTGGGCGACAAGGAGTGCCGGCCGGTGTACCGGGCCGCGCTGCAGGAGTTCCTGCGCGCCCTGGACCTGGACGAGGACACCCGCCGCCGCGTCGAGATCAACCCGCTCCGGGTCCTGGACGACAAGCGCGAGTCGGTGCAGAAGCAGCTGACCGGCGCGCCGCTGCTGCGCGACTACCTGTGCGACGCCTGCAAGGCGTACCACGAGGAGGTCCGCGAGCTGCTCACCGCGGCGGGCGTGGTCTTCGAGAACGACCCGAAGCTGGTCCGCGGCCTGGACTACTACACCCGGACCACCTTCGAGTTCGTGCACGACGGCCTCGGCTCCCAGTCCGCGGTGGGCGGCGGCGGCCGCTACGACGGTCTGTCCGAGATGATCGGCGGCCCCGCGCTGCCGTCCGTGGGCTGGGCCCTGGGCGTCGACCGCACGGTCCTCGCCCTGGAGGCCGAGGGCATCACGCTCGACCTGCCGTCCACGACCAGTGTCTACGCCGTCCCGCTCGGCGAGGAGGCCCGCCGGGTCCTGTTCGCGAAGGTCACCGAGCTGCGCAGGATCGGGGTCGCGGCGGACTTCGCCTACGGCGGCAAGGGCCTGAAGGGCGCCATGAAGAACGCCAACCGCAGCGGCGCCCGGTACGCGATCGTCGCCGGCGAACGGGATCTCGCCGAGGGCGTCGTGCAGCTCAAGGACCTGGAGTCCGGCGAGCAGACGCCGGTCGGCGTGAACGAGATCGTGGCGGAGCTGGAGTCGCGGCTCGGCTGAGCGCACGCGCGCGTGGGCGCCGGACACTCCCGACGGGGGTGTCCGGCGCCTTTGCCATGGGCGGCGCGGCCGCTGTCCGGAGCCGTACGCACCGGGCCGGGCAGCCGAACGCACCGGCCCGGTCATACGTACATGCTTATGCGGAGCGAACGGTGAAGCCCCGCGCGCGTGCGGCAGAATGAGGCTTGCCCGAAGAAGGCCCACCTCTCGAGTGACGGAATCGGCGTGATGAGCAAGACGACAGTCAAGGACGTCTCCAGCGAGCCCGGGTCCGGGCAGACTGCCGGCGCACCGCGCACGGCGGGCGGCAGCCGCGCCTTCGCCATCCTGCTGGTGATCACCGGCGCCGCCGGGCTGCTGGCCGCCTGGGTCATCACCCTCGACAAGTTCAAGATCCTCGAGGCCAAGGTCGCGGGCAAGACGTTCACCCCCGGCTGCAGCCTCAACCCGGTCGTGTCCTGCGGCAGCGTCATGGAGAGCAAGCAGGCCGCCGTCTTCGGCTTCCCCAACCCGATGCTCGGCCTGGTCTGCTATGGCATCGTCATCTGCGTCGGCGTGAGCCTGCTGGCACGCGCCCGCTTCCCGCGCTGGTACTGGCTGACCTTCAACTTCGGCACACTCTTCGGCGTCGCCTTCTGCACCTGGCTGCAGTTCCAGTCCCTGTACCGGATCAACGCGCTCTGCCTGTGGTGCTCGCTGGCCTGGGTCGCCACGATCGTCATGTTCTGGTACGTGACCTCGTTCAACGTCCGCAACGACTTCCTGCCGTCCCCGCGGTGGCTCAAGTCCTTCTTCGGCGAGTTCACCTGGGTCGTACCGGTCATGCACGTCGGCGTCATCGGCATGCTGGTGCTCACCCGGTGGTGGGACTTCTGGACCGGCTGACGGTCGGACGGCGGCCCTGAGACGGGACTGTCGGTGCGGTGTTTTAGGGTTTCTGCGTGGAGCCCGACCTGTTCACCGCCGCAGCAGAAGAACGCCAGGAGAAGGATCCCGCCGCCAGCCCGCTGGCGGTGCGGATGCGTCCGCGCACCCTCGACGAGGTGGTGGGCCAGCAGCACCTGCTGAAGCCCGGCTCGCCACTGCGCCGGCTGGTGGGCGAGGGCGCGGGCGGACCCGCCGGACCGTCCTCGGTGATCCTCTGGGGTCCGCCCGGCACGGGCAAGACGACCCTCGCGTACGTCGTGTCCAAGGCCACCGACAAGCGCTTCGTCGAGTTGTCGGCCATCACCGCGGGCGTCAAGGAGGTCCGCGCGGTCATCGACGGCGCCCGCCGCGCCACCGGCGCTTTCGGCAAGGAGACCGTCCTCTTCCTCGACGAGATCCACCGCTTCAGCAAGGCCCAGCAGGACTCCCTGCTCCCCGCGGTCGAGAACCGCTGGGTGACCCTGATCGCCGCGACCACCGAGAACCCCTACTTCTCGGTGATCTCCCCGCTGCTGTCCCGCTCCCTGCTGCTCACCCTCGAACCGCTCACCGACGACGACGTCCGGGGGCTGCTGAAGCGGGCCCTCACCGACGAGCGCGGACTGGGGGACGCGGTCGCCCTGCCCGGCGACACCTGCGACCACCTCCTGCGCATCGCCGGCGGCGACGCCCGCCGCGCCCTGACCGCGCTGGAGGCCGCCGCCGGGGCCGCCCTGGACCAGGGCGAGAGCGAGATCAGCCTCCAGACGCTCGAGCAGACCGTCGACCGCGCCGCGGTGAAGTACGACCGCGACGGCGACCAGCACTACGATGTCGCCAGCGCCCTGATCAAGTCCATCCGCGGCTCCGACGTCGACGCCGCGCTGCACTACCTGGCCCGCATGATCGAGGCCGGCGAGGACCCCCGCTTCATCGCCCGCCGCCTGATGATCTCCGCGAGCGAGGACATCGGCCTCGCCGACCCGAACGCCCTGCCCACAGCGGTCGCCGCCGCCCAGGCCGTCGCCATGATCGGCTTCCCGGAGGCCGCCCTCACCCTCAGCCACGCCACCATCGCCCTCGCGCTCGCCCCCAAGTCCAACGCCGCCACCACCGCGATCGGCGCCGCGCTGGAGGACGTCCGCAAGGGACAGGCCGGCCCCGTCCCGCCGCATCTGCGGGACGGGCACTACAAGGGCGCGGCCAAGCTCGGCCACGCCCAGGGCTACGTGTACCCGCACGACCTGCCCGAGGGCATCGCCCAGCAGCAGTACGCCCCCGACGCCCTCAAGGACCGCGAGTACTACACGCCGACCCGGCACGGCACGGAGGCCCGGTACGCGGACGCGGTGGAGTGGACGCGCAAGCACCTCGGTCGCAAGCGGTCCTGAGCAGCCTGTAGACTGCCCCGAAGTGCTGAGTCCCGCGCAGTCAGAGCGGGACAGCCAGCCGGAGACCCGGTCCTTCGAGGACCGGCTCCAGGAGCGTCGCGCACCGTCGAACGGTGTCGCGGGCAGCCCACCACCACCCGGAGTCCCGGGAGCGGTCGGTGGGCCACTCGCGTGCTGCACGTATGTGCCCAGATCAGGGGAGCGGCTGCCCGGCAGGTCCCGAGCGGACCCGGCGGGTTTCCCCGGCTGCGGATGCGACCTCCCTCAACCCTGACAAGCCGAAAACCAGGAAAGAGAAACAGACAGTGGCGAACCAGTCCCGCCCCAAGGTCAAGAAGTCGCGTGCCCTCGGCATCGCGCTGACCCCGAAGGCCGTCAAGTACTTCGAGGCCCGCCCCTACCCGCCGGGTGAGCACGGCCGCGGCCGCAAGCAGAACTCGGACTACAAGGTCCGTCTGCTCGAGAAGCAGCGTCTGCGCGCGCAGTACGACGTGTCCGAGCGCCAGCTCGTCCGCGCCTACGAGCGTGCCTCCAAGGTCCAGGGCAAGACCGGTGAGGCCCTGATCATCGAGCTCGAGCGCCGTCTCGACGCGCTGGTCCTGCGTTCGGGCATCGCCCGCACGATCTACCAGGCCCGCCAGATGGTCGTCCACGGCCACATCCAGGTCAACGGCCAGAAGGTCGACAAGCCGTCCTTCCGTGTCCGTCCGGACGACGTCGTGCAGGTCCGCGACCGCTCCAAGGACAAGACGCTCTTCCAGGTCGCCCGTGAGGGTGGCTTCGCCCCCGACGGTGAGACCCCGCGCTACCTGCAGGTGAACCTCAAGGCCCTGGCGTTCCGCCTGGACCGTGAGCCGAACCGCAAGGAGATCCCGGTGATCTGCGACGAGCAGCTCGTCGTCGAGTACTACGCCCGCTGATCCCGGTCACGGCGTAGGCACTCCGCCCGCCGCCTCCCCGCCCTCACGGGTGCGGGAGGCGGCGGGTTCGCGTTTTCCGGCCTCCCCGCGCGCGTGCGGCAGCGGTCCGCGCGGGGAGGGCACCCCGTGCGGCGGCCGGACCCCGTCGTGTGCCAGCGCCCGGGCCACGGCCGCCTCCCGGTCCAGCCGGGCCCCCTCGGTCAGCAGCTCCCCGTACCGCTCGTCGCCGAGGGACCGCCGGGCCGCCGCCTCGCACAGCTCGTGCGGGGCGTTGTAGTGGACCGAGCCGAACAGCGGCAGCCCGACCGACGGCCACAGCCGGCCCGCGGCGCCCTGGAGGACCGCCGCCTCGGCCGGGTCGCCCTCGGACACCGTCACCAGGGCCAGCAGTTCCAGCGACAGCACCGAGCCGAGCAGGTCGTGGAAGGCGTGCGCGCTGCCCAGGCAGTCCACGAGCAGCTCCCGCGCACGGTGCTGCTCCCCGTCCCGCCAGGACGCGTACGCCAGCACGTACAGCGCGTACGAGCGGGCCCAGTGCTCCCCGTGGTCCTCGCACACCTCGCGCACGTCCTCGCACAGCCGTACCGCGTCCGCCAGGTCGCCCTGGAACGCCCGTGCCATCGCCAGCTCCACCTGGCTCATCAGGACGTTGCTGTTCAGCTCGCCGATCTCCTGGTACCGCCCGAGCGCCGAGCGCAGCAGCCGCTCCGCCCGCGCCATGTCGTCCGTCACCAGTGCCAGACAGCCCGCGCGGTGCTCCGCGTACGCCACCGCCGTGCCGTCCGCGACCCGCTCCGCCTGCTCCCGGCACTCCCGCAGCGCCGCAAGCGCCGGCACGGTGTCGCCCTGGAGGATCGCCACGTAGCCGAGCACCCACAGCGCCTTCAGCCGTGACCGCTCGTACCCCGACTCCAGTTCCACGCTGCGCTCCAGCCAGCGCCGCCCCTCCGACAGCCGCCCGCACCCCGCCCAGCAGAACCACAGCGAACCCGCCAGGTACTGGCCCAGATGCGCCTCCTCCGGCTCGGTGAGGCAGAACTCCAGGGCGCCCCGCAGATTCGGCAGCTCCGCCTCGACCCGCGCGGCCACCTCCCGCTGCCGCGGCGAGAACCAGTCCAGCTCGCACATCGTGGCCAGGCCCAGGCACCAGTCGCGGTGCCGCCGCCGCAGCCGGGCCGTGTCCCCGGCGGCCTCCAGCCAGTCGGCGCCGTAGGCCCGGACGGTGTCCAGCATCCGGTATCGGGGGCCCGTCGCCGTCTCCTCGCGGGTCACCAGCGACTGGGCGAGCAGTTCCGACAGCACGTCCAGGACGTCCTCGGCGGGCAGCCCGTCCCCGCTGCACACGTACTCGGCCGCGTCCAGGTCGAAGGTCCCCGCGAACACCGACAGCCGCGCCCAGAGCAGCCGCTCGGCCGGAGTGCACAGCTCATGGCTCCAGCCGATCGCCGTGCGCAGCGTCCGGTGCCGCGGCAGGGCGTCCCGGGCGCCACCGGTCAGCAGCCGGAACCGGTCGTCGAGACGCTCGAGCAACTGGGCCGGGGACAGCGCCCGCAGCCGCCCGGCGGCCAGCTCCACCGCCAGCGGAATCCCCTCGAGACGCAGGCACAGCTCCCGAACCGCGGGGCGGTCGTCCACCTCGGCGCCGTGCTGCCGGGCCCGGTCGGCGAACAGCTCCACGGCTTCGTCCGTGCCGAGCGGCGCCAGCGGGAACAGCCGCTCGCCCGCCAGCCCCAGCGGACGCCGTCCCACGGCCAGCACCCGCAGCTCCGGCAGCCCGCGGAGCAGCTCCGCCACCAGTTCGGCACAGGCCTCCACCAGATGCTCGAACCCGTCCAGCACCAGCAGGAGGCGGCGGCCCGCGAGATGGCCGAGCAGCGACTCGCGGAGCGGCCGCGTGGTGTGGTCGGTCAGACCCAGCGCCTCCGCCACCGCGTACTCGACGAACAGCGGGTCCTGGACCGGCGCCAGCTCGACCCGCGACACCCCGTCCCCGGCCGCCGTCCGCAGCGCCGCCCGGAGCGCGAGCCGGGACTTCCCCACCCCGCCGGCACCGGTCACCGTCACCAGCCGGGACGACGTCATCGCCTCGGCCAGCCCGCCGAGTTCGGCCGTACGCCCGATGAAGGCGGTGAGTTCGAGGGGCGGATCGCCGTCCGCGCGGGAGCCTGGACGCTGAGGACCTCGCATGGGACACGGAGCGTACTGAACCGTGTTCATTCCGTACAATCGCTTCCCGCGACTCCGCCCGCCGCCGACGGTAATCCGGTACGGAGCCCCATCACCGGCGCGATAGGCTCGGTGCACTGCTTTTCTCATGGTTCCGATGTTCAGAGCACGTATCAGGGAGCGGGTGCGCACAGTGTCCGGTGGAGAGGTGGCCGGGATCCTGGTGGCCGTCTTCTGGGCGATCCTGGTCTCCTTCCTCGCCGTCGCACTGGCGAGGGTGGCCCAGACGCTCAAGGCGACGACCAAGCTCGTGGCGGATGTCACCGACCAGGCCGTCCCGCTGCTCGCGGACGCCTCGGCGGCCGTGCGCTCCGCGCAGACCCAGATCGACCGGGTCGACGCGATCGCCTCCGACGTCCAGGAGGTCACGTCGAACGCCTCGGCGCTCTCCTCCACCGTCGCCTCCACCTTCGGCGGGCCGCTGGTCAAGGTCGCGGCCTTCGGCTACGGCGTCCGCCGGGCCCTCGGCGGCCGCAGGGAGGACGCGCCCGCGAAGCCGCCCCGGCGCACGGTGATCGTGGGCCGCACGGTTCCCGCCGCACGACGCAAGCGGAAGAAGGACTGAGACCCAGCGATGTTCCGCCGTACGTTCTGGTTCACCTCGGGCGTCGCCGCCGGTGTGTGGGCCACCACCAAGGTCAACCGCAAGCTGAGGCAGCTGACTCCGGAGAGCCTCGCCGCCACCGCGGCCAACAAGGCCCTGGAGACCGGCCGGAGACTGAAGGACGGCGCGGTCGGCTTCGCGCTCGACGTGCGCGACAACATGGCCCAGCGGGAGGCCGAACTGGGGGAGGCGCTGGGCATCGACGCCGACCCCGAACTCCCCGCGCCCGGGCGGTACGCCGCCCTGGAGAACAAGCGCAGCAACCCGAAGTACATCGAGAACACGACGTACTCGCACAACCGGAATGAGGACCACTGATGGAGTCGGCCGAGATTCGCCGCCGCTGGCTGAGCTTCTTCGAGGAGCGCGGGCACACCGTCGTCCCTTCGGCGTCGCTCATCGCGGACGACCCGACTCTGCTCCTCGTCCCCGCCGGCATGGTGCCCTTCAAGCCCTACTTCCTGGGTGAGGTCAAGCCCCCCTTCGCGCGCGCCACCAGCGTGCAGAAGTGCGTGCGCACGCCCGACATCGAAGAGGTCGGCAAGACCACCCGGCACGGCACCTTCTTCCAGATGTGCGGCAACTTCTCCTTCGGCGACTACTTCAAGGAAGGCGCCATCAAGTACGCCTGGGAGCTGCTCACCTCGCCCCAGGACAAGGGCGGTTACGGCCTCGACCCCGAGCGCCTGTGGATCACCGTCTACAAGGACGACGACGAGGCCGAGCGCATCTGGCACGAGGTCGTCGGTGTGCCCAAGGAGCGCATCCAGCGCCTGGGCATGAAGGACAACTACTGGTCCATGGGCGTCCCCGGCCCCTGCGGCCCCTGCTCCGAGATCAACTACGACCGCGGCCCCGAGTTCGGCGCCGAGGGCGGCCCCGCCGTCAACGACGAGCGGTACGTGGAGATCTGGAACCTCGTCTTCATGCAGTACGAGCGCGGCGAGGGCACGGGCAAGGACAACTTCGAGATCCTCGGCGAACTGCCGAGCAAGAACATCGACACCGGCCTCGGCCTCGAGCGGCTCGCCATGATTCTGCAGGGCGTGCAGAACATGTACGAGATCGACACCTCCATGGCCGTCATCGACAAGGCCACCGAGCTGACCGGTGTGGCCTACGGCGACGCCCACGGCTCGGACGTCTCCCTGCGCGTGGTCACCGACCACATGCGCACCGCCACCATGCTCATCGGTGACGGCGTCACCCCGGGCAACGAGGGCCGCGGCTACGTGCTGCGCCGCATCATGCGCCGCGCCATCCGCAACATGCGCCTGCTCGGCGCCACCGGCCCGGTCGTCAAGGACCTGATCGACGTCGTCATCGGCATGATGGGGCAGCAGTACCCGGAGCTGGTCACCGACCGCGAGCGCATCGAGAAGGTCGCCCTCGCCGAGGAGAACGCCTTCCTGAAGACGCTGAAGGCCGGCACCAACATCCTCGACACCGCCGTCACCGAGACCAAGCAGTCCGGCGGCACGGTCCTCTCCGGCGACAAGGCGTTCCTGCTCCACGACACCTGGGGCTTCCCGATCGACCTCACCCTGGAGATGGCCGGCGAGCAGGGCCTCGCCGTGGACGAGGACGGCTTCCGCCGCCTGATGAAGGAGCAGCGGGAGCGCGCCAAGGCCGACGCCCAGGCCAAGAAGACCGGCCACGCCGACATGGGCGCCTACCGCGAGATCGCCGACTCCGCCGGTGCCACCGACTTCATCGGCTACAGCGACACCGAGGGCGAGACCACGATCGTCGGTCTGCTCGTCGACGGCGTCTCCTCCCCGGCCGCCTCCGAGGGCGACGAGGTCGAGGTCGTCCTCGACCGCACCCCGTTCTACGCCGAGGGCGGCGGCCAGATCGGCGACACCGGCCGGATCAAGGCCGACTCCGGTGCCGTGATCGAGATCCGCGACTGCCAGAAGCCGGTCCCGGGCGTCTACGTCCACAAGGGCGTCGTCCAGTTCGGCGAGGTGACCGTCGGCGCCAAGGCCCACGCCTCGATCGACGCCCGGCGCCGCAAGGCCATCGCCCGCGCCCACTCGGCCACGCACCTGACCCACCAGGCGCTGCGCGACGCCCTCGGCCCGACGGCCGCCCAGGCCGGTTCCGAGAACCAGCCCGGCCGCTTCCGGTTCGACTTCGGCTCCCCGGCCGCCGTCCCGACGGCCGTCATGAGCGACGTCGAGCAGAAGATCAACGAGGTGCTCGCCCGCGACCTCGACGTGCACGCCGAGGTCATGGGCATCGACGACGCCAAGAAGCAGGGTGCCATCGCGGAGTTCGGCGAGAAGTACGGCGAGCGCGTCCGCGTGGTGACCATCGGCGACTTCTCCAAGGAGCTGTGCGGCGGCACGCACGTGCACAACACCGCCCAGCTGGGTCTGGTCAAGCTGCTCGGCGAGTCGTCGATCGGCTCCGGTGTGCGGCGTATCGAGGCCCTGGTCGGCGTCGACGCCTACAACTTCCTCGCCCGTGAGCACACGGTCGTCGCCCAGCTCCAGGAGCTGGTCAAGGGCCGTCCGGAGGAGCTTCCGGAGAAGATCTCCGCCATGCTCGGCAAGCTGAAGGACGCCGAGAAGGAGATCGAGAAGTTCCGCGCCGAGAAGGTGCTGCAGGCTGCCGCCGGTCTCGCCGGGTCCGCCAAGGACGTCCGGGGTGTCGCGCTCGTCACCGGCCAGGTCCCGGACGGCACGACCCCCGACGACCTGCGCAAGCTGGTCCTCGACGTACGTGGCCGCATCCAGGGCGGCCGGGCCGCCGTGGTCGCCCTGTTCACGGTCAACAACGGCAAGCCGCTGACCGTCATCGCCACCAACGAGGCCGCCCGGGAGCGCGGTCTCAAGGCCGGTGAACTGGTCCGGACCGCCGCCAAGACGCTCGGCGGCGGCGGTGGCGGCAAGCCGGACGTCGCCCAGGGCGGCGGCCAGAACCCGGCCGCGGTCGGCGAGGCCGTCGACGCCGTCGAGCGGCTCGTCGCCGAGACCGCGAAGTAGGGAAGCGGCCGGAGATGCGCAGAGGACGACGGCTCGCGATCGACGTCGGGGACGCCCGGATCGGGGTCGCCTCGTGCGACCCCGACGGGATCCTCGCCACCCCGGTGGAGACCGTCCCGGGCCGGGACGTCCCCGCCGCCCACCGCCGGCTGCGGCAGCTGGTGGAGGAGTACGAGCCGATCGAGGTCGTCGTCGGGCTCCCTCGCTCCCTCAAGGGGGGCGAGGGCCCGGCCGCGGCCAAGGTCCGCGCCTTCGTCCAGGAGCTGGCCAAGGGCATCGCACCGGTGCCGGTCCGCCTGGTGGACGAGCGGATGACGACCGTGACGGCCAGTCAGGGACTGCGCGCCTCGGGGGTGAAGTCGAAGAAGGGCCGCTCCGTGATCGACCAGGCCGCCGCCGTCATCATCCTGCAGCAGGCCCTGGAATCCGAACGGGTGTCAGGTAAAGCACCCGGCGAGGGCGTCGAAGTGGTCATCTGATCGCGATACGGTAACGTTCCGCGCGATGCGGCGGTGTTCGAACAGCCGCCGCACAGCAAGAGGCGGAACGGGATCCGGCCCCGGCCGCGTGACCGTCCGCCTCGCGGCTCTAGGGGATCGATGACTGAGTATGGCCGGGGCCCTGGCTCCGAACCGTGGCATCCGGAGGACCCGTTGTACGGGGACGACGGATGGAGAGGGCAGCAGACCCACGCGGGTCAGCAGTCCCTCTACGACGGCCAGGCGCAGCAGCAGTACCCGCAGCAGCCGCAGCACGGCGACTGGACCCAGGGCGGGCAGCCCGGTTACGACCAGCAGCAGTACTCGTACCACCCCGAGCAGGGCCGGCAGCAGTACGGCCAGCAGTACCCCGGCCAGGACCAGCAGTACGCCGCGCACACCCAGCAGCAGTACCAGCACCAGGACGTCTGGAACACGAGCGGCGCCCAGGGCCAGGTGCCGTACCCGGCCGATCCCGGCGACCCGTACGGCCAGCAGCCCGCCGCCTACGGCGCGCAGCAGCACGACTTCTACCGCACCGAGGACGCCTACCCGCCGCCCGAGCCGCCCGGCCGCCGGCGTCCCGAACCGGAACCGGAACCCGCGGCCGACGAGGAGGAGCACGCCTTCTTCTCGGGCGAGGACGACGAGGACGACGCCGAACACGAGCTGCAGAGCAGGCGTGAGCGGCGGGGCAAGGGCAAGAAACCCGTCAAGGGCAAGAAGCGGCGCAACGGCTGCGCCTGCCTGGTCGTCTGCCTGGTGTTCGGCGGGGGCCTCGGCGGAGCCGGCTATTTCGGCTGGAAGTTCTACCAAAATCGTTTCGCCCCGGCCCCCGACTACGCGGGCGAGGGGACCAGCCAGAGCGTGACCGTCGAGATCCCCAAGGGCGCCGGCGGCTGGGAGATCGGGCGGCGGCTGAAGGAAGCGGGCGTGGTCAAGAGCGCCGACGCTTTCGTGAGCGCCCAGGGGCAGAACCCCAAGGGGGCCACCATCCAGGCCGGCGCGTATCTCCTGAAGAAGGAGATGTCCGCCGCCAGTGCCGTGCAGCTGATGCTGGACCCGAGGAGCCAGAGCAATGTGCTCGTCAAGCCGGGCGAGCGCAACGCACAGGTGTACCAGGCCATCGACAAACAGCTCGGTGTCTCCGCCGGTACCACGAAGAAGGTCGCCAAGGCGCAGTACAAGAACCTCGGGCTGCCGAGCTGGGCGCAGAACAGCGGCTCCGTCCAGGACCCGCTGGAGGGCTTCCTGTGGCCGGCCACGTATCCGGCCGCGAAGGGCATGAAGCCCGAGGCGGTCCTGAAGCAGATGGTCGCCCAGTCCAAGCAGAAGTACGCCCCGTACAACCTGCCCGCCAAGGCGAAGGCCATGGGCCTGAAGAACGCGTTCGAGCTGCTCACCGTCGCGAGCCTGGTCCAGGCGGAGGGCAAGACGCACGACGACTTCCGCAAGATGGCGGAAGTGATCTACAACCGTCTCAAGCCCGACAACACCGAGACCAACCGGTTGCTGCAGTTCGACTCGACCTACAACTACCTCAAGGGCACGAGCAACATCCATATCTCCGAGAAGGAGATCAACAGCAACCCGAGCCCCTACAACACCTACACCAACAAGGGCCTTCCGCCCGGTCCGATCGGAAACGCGGGCGATGACGCACTGCGGGCGACTCTGAATCCGACACACGACGGCTGGATGTATTTCGTGGCGACCGACGGTGTGAACAACACCGAATTCGCCCGGACCAACGAGGAATTCGAAAAGCTCAAGGAAAAGTTCAATGCCTCCTCGGGCAACTGACGCCCGCCGGGCCGCCGTGCTCGGCTCGCCCATCGCCCACTCGCTCTCCCCGGTGCTGCACCGGGCGGCCTACGACGCCCTCGGGCTCGGCGGCTGGTCGTACGACCGCTTCGAGATCGACGAGGCCGCGCTGCCCGGCTTCCTCGACGGGCTCGGACCGGAGTGGGCGGGGCTGTCGCTGACCATGCCGCTCAAGCGGGCGGTCATCCCGCTGGTGGACGAGATCAGCGACACGGCGGCCTCCGTCGACGCGGTCAACACGGTCGTCCTCACCGAGGACGGCCGCCGCGTCGGCGACAACACCGACATCCCGGGCATGGTGGCGGCGCTGCGCGAGCACGGCATCGAGGAGGTCGGGTCGGCGGCGATCCTCGGCGCCGGCGCGACCGCGTCGTCCGCGCTCGCCGCGCTGTCCCGGATCTGCACCGGCGAGGTGGTGGCCTACGTGCGCAGCGAGGCCCGCGCCGCCGAGATGCGGCAGTGGGGCGAACGGCTCGAGGTGGACGTCCGCACGGCGGACTGGGCGGACGCCGAGCAGGCGCTGCACGCCCCGCTGGTGATCGCCACCACCCCGGCCGGCACCACCGACGCCCTCGCCGCCGCCGTGCCCGAGCGCCCCGCCACCCTGTTCGACGTGCTCTACGACCCCTGGCCGACCGAGCTGGCGGCCCGCTGGTCCATGTTCGGCGGCGCGGTGGTCGGCGGCCTCGACCTGCTCGTCCACCAGGCCGTCCTGCAGGTCGAGCGGATGACCGGCCGCTCCCCGGCGCCCCTGGAGGCCATGCGGCACGCCGGCGAGAAGGCGCTCGCCGGGCGCTGACCGCCCGATTCCGCGTCCGTCTGCTGGACCGGACGCCGGATCGGGACCCCGGACGTGGGAGGATCGGTGGTGGCGGGCCGGGGTCGCGCACCCGGTCGCGTCGTCGCCGTACGCGAGGACACGCGTACCCAGGGCAGTACCGGGCGCGAACACTGAGGAGCACCGTTGAGCAGGTTGCGTTGGCTGACCGCGGGGGAGTCCCACGGTCCCGCACTTGTCGCGACGCTGGAGGGGCTTCCCGCCGGCGTGCCGATCACCACGGAGATGGTGGCGGACCACCTGGCGCGGCGGCGGCTCGGCTATGGCCGCGGTGCGCGCATGAAGTTCGAGCGGGACGAGGTCACCTTCCTCGGCGGTGTCCGGCACGGCCTCACCCTCGGCTCGCCGGTCGCGATCATGGTGGGCAACACCGAGTGGCCCAAGTGGGAACAGGTCATGGCGGCCGACCCGGTCGACCCCGAGATCCTGGACGGCCTCGCGCGCAACGCGCCGCTGACCCGGCCCCGGCCCGGCCACGCCGACCTCGCGGGCATGCAGAAGTACGGCTTCGACGAGGCCCGCCCAATCCTGGAGCGCGCCTCCGCCCGGGAGACCGCCGCCCGCGTGGCGCTCGGCGCGGTGGCCCGGTCGTACGTGAAGGAGACGGCCGGCATCGAGATCGTCTCCCACGTGGTCGAGCTGGCCTCCGCCAAGGCCCCCCAGGGCGTCTACCCGACGCCGGCCGACGTCGAGCGGCTGGACGCCGACCCGGTGCGCTGCCTGGACGCCGACGCGTCGAAGGCGATGGTCGCCGAGATCGACCAGGCCCACAAGGACGGCGACACCCTCGGCGGCGTGGTCGAGATCCTGGCCTACGGCGTGCCGGTGGGCCTGGGCTCGCACGTGCACTGGGACCGCAAGCTGGACGCGCGCCTCGCCGGCGCCCTCATGGGCATCCAGGCGATCAAGGGTGTCGAGATCGGCGACGGCTTCGAGCTCGCGCGGGTGCCGGGTTCGAAGGCGCACGACGAGATCGTGCGGACCGACGAGGGCATCCGGCGCGTGTCCGGCCGCTCCGGCGGTACCGAGGGCGGTCTGACCACCGGTGAGCTGCTGCGCGTGCGGGCCGCGATGAAGCCGATCGCGACCGTGCCGCGGGCCCTGCAGACGGTGGACGTGGCCACCGGCGAGGCCACCCAGGCGCACCACCAGCGCTCCGACGTCTCCGCCGTGCCGGCCGCGGGCATCGTCGCCGAGGCGATGGTCGCCCTGGTCCTCGCGGACGCGGTGGCGGAGAAGTTCGGCGGCGACTCGGTCGCCGAGACCAGCCGCAACGTCCGGTCGTACCTCGACAACCTGCGGATCCGGTGAGCGCGGTGCCTGCCGTCGTGCTCGTCGGCCCGATGGGCGTGGGCAAGTCCACCGTGGGCCGGCTGTTGGCCGAGCGGCTCGGAACCGGGTTCCGGGACACCGACGAGGACATCGTGGCGGCCGAGGGCCGGACCATCGCCGACATCTTCGTGGAGGAGGGCGAACCCGCCTTCCGCGCCATCGAGAAGCAGGCGGTGCACCGCGCCGTCACCGGGCACGAGGGCGTCCTGGCGCTCGGCGGCGGAGCCGTCCTCGACGCGGACACCCGGGCGCTGCTCGCCGGCCACCGGGTGGTCTACCTCTCCATGGACGTGGAGGAGGCCGTCAGGCGCACCGGCCTCAACGTGGCCCGCCCGCTGCTCGCGGTCAACCCCCGCAAGCAGTGGCGCGAGCTGATGGAGGCGCGCCGGCACCTGTACGAGGAGATCGCCACCGCCGTCGTGGCGACGGACGGCCGCACCCCCGAAGAGGTCACCCGAGCAGCGCTGGACGCACTGGAGTTGAAGACCGCACTTCCCGGGGGGCAACCCCCGGCCCCCCGGCCGGAGGACTTGATGGCAAGCGGAGTCACGAAGATCCAGGTCGCCGGCAGCGCCGGTACCGACCCCTACGAGGTGCTGGTCGGCCGGCAACTCCTGGGCGAGCTGGCCGGGCTGATCGGCACGAAGGCCAAGCGGGTGGCGGTGATCCACCCGGAGGCGCTGGCCGAGACCGGCGATGCGCTCCGCGCCGATCTGGCGGAGCAGGGCTTCGAGGCCGTCGCCGTCCAGGTGCCCAACGCCGAGGAGGCCAAGACCGCCGAGGTCGCCGCCTACTGCTGGAAGGCGCTCGGCCAGTCCGGCTTCACCCGCACCGACGTCATCGTCGGCGTCGGCGGCGGCGCGACCACGGACCTCGCCGGGTTCGTGGCCGCGACCTGGCTGCGCGGGGTGCGCTGGATCGCGATCCCGACCACCGTGCTCGCCATGGTGGACGCGGCGGTCGGCGGCAAGACCGGCATCAACACCGCCGAGGGCAAGAACCTGGTGGGCGCCTTCCACCCGCCGGCCGGTGTGCTCTGCGACCTCGCCGCGCTGGACTCCCTCCCGGTCAACGACTACGTGTCCGGGCTCGCCGAGGTCATCAAGGCCGGCTTCATCGCCGACCCGGTGATCCTGGACCTCATCGAGTCCGACCCCGAGGCCGCCCGGACCCCGGCGGGACCGCACACGGCAGAGCTGATCGAGCGTTCGATCCGGGTCAAGGCCGAGGTGGTCTCCTCCGACCTCAAGGAGTCGGGTCTCAGGGAGATCCTCAACTACGGCCACACCCTGGGCCACGCCATCGAGAAGAACGAGCGCTACAAGTGGCGGCACGGCGCCGCGGTCGCGGTCGGCATGCACTTCGCCGCCGAACTCGCCCGCCTGGCGGGCCGGTTGGACGACGCGACGGCGGACCGCCACCGGACCGTCCTGGAAGCGGTCGGGCTGCCGCTGCACTACCGCTACGACCAGTGGCCCAAGTTGCTGGAGACGATGAAGGTCGACAAGAAGTCCCGCGGTGACCTGCTGCGCTTCATCGTGCTCGACGGACTGGCCAAGCCGACCGTGATGGAGGGCCCGGACCCGGCGGTCCTGCTCGCCGCCTACGGAGAAGTGGGCCAGTAAGCACCCCGCTGTACCACTCCGTCCGATTCCCTTCGCGCAACGGGCACTTCGGACCGCCCCCGGTCGTTGCACCGAACGACGGCCGGGGGCGGTACCGTTCGGGTGGGTCTCCCGCCCATGCCCTTTAGGCTGTGGGGGAGAGCGGGCTCCGCACCCGCCTGCCAGTGCCAGATGTGTGTACGAGACGGAGTGGCAACGGATGCAGCACGCAGTGGGGTCTCCGCTGCCACCGCCCCACGAGCAGGGGCGGGGACCGCACGTCGGCTGGGCGTCGGCCCACCACCCGGGAGCCCCGCAGGGTCCCGCACCCGTGCCTCCGCCGCCACCCGGCTACCCGGGAACCGGAGCCGTGCCCCCGTCGGGCCCGATGCCGCCGCCCGCGCCCGTGCCCTCCTCCGGGCCGATGCCGCCGTCGCACGCGCAGCCTCCCGCCCCGCGGCACGCCCCCGCCCCGCCGCCCCCGGAGACCACCGGTCATCTGCCGCTGCCGCCCGGCGGCCTCGTCGGTGTGCCCGCCGCGCCGCCGGCCTCGGCCCCGGCGCCCGATCCGGCGGCCACCACCCTGGCCGTCCTGCTGATCGGCCCGGCGGGCGCCGGCAAGACCAGCGTCGCCAAGTACTGGGCTGACCACCGGCGGGTGCCCACGGCCCACATCAGCCTGGACGACGTGCGCGAATGGGTCCGCTCCGGTTTCGCCGACCCCCAGTCGGGCTGGAACGACCATTCCGAGGCCCAGTACCGCCTGGCCCGCCGGACCTGCGGCTTCGCCGCCCGGAACTTCCTGGCCAACGGCATCTCCTGCATCCTCGACGACGCCGTCTTCCCGGACCGGCCGGTCGTGGGCCTCGGCGGCTGGAAACGCCATGTCGGACCGGGCCTGCTCCCGGTCGTGCTGCTCCCGGGCCTCGACATCGTCCTGGAGCGCAACGCCGAACGCTCCGGCAACCGCCGCCTCACCGACGAGGAGGTGGCCAGGATCCACGGCCGCATGGCGGGCTGGTACGGCTCGGGCCTGCCGATCATCGACAACTCCCAGCTCGACGTCCCCGGCACGGCCCGGCTGCTGGACGAGGTGCTCGCCAGGGCGATGGCCAGCCCGCCGAGCTGGTGACCGGCGGCATCGTCCGCTCCGGGCCCCACTCGGCCCCACCCAACCGGCACAATTCGCCCAGAACTCCTACGCTCATCTCATGTCAGAGGTGCACGCGACTCGCCGATCCCGCCTGAGGGAGCGCTGCAACGCGGCCGGCGCCCCCGCCGCCCTGGTCAGCCGACCCGCCAATGTGCGTTACCTGGCGGGCGCCGCGCCCCAGGGCGCCGTCCTGCTGCTCGGCGGGCAGGAGGATCTCCTGGTGTGCGCCGCACCCCCGGAGGACCGCCCCGCCGACGGGCGGCCGGACGAGAACGTGCGACTGCACGTCCTCTCCTCGCCCGGAGGCGACGCGGCGGTCGCCGCGGCCGGCCTCGCCGACGCCCAGGGCTCCGACGCCCTGGCCGTGGAGGAGCACGACCTCACCGTGGCCCGGTACCGGGCCATGTCCTCCGTCGCCCCGGGGCTGCGTCTGTCCGATCTCGGCGGAGCCGTCGAGCAGCTCCGGGTCGTCAAGGACGAGGAGGAGATCTCCTGCCTCCGCATCGGGGCCGAGATCGCCGACCAGGCACTCGGCGAACTGCTGGAGTCCATCCTGGTCGGCCGCACCGAGCGGCACCTCGCCCTGGAGCTGGAGCGGCGGCTGGTCGACCACGGCGCCGACGGGCCGGCCTTCCCCACCTCCGTCGCCACCGGGCCCAACTCGGGCCGGCGCGGGCACCGGCCCACCGACCGGCGTGTGGAGGAGGGCGACTTCCTCTCCGTCTGCCTGGGCGCCACCTACCGGGGGTACCGGTGCGAGATCGGCCGCACGTTCGTCATCGGCACCTCGCCCGCCGACTGGCAGATCGAGCTCTACGACCTGGTCTTCTCCGCCCAGCGGGCCGGACGCGAGTCCCTGATGCCGGGTGCCGCGTACCGTGAGGTGGACCGCGCGGCCCGCCAGGTGCTGGACTCCGCGGGCTATGCGGAGGCACTCCCACCGCTGACCGGACACGGTGTCGGGCTCGAAATCGACGAGGACCCGCAGCTGGCCCCCGCCGCCATGGGTAAACTGGACGCTTGCGTGCCGGTCACCGTCGAACCGGGGGTCCACCTCCCGGGCCGGGGCGGTGTCCGGATCGATGACACGCTCGTCGTCCGCCCAGAGGCGGACGGCGGACCCGAGCTACTCACCATCACGACCAAGGAGCTGCTCGCGCTGTAGGAGTGCGTGCCCCGGGGTCGTACGTCAGTCCAGGAGATTCCGCAACCGTGGCTTCCACGAACGACCTCAAGAACGGCCTGGTGCTCAAGCTCGAAGGCGGCCAGCTCTGGTCCGTCGTCGAGTTCCAGCACGTCAAGCCCGGCAAGGGCCCGGCATTCGTGCGCACCAAGCTCAAGAACGTGCTCTCCGGCAAGGTCGTCGACAAGACCTTCAACGCCGGTGTCAAGGTCGAGACGGCCACTGTCGACAAGCGCGACATGCAGTTCTCGTACATGGACGGCGAGTACTTCGTCTTCATGGACATGCAGACCTATGACCAGCTGATGGTCGACCGCAAGGCCGTCGGCGACGCAGCCAACTTCCTCATCGAGGGCTTCACGGCCACCGTCGCCCAGCACGAGGGCGAGGTGCTCTTCGTCGAGCTGCCGGCCGCCGTCGAGCTGGTCGTGCAGGAGACCGAGCCGGGCGTCCAGGGCGACCGTTCCACCGGTGGCACCAAGCCCGCCACCCTGGAGACCGGCCACCAGATCCAGGTCCCGCTCTTCATCACCACCGGTGAGAAGATCAAGGTCGACACCCGCACCAGCGACTACCTCGGCCGGGTGAACAGCTAACCGTGGCCGCCCGCAACACGGCCCGCAAGCGCGCCTTCCAGATCCTCTTCGAGGGCGACCAGCGCGGCGCCGACGTCCTGACGGTCCTCGCGGACTGGATCCGGCTCTCCCGGTCCGACACCCGGCAGCCGCCGGTGAGTGAGTACACGATGCAGCTCGTCGAGGGCTACGCCGGGAAGGCGAAGCGTATCGACGAGCTGATCGCGAGTTACGCGGTGGACTGGACGCTCGACCGGATGCCGGTGGTGGACCGGAACATCCTGCGTCTGGGTGCCTACGAGCTGATCTGGGTCGACGAGACCCCGGACGCCGTCGTCCTGGACGAGATGGTGCAGCTGGCGAAGGAGTTCTCCACGGACGAGTCCCCCTCGTTCGTCAACGGCCTCCTGGGCCGGCTGAAGGAGCTCAAGCCGTCGCTGCGCCGGGACGAGGCGTAGACGGTACGAGAAACGCCACAGGGCCCGCGGTGAGCGATCGCCGCGGGCCCTGTGGCGTCGGTGTACCCATGCCGCCCCGAAGGGCCCTGAGGGGGCCCACACGCGCCGCCGGGGTGGCCGGAACCATACGGTCCCGGCCACCCCGGCGGCACGTTTCTGCTGAGGCGCTGCGCGGCTCAGGCCTCTTCGTGGGTCGCCACGGCGCGGCGCGCGTCCGCGTCCAGGACGCCCCAGCTGATCAGCTGCTCGGTGAGCACCGAGGGGGACTGGTCGTAGATGACGGCGAGTGTGCGCAGGTCGTCCTGGCGGATCGACAGCACCTTGCCGTTGTAGTCGCCGCGCTGGGACTGGATCGTCGCCGCGTAGCGCTGCAGCGGGCCGGCCTTCTCGGGCGGCACGGTCGCCAGCCGCTCCAGGTCCAGGACCAGCTTCGGCGGCGGCTCGGCGGCGCCGCCCGGCGTGGTGCCCGGCAGCAGCTCCTGCACGGGGACGCCGTAGAAATCGGCCAGCTCGGCCAGGCGCTGCACGGTCACGGCACGGTCACCGCGCTCGTAGGAACCGACCACCACGGCCTTCCAGCGACCCTGGGACTTCTCCTCGACACCGTGGAGGGAAAGGCCCTGCTGGGTGCGGATGGCCCGGAGCTTGGCCCCGAGCTGTTTGGCGTATTCGCTGGACATATAGCTCCCCGGCACTGTGTCGACGCGGTCGGCTGTGATTTCCGCCGCGCGGCTGGTAACTCACTGTGAGGTTACGCAGCGTGACTCTTGTGCGTCAAGCCGAATGGTCCACCCCGACTCTTCCGTTCCGGTGGCGGCCGGTTACGCCGTACGGGTGATCGAGGACTCCCGCGGACCTGCTACGGTGGATGGCGCAAATCCGACGTCCTTTAAGGTCCGTCCCGTGAGGCGGAGAAGGAGGTCCGTTTCGTATGGACACGCACGCCAGCCCCTCCGCGTCCGATGCGCGGCCCGTGCTCGAGGGCCCCGACATCGCACGCGTTCTGACCCGCATCGCCCACGAGATCGTCGAACGCGCCAAGGGCGCCGACGACGTGGTGCTCCTGGGTATCCCGACCCGGGGGGTCTTCCTCGCCCAGCGGCTCGCCGCCAAGCTGGCGGAGATCACCGACCGCAAGGTCCCCGTCGGCTCGCTCGACATCACCATGTACCGCGACGACCTGCGCATGCACCCGCCGCGCGCGCTGGCCCGCACCGAGATCCCCGGTGACGGCATCGACGGCAAGCTGGTCGTCCTCGTCGACGACGTGCTCTTCTCCGGCCGCACCATCCGCGCCGCCCTCGACGCCCTGAACGACATCGGGCGCCCCCGCGCGGTGCAGCTCGCGGTCCTGGTCGACCGGGGCCACCGCGAACTGCCCATCCGCGCCGACTACGTCGGCAAGAACCTCCCCACGTCGCTGCGGGAGACGGTCAAGGTCCAGCTCGCCGAGGAGGACGGTCGCGACACCGTGCTGCTCGGCGTGAAGCCGGCCGACCAGTAGCCGGCCCGGCGTACGGCCGCCCCGGCGCGCCCGTACACGCACCGGTCTGCCCCGAATCTCCCCGAATGAACTGCCTTACGGAGCCTGACAGATGCAGCGTCATCTCATCTCGGCCGCCGACCTCACCCGCGACGACGCCGTCCTGATCCTCGACACCGCCGAGGAGATGGCCCGGGTCGCCGACCGGCCGATCAAGAAACTGCCGACCCTGCGCGGCCGCACGATCGTCAACCTCTTCTTCGAGGACTCCACCCGCACCCGGATCTCCTTCGAGGCCGCCGAGAAGCGGCTGTCCGCGGACGTCATCAACTTCTCCGCCAAGGGGTCGTCGGTGTCCAAGGGCGAGTCCCTGAAGGACACCGCCCAGACCCTGGAGGCGATGGGCGTCGACGCCGTCGTCATCCGGCACGGCGCCTCCGGAGCCCCCTACCGTCTGGCCACCTCCGGCTGGATCGACGCCGCCGTGGTCAACGCCGGCGACGGCACCCACCAGCACCCCACCCAGGCCCTGCTGGACGCGTTCACCATGCGCCGCCGCCTGGTCGGCCGGGACGCCGGCCTGGGCCAGGACCTGAGCGGCAAGCGGATCACCGTCGTCGGCGACGTCCTGCACAGCCGGGTCGCCCGCTCCAACGTCGACCTGCTGCACACCCTCGGCGCCGAGGTCACCCTGGTCGCCCCGCCCACCCTCGTGCCGGTCGGCGTCGGGAACTGGCCCTGCGAGGTCTCGTACGACCTCGACAGCACGCTGGTGAAGTCCGACGCGGTGATGATGCTGCGGGTCCAGCGCGAGCGCATGAACGCCGCCTTCTTCCCCACCGAGCGCGAGTACTCGCGGCGCTACGGCCTCAACGGCGAGCGCATGGCGAAGATGCCCGAGCACGCCATCGTGATGCACCCCGGCCCGATGGTCCGCGGCATGGAGATCACCGCCGAGGTCGCCGACTCCGACCGCTGCACCGTCGTCGAGCAGGTCGCCAACGGCGTCTCCATCCGGATGGCCGTGCTGTACCTGCTGCTCGGCGGCAACGAGCCCGCCCTCACCCAAGCCCGCACCACCGAGGAGAAGTAAGAACCATGAGCAAGATCCTGATCCGTGGTGCGAAGGTGCTCGGCGGCGAGCCGCAGGACGTGCTGATCGACGGCGAGACGATCGCGGCGGTGGGCCAGGGCCTCGAAGCCGAGGGGGCGGAGGTGGTCGAGGCCGCCGGCAAGGTGCTGCTCCCCGGCCTGGTCGACCTGCACACCCATCTGCGCGAGCCGGGCCGCGAGGACTCCGAGACCGTGCTGACCGGTACCCGCGCGGCGGCGAGCGGCGGCTTCACGGCCGTCTTCGCCATGGCCAACACCTTCCCGGTCGCCGACACCGCGGGCGTCGTCGAGCAGGTGTACCGGCTCGGCAGGGAGCACGGCTACTGCGACGTCCAGCCCATCGGCGCCGTCACCGTCGGCCTGGAGGGCAGGAAGCTCGCCGAACTGGGCGCGATGCACGAGTCCGCCGCCGGCGTCACCGTCTTCTCCGACGACGGCAAGTGCGTGGACGACGCCGTGATCATGCGCCGGGCGCTGGAGTACGTGAAGGCCTTCGGCGGCGTCGTCGCCCAGCACGCGCAGGAGCCGCGCCTCACCGAGGGCGCCCAGATGAACGAGGGCGTCGTCTCCGCCGAACTGGGCCTGGGCGGCTGGCCGGCCGTCGCCGAGGAGTCGATCATCGCGCGGGACGTGCTGCTCGCCGAGCACGTGGGCTCCCGCGTGCACATCTGCCACCTGTCGACCGCCGGGTCCGTGGAGATCGTCCGCTGGGCCAAGTCCCGCGGCATCGACGTCACCGCCGAGGTCACCCCGCACCACCTCCTGCTCACCGACGAACTGGTGCGCTCGTACAACCCCGTCTACAAGGTCAACCCGCCGCTGCGCACCGAGCGGGACGTGCACGCCCTGCGCGAGGCCCTCGCCGACGGCACGATCGACATCGTCGCCACCGACCACGCCCCGCACCCGCACGAGGACAAGGACTGCGAGTGGGCCGCCGCCGCCATGGGCATGGTGGGCCTGGAGACCGCGCTGTCGGTGGTCCAGGAGACGATGGTCGACACGGGCCTGCTGGACTGGGCCGGCGTCGCCGACCGGATGTCCGTCAGGCCCGCGCAGATCGGACGGGCCACCGGACACGGACGCCCCGTCTCGGCTGGTGAGCCCGCCAACCTCGCCCTCGTCGACACGGCATACCGTGGCCAGGTGGACCCCGCGGGCTTCGCCTCGCGCAGCCGCAACACCCCGTACGAGGGACGCGAGCTGCCGGGCCGTGTGACGCACACGTGGCTGCGGGGCAAGGCCACGCTCGTCGACGGGAAGCTCACGTGACACCTGTAATCCTGCTGGCCGAGGCGAAGAAGTCGGCCGAGGTCACCGACTGGGGCGCCCGCATCGGCTGGCTCGTCGGACTCGCCCTCTTCGTCGCGCTCATCTACTGGCTGATGCGCGAGGGCTGGAAATGGCGCGGCACCCTCCAGGGGGACCTGCCCGCCCCGCCCAGCGCGCCGGACGAGACCGGCCCGGTGAGACTGAGCATGAGCGGCCGCTACCACGGCTCCACGACCGCCGGGCAGTGGCTGGACCGCATCGTGGCCCACGGCCTCGGCACCCGCAGCCGGGCCGAGCTCACCCTGACCGACGCGGGCCTGGAGGTCGAGCGCCCCGGAGCGAACGACTTCTTCGTCCCCACGGCCGCGCTGCGCGGCGCCCGGCTCGACAAGGGCATCGCCGGCAAGGTCCTCACCGAGGGCGGACTGCTGGTGGTGACCTGGGCCCTCGGCGACAAGCTGATCGACTCCGGCTTCCGCTCCGACCACGCGGCCGAGCACACCGAGTGGGCCGACACCCTGAACAAGATGATCAACGACACGGAAGGCGCACGATGACGACCTCCACCAGGGGAGCCGCGAAGACTCCCGCCGTACTCGTCCTGGAGGACGGCCGCACCTTCCGCGGCCGCGCCTACGGGGCCGTGGGGGAGACCTTCGGCGAGGCCGTGTTCTCCACCGGTATGACCGGCTACCAGGAAACCCTCACCGACCCGTCGTACGACCGCCAGATCGTCGTCGCGACCGCCCCGCAGATCGGCAACACCGGCTGGAACGACGAGGACGACGAGTCCCGGCGCATCTGGGTCTCCGGGTACGTCGTGCGCGACCCCGCGCGCGTGCCGTCCAACTGGCGTGCCAAGCGCTCCCTGGACGACGAGCTGGTCGCACAGGGCGTGGTCGGCATCTCCGGGATCGACACCCGCGCGCTCACCCGCCACCTGCGCGAGCGCGGCTCGATGCGCGCGGGCATCTTCTCCGGCGAGGCGATCGCCCCCGAGTCCGAGCTCCTGGCGCGCGTGCAGGCACAGCCGCACATGAAGGGCGCGAGCCTCTACGAGGAGGTCGCCACCAAGGAGGCGTACGTCGTCCCGGCGGTCGGCGAGAAGCGCTTCACCGTCGCCGCCATCGACCTCGGTATCAAGGGCATGACCCCGCACCGCATGGCCGAGCGCGGCATCGAGGTGCACGTGCTGCCGGCCACCGCCACGCCCGACGAGGTCTACGCCGTCGAGCCCGACGGTGTCTTCTTCTCCAACGGCCCCGGCGACCCGGCCACCGCGGACGGCCCGGTCGCGCTGATGTCCGCCGTCCTGGAGCGCCGCACGCCGCTGTTCGGCATCTGCTTCGGCAACCAGATCCTCGGCCGCGCCCTCGGCTTCGGCACCTACAAGCTGAAGTACGGCCACCGGGGCATCAACCAGCCGGTCCAGGACCGTACGACCGGCAAGGTCGAGGTCACCGCGCACAACCACGGCTTCGCGGTGGACGCCCCGCTCGACAAGGTCAGCGAGACCGAGTTCGGCCGCGCCGAGGTCTCGCACGTCTGCCTGAACGACGACGTGGTGGAGGGGCTGCAGCTGCTCGACCAGCCGGCCTTCTCCGTCCAGTACCACCCCGAAGCGGCAGCCGGCCCGCACGACGCCGCCTACCTCTTCGACCGCTTCGTATCCCTGATGGAGGGCCAGCGTGCCTAAGCGCACCGATATCCAGTCCGTCCTGGTCATCGGCTCCGGCCCGATCGTCATCGGCCAGGCCGCCGAGTTCGACTACTCCGGCACCCAGGCCTGCCGGGTGCTCAAGGCCGAGGGCCTGCGCGTGGTCCTCGTCAACTCCAACCCGGCGACGATCATGACCGACCCGGAGATCGCCGACGCCACCTACGTCGAGCCGATCACCCCCGAGTTCGTCGAGAAGATCATCGCCAAGGAGCGCCCGGACGCTCTCCTGCCCACCCTGGGCGGCCAGACGGCCCTCAACACCGCCATCGCGCTGCACGACAACGGCGTCCTGGAGAAGTACGGCGTCGAGCTGATCGGCGCCAAGCCCGAGGCGATCCACAAGGGCGAGGACCGCGACCTGTTCAAGGGCGTCGTGGAGGAGGTCCGCAGGAAGACCGGCCACGGCGAGTCCGCCCGCTCGGTCATCTGCCACTCCATGGACGACGTCCTCAAGGGCGTCGAGACCCTCGGCGGCTACCCGGTCGTCGTCCGCCCCTCCTTCACCATGGGCGGCGCCGGCTCCGGCTTCGCGCACGACGAGGAGGAGCTGCGCCGCATCGCCGGCCAGGGCCTCACGCTCTCCCCGACCACCGAGGTGCTCCTGGAGGAGTCCATCCTCGGCTGGAAGGAGTACGAGCTGGAGCTGATGCGCGACAAGCACGACAACGTCGTGGTCGTCTGCTCCATCGAGAACTTCGACCCGATGGGTGTGCACACCGGCGACTCGATCACCGTCGCGCCGGCGATGACGCTGACCGACCGCGAGTACCAGGTGCTGCGCGACGTCGGCATCGCGATCATCCGCGAGGTCGGCGTCGACACCGGCGGCTGCAACATCCAGTTCGCGGTGAACCCCGAGGACGGCCGGGTCATCGTCATCGAGATGAACCCGCGCGTCTCGCGATCCTCGGCGCTCGCCTCCAAGGCGACCGGCTTCCCCATCGCCAAGATCGCCGCCAAGCTGGCCGTCGGCTACACGCTCGACGAGATCCCGAACGACATCACGCGGGAGACCCCGGCCTCCTTCGAGCCCACGCTCGACTACGTGGTCGTCAAGGCCCCGCGGTTCGCCTTCGAGAAGTTCCCGCAGGCCGACTCCACGCTGACCACCACCATGAAGTCGGTCGGCGAGGCCATGGCCATCGGCCGCAACTTCCCCGAGGCCTTCCAGAAGGCGCTGCGCTCGCTGGAGAAGAAGGGCAGTCAGTTCGCCTTCACCGGCGAGCCCGGCGACAAGGAGACGCTGCTCCGCGAGGCCGTGCGCCCCACCGACGGCCGGATCAACACCGTCATGCAGGCAATCCGCGCGGGCGCCACGCCCGAGGAGATCTTCGAGTACACGAAGATCGACCCCTGGTTCGTCGACCAGCTCTTCCTGATCAAGGAGATCGCGGACGAACTGGCCGAGTCGCCCGAGCTGACCGGCGACCTGCTCGCCGAGGCCAAGCGCCACGGCTTCTCCGACCAGCAGATCGCCGAGATCCGCGGGCTGCGCGAGGACGTCGTCCGCGAGGTCCGGCACGCCCTCGGCGTCCGCCCGGTCTACAAGACGGTCGACACCTGTGCCGCCGAGTTCGCAGCGCGGACCCCGTACTTCTACTCCTCCTACGACGAGGAGTCCGAGGTCGCGACCCGCGAGAAGCCCGCGGTGATCATCCTGGGCTCCGGCCCGAACCGCATCGGCCAGGGCATCGAGTTCGACTACTCCTGCGTCCACGCCTCCTTCGCGCTGTCCGACGCCGGGTACGAGACCGTGATGGTCAACTGCAACCCGGAGACCGTCTCCACCGACTACGACACCTCCGACCGGCTGTACTTCGAGCCGCTCACGCTGGAGGACGTGCTGGAGATCGTCCACGCGGAGCAGCAGGCCGGCCCGGTCGCGGGCGTGATCGTGCAGCTCGGCGGCCAGACCCCGCTCGGCCTGTCGCAGGCCCTGAAGGACAACGGCGTGCCGATCGTGGGCACCTCACCCGAGGCGATCCACGCCGCCGAGGACCGCGGCGCCTTCGGCCGGGTCCTCGCGGAGGCCGGCCTGCCCGCCCCGAAGCACGGCACGGCCACCACCTTCGAGGAGGCCAAGGCCATCGCCGACGAGATCGGCTACCCGGTCCTGGTCCGGCCCTCGTACGTCCTCGGCGGCCGCGGCATGGAGATCGTCTACGACGAGACCCGCCTGGCCTCCTACATCGCCGAGTCGACCGAGATCAGCCCCTCCCGGCCGGTCCTCGTCGACCGCTTCCTGGACGACGCCATCGAGATCGACGTCGACGCGCTCTACGACGGCGAGGAGCTGTACCTCGGCGGCGTGATGGAGCACATCGAGGAGGCCGGCATCCACTCCGGCGACTCGGCGTGCGCCCTGCCCCCGATCACCCTCGGCGGCTTCGACATCAAGCGGCTGCGCGCCTCCACCGAGGCGATCGCCAAGGGCGTCGGCGTGCGCGGCCTGATCAACATCCAGTTCGCGATGGCGGGCGACATCCTCTACGTCCTGGAGGCCAACCCGCGCGCCTCCCGTACGGTGCCGTTCACCTCCAAGGCGACCGCGGTGCCGCTGGCCAAGGCCGCCGCCCGGATCTCGCTGGGCGCGACCGTCGCCGAGCTGCGCGCCGAGGGCCTGCTCCCGGCGAACGGCGACGGCGGCGAGCTGCCGCTGGACGCGCCGATCTCCGTCAAGGAGGCCGTGATGCCGTGGTCGCGCTTCCGCGACATCCAGGGCCGCGGCGTCGACACCGTCCTCGGCCCGGAGATGCGCTCCACCGGCGAGGTCATGGGCATCGACTCGGTCTTCGGCACGGCGTACGCCAAGTCCCAGGCCGGCGCCTACGGGCCGCTGCCCACCAAGGGCCGCGCGTTCATCTCGGTCGCCAACCGGGACAAGCGCTCGATGATCTTCCCGGCGCGCGAGCTGGTCGCGCACGGCTTCGAGCTGCTCGCCACCTCCGGCACCGCCGAGGTGCTCAGGCGCAACGGCATCAACGCCACGGTCGTGCGCAAGCAGTCCGAGGGCACCGGCCCGAACGGTGAGCGGACCATCGTCCAGCTCATCCACGACGGCGAGGTCGACCTCATCGTCAACACCCCGTACGGCACCGGCGGCCGCCTCGACGGCTACGACATCCGCACCGCGGCGGTGGCCCGCTCCGTGCCGTGTCTGACGACCGTCCAGGCGCTCGCGGCGGCCGTCCAGGGCATCGACGCCCTCAACCACGGCGACGTGGGCGTCCGCTCGCTCCAGGAACACGCGGAACACCTGACCGCGGCCCGCGACTAGCAGCCCCGAGGGGGACACCGGAAACGGTGTCCCCCTCTTCATGAGGACACCATGTACAAGATCTTCTTCAACCTCGTCTTCAAACGGATGGACCCCGAGACGGCCCACCACCTGGCCTTCCGCTGGATCCGCCTGGCCGCCCGCGTCCCCGTGCTCCGCACGTTCGTGGCGGCCGCCCTCGCGCCCCGCCACAAGGAACTGCGCACGGAGGCCTTCGGGCTGCGCATGCACGGCCCCTTCGGGCTCGCCGCCGGCTTCGACAAGAACGCCGTAGCCATCGACGGCATGTCCATGCTGGGCTTCGACCACGTCGAGATCGGCACGGTCACCGGTGAACCGCAGCCCGGCAACCCCAGGAAGCGGCTGTTCCGGCTCGTGGCCGACCGCGCGCTGATCAACCGCATGGGCTTCAACAACGACGGCTCGCTGGCCGTCGCGGCCCGCCTCGCCGCCCGCGAGCCGGTGTTCCGGACCGTGGTCGGCGTCAACATCGGCAAGACCAAGGTCGTCCCCGAGGAGGAGGCCGCCGGCGATTACGTGAAGTCGGCCGAGCGCCTCGCGCCCCACGCCGACTACCTGGTCGTCAACGTTTCCTCCCCGAACACGCCCGGCCTGCGCAACCTCCAGGCGACCGAGGCGCTGCGCCCCCTGCTCCGCGCGGTGCGCGAGGCCGCCGACCGCGCGGTCCCGGACCGGCACGTCCCGCTGCTGGTGAAGATCGCCCCCGACCTCGCGGACGAGGACGTCGACGCCGTCGCCGACCTGGCGGTGGAGCTCGGCCTGGACGGCATCATCGCCACCAACACCACCATCGCGCGCGAAGGCCTCGGCCTGACCTCCGCGCCCTCGCTGGTGAAGGAGACCGGCGGCCTCTCCGGCGCGCCGCTGAAGGCGCGCTCCCTGGAGGTGCTGCGCCGCCTGTACGCGCGCGTGGGCGACCGGATCACACTGGTGGGCGTCGGGGGCGTGGAGACCGCCGAGGACGCCTGGCGGCGCATCCTGGCCGGCGCCACGCTGGTGCAGGGGTACAGCGCCTTCGTCTACGAGGGCCCGTTCTGGTCCCGCGCGATCCACAAGGGCCTGGCCGCGCGCCTGCGGAACAGCCCGTACACCACCCTCGCCGACGCGGTCGGCGCCGACGTGAGGAACGACGCATGACGGTTCTGGAACCCTTCGGCGCGCGCCTGCGCCGGGCGATGGACGAGCGGGGCCCGCTGTGCGTCGGCATCGACCCGCACGCCTCCCTGCTCGCCGAGTGGGGCCTCGCCGACGACGTGGCCGGTCTGGAGCGGTTCAGCCGCACGGTCGTCGAGGCGGTGGCCGACCGGGTCGCGGTCATGAAGCCGCAGAGCGCGTTCTTCGAGCGGTTCGGCTCGCGCGGCGTCGCCGTGCTGGAGCGGACGGTCCAGGAGGCGCGCGCGGCCGGCACCCTGGTCGTGATGGACGCCAAGCGCGGCGACATCGGCTCGACCATGGCCGGATACGCCGAGGCCTACCTGCACAAGGACTCCCCGCTGTTCTCCGACGCGCTGACCGTCTCGCCCTACCTCGGATACGGCTCGCTCAGTCCGGCCGTCGCGCTGGCGAGGGAGAGCGGCACCGGGCTCTTCGTGCTGGCGCTGACCTCGAACCCGGAGGGCCCGGAGGTCCAGCACGCGGTCCGCGCCGACGGGCGCGACGTGGGCGCGACCATGCTGGCCCATCTGGCCGCCGAGAACGTCGGCGAGGAGCCGCTGGGCTCGTTCGGCGCCGTCGTGGGCGCCACGGTGGGCGACCTGTCCTGCTACGACCTCGGTATCAACGGCCCGCTCCTGGCGCCCGGCGTCGGGGCGCAGGGGGCGACGGCGGCCGACCTCCCCCGGGTCTTCGGGCAGGCGGTGGGCAACGTGGTGCCGAACGTCAGCCGGGGAGTGCTGCGCCAGGGTCCCGACGTCGGAGCCCTGCGCTCGGCCACGGAGCGCTTCGCGGCGGAGATCCGGACCGCCGTCGCGGGCGGCTGAGCTGCCGGGAAGGCGTTTCGGTGCGCGGCGAGCGGGCGGCTTGAGTGTGAATACATCCTCAAATCAAGGGCAGTATGTCTGAAATATCCGGCCTGACGGCGGCTGACCTGTACTTTTCCGCTGTTCTCGCTGACTCCGGCGGACTTGACCGCTAGTCTCCGAGCAGTGGGGGCACCTCCCGCGCCTCCGCAGGTAGTGGGGGAGAACGGGCAGCGTGTTGCTCGTGGCTCCCCAGGTGTGGGGCGACTAGGTTCCTCACCGGTCCGTATCCGACAGTTCGACATCCGAGGTGACGTAGGCGTGGCTCTTCCGCCCCTTACCCCTGAACAGCGCGCAGCCGCGCTCGAAAAGGCCGCCGCGGCTCGCCGGGAGCGGGCCGAGGTCAAGAATCGACTCAAGCACTCCGGCGCCTCCCTGCACGAGGTCATCAAGCAGGGCCAGGAGAACGACGTCATCGGCAAGATGAAGGTCTCCGCCCTGCTCGAGTCCCTGCCGGGCGTGGGCAAGGTCCGCGCCAAGCAGATCATGGAGCGTCTGGGCATCTCCGAGAGCCGTCGCGTGCGCGGTCTCGGCTCCAACCAGATCGCCTCCCTGGAGCGTGAGTTCGGCAGCACCGGCTCCTGAGTCCGGCCCCCGCCGGACCGGGAGTCCCGGGCACACCGGGATTGCTGGAATAATCGCTGCATGGCTGTAACACCCCGGGGGACGACCCCCGTGCCCCCGGACGCACGTCCGCGGCTGACCGTGCTCTCCGGCCCCTCCGGGGTCGGCAAGAGCACGGTCGTCGCTCATATGCGCAAGAAACATCCCGAGGTCTGGCTCTCGGTGTCCGCGACCACCCGCAAGCCGCGCCCCGGCGAGCAGCACGGAGTCCACTACTTCTTCGTCACCGACGACGAGATGGACAAGCTGATCGCCAACGGCGAGCTGCTGGAGTGGGCCGAGTTCGCCGGCAACCGCTACGGCACGCCCCGCACGGCCGTGCAGGAGCGGCTGGAGAAGGGTGAGCCCGTGCTGCTGGAGATCGACCTCCAGGGCGCCCGGCAGGTCCGCGAGTCCATGACCGACGCCCAGCTGGTGTTCCTGGCCCCGCCCTCCTGGGAGGAGCTGGTGCGCAGGCTGACCGGCCGGGGGACCGAGCCGCCCGAGGTCATCGAGCGCCGCCTGGACGCGGCGAAGACCGAGCTGGCGGCCGAGCCCGAGTTCGACGAGACCCTCGTCAACACCTCCGTCGAGGACGTGGCCCGCGAGCTGCTAGCCTTGATGGACGTTGTGTGATCGTGCCGCCGCATCCAGATGCACCCGGGCCGGTCCCACCGACTGATTCTTTCCCATCCATCGGAAGGTAGAGCGTGTCCTCTTCCATCACCGCGCCCGAGGGCATCATCAACCCGCCGATCGACGAGCTGCTCGAGGCAACCGACTCGAAGTACAGCCTCGTGATCTACGCGGCCAAGCGGGCCCGCCAGATCAACGCGTACTACTCGCAGCTCGGCGAGGGCCTGCTCGAGTACGTCGGTCCGCTCGTCGACACCCACGTCCACGAGAAGCCGCTGTCGATCGCCCTGCGTGAGATCAACGCCGGTCTGCTGACCTCCGAGGCCATCGAGGGCCCCGCCCAGTAGCACCGCGCGGTAGTACTTTCAGATCGCGGTTGACTTATCCACAGGCCCGGCAGTCACGCTGCCGGGCCTGTGGTGTGTGATGGACCCGTACGTTGCCGAACCCGGGAGAGATGGTGGACAAGCCGAGGGTCGTTCTGGGGGTCAGTGGCGGCATCGCCGCCTACAAGGCCTGTGAGCTGCTGAGGAGGTTCACGGAGTCGGGCCACGATGTGCGCGTGGTGCCCACGGCCTCCGCGCTGCACTTCGTCGGCGCGGCCACCTGGTCCGCCCTCTCCGGCAAGCCGGTCTCCACGGAGGTCTGGGACCACGTCGACGAGGTGCCGCACGTCCGCATCGGCCAGCACGCCGACCTGGTCGTGGTGGCCCCGGCCACCGCCGACATGCTCGCCAAGGCCGCCCACGGCCTCGCGGACGACCTGCTGACCAACACCCTCCTCACCGCCCGCTGCCCGGTCGTCTTCGCGCCGGCCATGCACACGGAGATGTGGGAGCACCCCGCCACCCAGGAGAACGTGGCGACGCTGCGCCGCCGCGGCGCCGTCGTCATCGAGCCCGCGGTGGGCCGCCTCACCGGAGTCGACACCGGAAAGGGCCGGCTGCCCGACCCGGTGGAGATCTTCGAGGTGTGCCGCAGGGTCCTGGCCCGGGGCGCCCAGGCGCCCGATCTCGAGGGACGGCACGTCGTGGTCTCGGCCGGCGGCACCCGCGAGCCCCTCGACCCGGTCCGCTTCCTGGGCAACCGATCCTCCGGCAAGCAGGGCTACGCCCTCGCCCGTACGGCCGCCGCCCGCGGCGCCCGGGTCACGCTGATCGCCGCCAACGCCGGGCTGCCCGACCCGGCCGGCGTCGACGTCGTCCCCGTGGGCACCGCCGTCCAGCTGCGCGAGGCCGTCCTGAAGGCCGCGGCCGACGCCGACGCCGTGGTCATGGCCGCCGCCGTCGCCGACTTCCGCCCCGCCGTCTACGCGGCCGGGAAGATCAAGAAGAAGGACGGCCAGGAGCCCGCCCCCATCACCCTGGTGCGAAATCCGGACATCCTCGCCGAGATCTCGGCCGAGCGCGCCCGGCCCGCGCAGGTCGTCGTCGGCTTCGCCGCGGAGACCGACGACGTGCTCGCCAACGGCCGCGCCAAGCTCGCCCGCAAGGGCTGCGACCTCCTCGTCGTCAACGAGGTGGGGGAGCGCAAGACGTTCGGCTCCGAGGAGAACGAGGCCGTGGTGCTGGGCGCCGACGGCAGCGAGACCCCCGTGCCGCACGGTCCCAAGGACGCCCTCGCGGACATCGTCTGGGACCTGGTGGCCACCCGTCTGCGCTGACCCGGCCGTCGCCGTTGCGCCGTCCGGGCGCGGCCCGGTTCGGCCGTCCGGGCCGTTTTGATCCGGGCGCGCGACGTCGCTTTTCCGCCGCACAATGTCGCGTGGCGGCCCTGGCCAAGGCCGCTCGGCATTGTGCAGAATGCCCGTGCCGCAGGTCACAGCACTCCCGAGTGGCGAGACACGTGGGCCGGCGGCCGAGTGCGACCGATAAACTGTTCTCGGACGACGTCGGGTGCAGCCCCCCGCGTCATCTGCCAATGATCAGCCAGCAGCCGCTGCAACCCCAGGGAGCGTTGTGTCCCGTCGCCTGTTCACCTCGGAGTCCGTGACCGAGGGTCACCCCGACAAGATCGCTGACCAGATCAGCGACACCATCCTCGACGCGCTGCTGCGCGAGGACCCCTCCTCGCGCGTCGCCGTCGAGACGCTGATCACCACCGGCCTGGTCCACGTGGCCGGCGAGGTGACGACCAAGGCCTACGCGGACATCGCGACCCTGGTCCGCAACAAGATCCTCGAGATCGGTTACGACTCCTCGAAGAAGGGCTTCGACGGAGCCTCCTGCGGCGTCTCGGTGTCGATCGGCGCGCAGTCCCCGGACATCGCGCAGGGCGTCGACACGGCCTACGAGTCCCGGGTCGAGGGCGACGAGGACGAGCTCGACAAGCAGGGCGCCGGCGACCAGGGCCTGATGTTCGGCTACGCCTCGGACGAGACCCCGACGCTGATGCCGCTGCCGGTCTTCCTGGCGCACCGCCTGTCGAAGCGGCTCTCCGAGGTCCGCAAGAACGGCACCATCCCCTACCTGCGCCCCGACGGCAAGACGCAGGTCACCATCGAGTACGACGGCGACAAGGCCGTCCGCCTCGACACGGTCGTGGTCTCCTCCCAGCACGCCTCGGACATCGACCTCGAGTCGCTGCTCGCTCCCGACATCCGCGAGTTCGTCGTCGAGCCCGAGCTGAAGGCACTGCTCGAGGACGGCATCAAGCTGGACACCGAGGGCTACCGGCTGCTGGTCAACCCGACCGGCCGGTTCGAGATCGGCGGCCCCATGGGCGACGCCGGCCTGACCGGCCGCAAGATCATCATCGACACCTACGGCGGCATGGCCCGCCACGGCGGCGGCGCCTTCTCCGGCAAGGACCCGTCCAAGGTCGACCGCTCCGCCGCCTACGCCATGCGCTGGGTCGCCAAGAACGTCGTGGCGGCGGGCCTGGCCTCCCGCTGCGAGGTCCAGGTCGCCTACGCCATCGGCAAGGCCGAGCCGGTGGGTCTGTTCGTGGAGACCTTCGGCACCGCCAAGATCGACCACGAGAAGATCGAGAAGGCGATCGACCAGGTCTTCGACCTCCGCCCGGCCGCCATCATCCGCGACCTCGACCTGCTCCGCCCGATCTACGCCCAGACCGCCGCGTACGGTCACTTCGGCCGCGAGCTGCCCGACTTCACCTGGGAGCGCACGGACCGCGTGGACGCCCTGCGCCAGGCCGCGGGCCTGTAGTCCCGTCCCGGTCGTCCCGCCGAGGCCCGGTCTCCCTTCGGGGGCCGGGCCTCGGCGTGTGTCCGGAGCTCCCGCACCGTCCCGTCCAGGCCCTCCGCCCCCGGCGGGATCCGCTCGGGGCGCCGGTTGTCGGTGGCGTTTGGTAAGAATGCAAGCGTGAGCAGCGAGAACGGTTCGGGGGGCGGCGGGGCCGAGGGGGCGCCGCCGGAGCAGCTCGCGCTCATCCGGGAGAGCCTGCGGGGGGCCAAGGTGCCCCGGGCCAAACCGCGGACCTGGCGGGGCGCCGCGCTGGCCGGAGAGCTGCCCGTGGCACGGGTGCTCGTCGACAAGGGCGTACTGCACCTCGACCGGTACTTCGACTACGCGGTACCCGAGGAACTGGACGCCGAGGCGCAGCCCGGGGTCAGGGTGCGGGTGCGGTTCGGGGCCGGGCGGGGGCGCGTGCGCGACGGGCGCCGCGAGGGCGGCGGGCTGATCGGCGGCTTCATCGTCGAGCGGCGGGCCGAGTCCGACTACTCCGGGCCGCTGGCCGCCCTCGCCCAGGTGGTCTCGCCCGAGCCCGTGCTCAGCGACGAGCTGCTGGGGCTCGCGCGGGCCGTCGCCGACCGGTACGCGGGGAGCCTCGCCGATGTGCTTCAGCTGGCCGTGCCGCCGCGCAGCGCGCGGGCCGAGCGGCGCCCGTCGCCCGACCCGCTGCCCGCGCCGCCGGCGCCGGAGCCGGGATCATGGACGCGGTACGAGCAGGGGGACGCCTTCCTCCGGTCGCTGGCCGCCGGCGCCGCCCCGCGAGCCGTGTGGAACGCCCTGCCGGGCCCGCTGTGGAGCGAGGAGCTGGCCCGGGCCGTCGCCGCCACGCTCGCCTCGGGACGCGGCGCGCTCGTCGTCGTACCGGACGGGCGGGCCGCCGCCCGGGTGGACGCCGCGCTGACCGCGCTGCTCGGCGAGGGCCGGCATGCGCTGCTCACCGCCGACGCCGGCCCCGAGAAGCGGTACGCGCAGTGGCTCGCGGTGCGGCGCGGGTCGGTGCGCGCGGTCGTCGGCACCCGGGCGGCGATGTTCGCGCCCGTGCGGGATCTCGGGCTCGTCGCCGTCTGGGACGACGGCGACGGCAGCCACAGCGAGCAGCACGCCCCGCAGCCGCATGCCCGGGATGTGCTGCTGCTGCGCGCCACACTCGACAAGTGCGCCTTTCTGCTGGGCGGCTGGAGCTGCACGGTCGAGGCGGCCCAGCTCGTCGAGAGCGGCTGGGCGCGGCCGCTGGTCGCCGGCCGGGAGCAGGTACGGGCGGCCGCCCCCCTCGTGCGCACGGTCGGGGACCAGGATCTCGCCCGCGACGAGGCCGCCCGCGCCGCCCGGCTGCCCACGCTCGCCTGGCAGGCGGTCCGCGAGGGGCTGCGGCACGGCCCGGTGCTGGTGCAGGTGCCCCGGCGCGGCTACGTGCCGCGCATGGCCTGTGCGCAGTGCAGGGCGCCCGCCCGGTGCCGGCACTGCGCGGGCCCGCTGGAGGCCCAGGACGCCGGTGTGCTGAGGTGCGGCTGGTGCGGGCGCGAGGAGAATGCCTGGCACTGCCCGGAGTGCGGGAGCTTCCGCCTGCGGGCCCAGGTCGTGGGGGCGCGGCGGACCGCCGAGGAGCTGGGGCGGGCCTTCCCCGCCGTACCGGTGCGCACATCGGGGCGCGAGCATGTGCTGGACACGGTGCCGGACACGCCCGCGCTGGTGGTGAGCACGCCGGGGGCCGAGCCCGTCGCCGACGGCGGCTACGCGGCGGCCCTGCTGCTGGACGGCTGGGCCATGCTCGGGCGGCCCGACCTGCGGGCCGGTGAGGAGGCGCTGCGGCGGTGGATCGCCGCCGGGGCGCTCGTCCGGCCGCAGGGCGAGCGGGGGACCGTGGTCGTGGTGGCCGAGCCGACCCTGCGTCCCGTGCAGGCGCTGGTGCGCTGGGACCCGGTGGGCCACGCGGTGCGGGAGCTGGCCGAGCGGGCCGAGCTGGGCTTCCCTCCGGTGTCCCGGATGGCGGCCGTGTCCGGGACGGCCGAGGCCGTCGCCGAGTTCCTCGGCACCGTCGGACTGCCCGCGGACGCCGAGGTGCTGGGCCCGGTGCCGGTGCCCCCCACCCTGCCCGGCCGGCCGCGCAGGCCCGGTGCGCCGCCACCCGGTGAGCACTGGGAACGGGCGCTGGTGCGGGTGCCCCCGGGCAGCGGGGCCGCGCTGGCCACCGCCCTGAAGACGGCTCAGGCGGCGCGGATGGCGCGGGGGAGCGAGGAACCGGTGCGGGTGCGGATCGATCCCCCGGACATCGGCTGAGAGCCCACCGGACGTGCCCCGCGCCGCGCGCGGGGCATGCGTCTGCCCTCCCGGTGTCTCCGGGAGGGCAGGATGAGGTCGGGCCGGGCGGTGCGCTCAGCCGTTGCGCGGGCCCGGAAAGGCCGTCGGCCGGGCGTCGTCGCGGAGCGTCGGGCTGCCCGCGGTCGGCTGCGTCGGCATCGAACGGGCCGCGGGCACCGTCGGCACCGCGGGCAGGGGGGAGTCCACGTCGAGCGTGCGGGTGCCGGACGGCTCCGTGGCCCGCTCGTTCTCGGCGGCCGCCTGCGTGGCGGCCCGGCGGGCGCCGTAACGGCGGTGCACCGCCTGCTTGGTGACGCCGAGGGCCGAGCCCACCGCGTCCCAGGAGAAGCCGAGCGAGCGGTCGAAGTCCACGGCTGCGGTGACCAGCGTCTCGACGCTGTCCCGGAGCTCCTGGGCGAGGCGGACCGTGGGGGCGGGGGCTCGTCCGTAGACGACGAACCCCGTGGACGGGCCGGAACGGCGCGGACGGTAGACGTTGCCCAACTGGGCGGTGAGCGTGCGCAGCGCGTCCACCTGCCGGCGGACCCGCTCGATGTCCCGCACCAGCAAGTGCAGGCTGGCCCGGGCCTGGGCGTCGTGGGTTGCGTGGTCGGCCATGAACAAGCCTCTCGAACCGGCGTTGAAAGGAACTGGGCCGCTGGCGCGGCCCGATGCGGTCAACTCTCTCTTGACAACGCGTGGACGCTCCGCTGGTCACGGGGTGGGGGCGTACGGGCATATGCGTACGCCGCCCGTCACCCGCGCACCACCGCTCGGCCCGGTCACCGCGGTCGCCCGCGCGTCCATGGCAGGTGGGGCGTAGGGCCGGGCCGGGCCATAGACTGGTGCGCCGCCCGTCCAACCCCCGCCCGAGAGGCCCGATCCCGCCCATGAAGCTCGTCTTCGCCGGTACCCCCGAGGTCGCCGTTCCCGCCCTGGACGCTCTCCTCGCCTCCGGGCGGCACGAGGTGGCCGCCGTCGTCACACGGCCCGACGCGCCGGCCGGGCGGGGACGCAGGCTGGTCGCGTCCCCCGTGGCCGAACGGGCGGCGGAGGCCGGGATCGAGGTGCTGAAGCCGGTCAAGCCGCGCGACCCCGAGTTCCTGGAGCGGCTGCGGGAGATCGCCCCGGACTGCTGCCCCGTGGTCGCCTACGGCGCCCTGCTGCCCAGGGTCGCCCTGGACGTCCCGGCGCACGGCTGGGTCAATCTGCACTTCTCCCTGCTGCCCGCCTGGCGCGGGGCCGCACCCGTGCAGCACGCCCTCATGGCGGGCGACGAGATCACCGGGGCCTCCACCTTCCTCATCGAGGAGGGGCTCGACTCGGGGCCGGTGTACGGCACCGTCACCGAGCAGGTCCGGCCCACCGACACCAGCGGCGACCTGCTCACCCGGCTCGCCTTCGCCGGCGCCGGTCTGCTGGCCGCGACCATGGACGGCATCGCGGACGGCACCCTGAAGGCGGTGCCGCAGCCGGCCGAGGGCATCACCCTCGCACCCAAGATCACCGTCGAGGACGCCCAGGTGGACTGGGCGGCGCCGGCGCTCCGCGTCGACCGGGTGGTGCGCGGCTGCACGCCCGCGCCCGGCGCCTGGACCACGTTCCGCGGCGAGCGGCTCAAGCTCGTCCAGGTCACGCCCGTGCCCGAGCGCACCGGCCTCGCCCCGGGACAGCTCGCGGCAGGCAAGAACAGCGTGCACGTGGGCACCGGCTCGTACGCCGTCGAGCTGCTGTGGGTGCAGGCGCAGGGCAAGAAGCCGATGCGGGCCGCCGACTGGGCGCGCGGGGCGCGCATCACGGAGGGGGAGACGCTCGGGGGCTGAGCCCCGAGCGGCGGGGGCCCGGCCGCGGCGACGTACGCTGGGAACCGCACTCCCTTCTTCACATCCGGAGCACCTTTTTCGTGAGCGAGCAGTCCCAGCGGCCGCGCAGGCCCGCCAAGCCCTACCGCCGTCCCCAGAAGGACCCCGTCCGCATCCTGGCCTTCGACGCGCTGCGCGCGGTGGACGAACGGGACGCGTACGCCAACCTGGTGCTGCCGCCGCTGCTGCGCAAGGCCCGCGAGAAGGGCGGCTTCGAGACGCGGGACGCCGCGCTCGCCACGGAGTTGGTGTACGGGACGCTGCGCCGGCAGGGCACCTACGACGCTGTCATCGCCGCCTGCGTCGACCGGCCGCTGCGCGAGGTCGACCCGCCGGTGCTCGACGTGCTCAGCCTGGGCGTGCACCAGCTCCTCGGGACCCGGATCCCGACCCACGCCGCCGTGTCCGCCTCCGTGGAGCTGGCGCGGGTGGTGCTCGGGGACGGGCGCGCCAAGTTCGTCAACGCGGTGCTGAGGAAGGTGGCCCAGAACGATCTCGACGGCTGGATCGAGAAGGTCGCTCCCCCTTACGACGAGGATCCCGAGGACCATCTCGCCGTCGTGCACTCGCACCCCCGCTGGGTCGTCTCCGCGCTGTGGGACTCCCTCGGCGGCGGCCGGGCCGGCATCGAGGAACTGCTGGCGGCCGACAACGAGCGGCCCGAGGTCACGCTCGTCGCGCGGCCGGGCCGGGCCAACACCGAGGAACTGCTGCGCGAGGACGCCGCCGTGCCGGGCCGCTGGTCGCCGTACGCCGTGCGGCTGGCCGAGGGCGGCGAGCCGGGCGCGGTGCCGGCCGTGCACGAGGGGCGGGCCGGAGTACAGGACGAGGGCAGCCAGCTGGTCGCCCTGGCGCTCGCGAACGCTCCGCTCGACGGCCCCGACACCACGTGGCTCGACGGCTGCGCCGGTCCCGGCGGCAAGGCCGCCCTGCTGGCCGCCCTCGCCGCCGAACGCGGGGCCGCGCTGCTGGCCGCCGAGAAGCAGCCGCACCGGGCGGGACTGGTGGCCAGGGCCCTCCAGGGCAACCCGGGCCCGTACCAGGTCGTCACCGCCGACGGGACCCGGCCGCCGTGGCGGGCCGGCTCCTTCGACCGGGTCCTGATGGACGTGCCCTGCACCGGGCTCGGCGCCCTGCGCCGGCGCCCCGAGGCACGGTGGCGCCGCCGCCCGGAGGACCTGGACACCTTCGGGCCGCTCCAGCGCGCCCTGCTCCGCACCGCACTGGACTCGGTACGGGTCGGTGGAGTGGTCGGCTACGCCACCTGCTCACCGCATCTCGCCGAGACCCGGGCGGTCGTCACCGACGTGCTCAAGAGGCGCCCGGACACCGAGCTGATCGACGCCCGCCCCCTGCTGCCCGGCGTCCCGGCGCTCGGCGAGGGACCCGACGTACAGCTCTGGCCGCACCTGCACGGCACCGACGCGATGTACCTGGCCCTGATCCGCCGCACCGGCTGACACCGGCCGGCGTCGTCCCCCCCGGACGCGCGGGGAACCGCGCGTCCGGCCGGTACCCGCCCGTGGCCGGGGCACCCCCTCCACGGACCGCCGTTACAGGCCGGCGTGGCGGCATGGCAGGCTTGGGTCATGGCCGCGCAGATCAACCCCAGCATTCTGTCCGCCGACTTCGCCCGCCTTGCGGACGAGGCCAAGGCGGTCGAGGGAGCCGACTGGCTCCATGTCGACGTCATGGACAACCATTTCGTCCCGAACCTCACGCTCGGCGTGCCGGTCGTGGAGTCCCTCGCCCGTGCCACGGGCACCCCGCTGGACTGCCATCTGATGATCGAGGACCCCGATCGCTGGGCGCCGCGGTACGTCGAGGCCGGGGCCTCGTCGGTCACCTTCCACGTCGAGGCGGCCGCCGCGCCGGTGCGGCTCGCCCGGGAGATCCGCGCCAAGGGCGCCCGCGCCTCCATGGCGCTGAAGCCCGCTACGCCGATCGAGCCGTACGAGGATCTGCTGCCCGAACTCGACATGCTGCTGATCATGACGGTCGAACCGGGCTTCGGCGGGCAGGCCTTCCTCGACATCATGCTCCCGAAGATCCGCCGCACCCGGGAGCTGATCGGCAAGCACGGCCTCCAGCTCTGGCTGCAGGTCGACGGCGGTGTCTCGGCCTCGACCATCGAGCGGTGCGCGGACGCGGGCGCGGACGTCTTCGTGGCCGGCTCGGCCGTGTACGGGGCCGAAGACCCGGCGGAGGCGGTGCGGGCGCTGCGCGCCCAGGCGGATTCCGTTAGCGCCGAGGCGTCCTGGGCATGCGGCCACTGAGCCACGGCTACGTGAACGCTTGAGTGAACGCCGCCCATGTGGGCGGAGCAGCCGCGCCGGATCTGCAAGGATGAACGGCGAATCCAGAGTGTGAACAGCAGTGAGGAGATCGCCGTGTCGGGTATGTCGGCGGGCCGGTCAGCCATGCGGATGGGACCCGCTGAGCTGGTGCAGGCGGCGGCCATGGCCCGCCGCTTCTACCTCGAGGGCAAATCCAAGATCCAGATCGCGGAGGAGTTCGGCGTCAGCCGCTTCAAAGTGGCCCGGGTCCTGGAGACGGCCCTCGAACGGGATCTCGTGCGTATCGAGATCCGTGTGCCGGCCGAGCTGGACGCCGAGCGCTCCGACGCGCTCCGCGCCCGCTACGGCCTGAGGCACGCCGTGGTGGTCGAGTCCCCGGCCGAGGCCGAGGAGACCCCCGACCCCGAGAACCTCGGCGAGGTGGCCGCCGATCTGCTCGGCGAGCTCGTCAACGAGGGGGATGTGCTCGGGCTGGCCTGGGGCCGCTCCACCATTCACATGGCGGCCGCGCTCGACCGGCTGCCGCCGTGCACGGTGGTGCAGCTGACGGGCGTGTACGACGCCGGGACCTCCGAGCGCGGCTCGGTGGAGGCCGTGCGCCGTGCCGCCCAGGTGTCGGGCGGCGACGCCCACCCCATCTACGCGCCGATGCTGCTGCCGGACGCGGCCACCGCGGCCGCGCTGCGCAACCAGACGGGTATCGCCCGGGCCTTCGAGTACTTCGACAAGGTCACGGTCGCCTGTGTCTCCATCGGTTCCTGGGAGCCCGGTATCTCGACGGTGCACGACATGCTCAGCGACGAGGAGCGCGCGCACTACGCCTCGCTCGGTGTCGCCGCCGAGATGGCCGCCCACCTGTTCGACGCCGAGGGGCGCCGGATCGGGCGGGACCTGGGGGAGCGGTGCATCACGGTCAAGGCTGACCAGCTCCGCCGCATCCCGGAGGTCGTGGCGATCGCCGGCGGGCAGCGCAAGGCGTCCGCGATCGACGCGGTGCTGCGCTCCGGGCTGGTCACCAGCCTGGTCACGGACACCTCGGCCGCCGACTACCTGATGACGGCCGGCCCGGCGCCGAAGCCCACGCTCGGCCGCGCGGACCCGGACGGGCACTGACGGGCCCCTTCCGGGTCCTAGGGGCCCTGACGGAACCCCGAGGCCGTCGGGCTCGGAAGGACCCCCTCGGGTCCGGAGGGACCCCGATGGGCCCGGAAGGACCCCGACGGGCACTGACGCGCCCTGTTCGGGCACTGGCGCGGACGGACCCTGACGGGCCCCGACGCCACGGGCCCGGAAGGACGCCCACGGGCACTGACGCGCCCTGTCCGGGCATTGGCGGACCCGACGCCGACGCCGACGGGCGCTGGCGGACGTCAGCCGGGCCCTGACGATCTCGACGGGCGCTGACGGACTTCGACGGGCGCTGAGGGACCTCAGGGGGCGCTGACGCATCCCGACGGGCCCGAGCGCCCCCCGACGGGCCCTGACGCGTCCTGTCGGCGCGCCGACGGAACCGGGCGCGTTCGACGGTGCCCAGGCGCTGCCGCGCACCGGCCGGCCCCGTCGGCGGGTCGTGGTGCGGACGCGATGGGACGGCCGTGACAGCATCGGCGGCATGCTGCTGCCGCGGTTCGTCCCTCACACGTCCCCGAGGCCCGTCCTCCGCGCCGGGGCGCGGTGCGTTCCCGCCGTGCTCGCGGGGGCGCTGCTGGCGCTGGCGGTCCTGCTGACCGGATGCTCGGGCACCGGCGGAGCCGCGCCGGCGGACACGCGCGCGTCCGCCCCGGAATGGGCCCGGGGCATGGACACCGTCCAGGAGTCGCGGCTGCCGGCCGAGGCGCGCAGGACCCTCGCCCTCATCGACAGGGGCGGCCCCTACCCGTACGCCAGGGACGGGGTCGTGTTCGGGAACTTCGAGGGACATCTGCCGAAACAGCCGCGCGGTCACTACCACGAGTACACGGTGCCCACTCCGGGTTCACCGGACCGCGGGGCGCGACGGCTGGTCACCGGGCGGGACGGGGAGATCTACTACACCGATGATCACTACAACTCGTTCCGGGCGGTGCTGAGATGACCGAAGACCTGACGGGCCGGCTCGTGGTCGCCCTCGACCTCGACGGGGTCACGGACAAGGCGGGCCTGATGGACCGCACCGCCCGGGCCCTGGCGCTGCCCGGCTGGTTCGGCCGCAACTGGGACGCGCTGGCCGACTCCCTGTCCGACCTGTCCGTCTGGCCCGAGGAGGCCGGGGGGCGGGGGCTGCTCCTCGTCGTCCGGGACTGGCAGGCGTACGCGGAGGCACGGCCGGAGGAGTGGGAGACCGCCCAGGAGGTGTTCTCGCACGCCATGCGCGTCATGCCGGCGCTGACCGTCGCCCTCGCGCTTGGAGGATCCTCCCGGACCCCTTCCGACGGGCCTGGAGGTTCTGTGGGGGCGTGACGGGGCGGCCGCCATGGGACAATGAAGTACGTGCTCTTTTCCCCCTGGCGCACCCGTCGGGGGGTCACCTCTGATCGACTGGGATGTGCGGCACGTGCGTTTCCTCAATGACATCCAGCCCGCGTACGACCTGACGTACGACGACGTGTTCATGGTGCCGAGCCGCTCCGCGGTGGGCTCGCGTCAGGGCGTGGACCTCGGCTCGCCGGACGGCACGGGTACCACCATCCCGCTCGTCGTCGCCAACATGACCGCCATCGCCGGCCGCCGCATGGCCGAGACGGTCGCCCGGCGCGGCGGCCTCGTGGTCATCCCGCAGGACATCCCGATCGACGTGGTCACCGACGTCGTCTCCTGGGTCAAGAGCCGCCACCTGGTCCTGGACACCCCGATCGTGCTGGCCCCGCACCAGACCGTCGCCGACGCCCTGGCCCTGCTGCCCAAGCGCGCGCACAACGCCGGTGTGGTCGTCGACGAGGAGCAGCGGCCGGTCGGCGTCGTCACCGACGCGGACCTCAGCGGCGTCGACCGCTTCACCCAGCTCGAAGTGGTCATGTCCAAGGACCTGCTGCTGCTGGACGCCGACATCGACCCGCGCGAGGCCTTCAACACCCTCGACACGCACAACCGCCGCTACGCCCCGGCCGTGGACAAGGACGGGCGGCTCGCCGGCATCCTGACCCGCAAGGGCGCGCTGCGGGCCACGCTGTACACCCCGGCCGTGGACGCGAAGGGCCGGCTGCGCGTCGCCGCCGCCGTCGGCATCAACGGCGATGTGGCCGGCAAGGCCAAGCAGCTCCTCGACGCGGGCGTGGACACGCTCGTCATCGACACCGCGCACGGCCACCAGGAGTCGATGATCAGCGCGATCAAGCTGGTGCGCGCCCTCGACCCGCAGGTGCCGATCGCGGCGGGCAACATCGTCTCCGCCGAGGGCGTCAAGGACCTGATCGACGCCGGTGCGGACATCATCAAGGTCGGTGTCGGCCCCGGTGCCATGTGCACGACCCGGATGATGACCGGCGTGGGCCGGCCGCAGTTCTCCGCGGTCCTGGAGTGCGCCGCCGAGGCGAGGAAGTACGGCAAGCACGTGTGGGCCGACGGCGGCGTCCGGCACCCGCGCGACGTGGCCATGGCCCTCGCGGCCGGCGCGTCCAACGTGATGGTCGGCTCCTGGTTCGCCGGCACCTACGAGTCCCCGGGCGACCTCCAGCAGGACGCGAACGGGCGCCTCTACAAGGAGTCGTTCGGCATGGCCTCCGCGCGCGCGGTGCGCAACCGCACCTCGGAGGAGTCCGCCTACGACCGCGCCCGCAAGACACTGTTCGAGGAGGGCATCTCCACCTCCCGCATGTTCCTCGACCCGGCCCGCCCGGGCGTCGAGGACCTGGTCGACTCGATCATCGCGGGCGTCCGCTCCTCCTGCACCTACGCCGGCGCCGGCTCCCTGGAGGAGTTCGCCGAGAAGGCCGTCGTCGGCATCCAGAGCGCCGCCGGCTACGCCGAGGGCAAGCCGCTGCACGCCAGCTGGAACTGACACGCCTGCCGGAACCGGCCCCACCACGCCTTCCGTACGGCCCCCGCCGATCCCGCTCCCGGGACGGACGGGGGCCGTCGGCGTGCCCGCGGGCAGGTCCGCGGCGAACGCACCGGCCGGGTGCGAACCTTCCGCGCCCGGCCGGACCGGGGGAGCCGGAGGAAGCGTGAGAAAAGGGACCTGCGGGGCCGCCGCGCAACGGTTCGCGGTCCGGGCGCAACAAAAGGGCACCCGGTCCCGATCAACGCAATGATCATGCGGGTATGCGCAACCTTGCTGCATTACGCCCGCGAAGCCGCGCCTCATAGGGTGCTGCGCTGTAGGTGGCGTGGCGGGGACTCCGCTCGGCGGGTTCCTGCCCCGAGGGGCTTCCGCCGGTCCTCGTCCGTCCAGACCGGCAGCGATAAGGAGCCAGGCGTGCTCGAGCAAGGCGCACCCCCGCAAGACCAGAGAACGGCCGCCCCCGCGTCCCCGGGCGTCGCCGCGCGCCTCATGCGTCGCAAGCCAGTGGAACGCCTGGTCGCGGAGGGCGGCCAGGGCGAGGGAGGGACGCTGCGGCGGTCCCTCGGGCTGTGGCAGCTGACCATGATCAGCATCGGCGCCACCCTCGGCACCGGCATCTTCGTCGTCCTCGGTGAGGCCGTACCCAAGGCGGGTCCGGCCGTCACCCTCTCCTTCGTGATCGCCGGGCTCACCGCGCTGTTCTCGGCCCTGTCCTACGCCGAGCTGGCGGGCACCATCCCGGTCTCCGGTTCCTCGTACTCGTACGCATACGCAACCATGGGCGAACTGATCGCCTGGGTCTGCGGCTGGTGCCTGCTCCTGGAGTACGGCGTCTCGGTCGCCGCCGTCGCCGTCGGCTGGGGCGAGTACCTCAACGAACTGCTCGACGGCACCATCGGCGTCACCATCCCGGACGCCCTGTCCGCCCCGCCCGGCGACGGCGGCGTCTTCAACCTGCCCGCCCTGATCGTCGTGCTCCTCGCGATGGCCTTCCTGCTCGGCGGCGCCAAGGAGTCCGCGCGCGCCAACACGATCATGGTGTGCGTGAAGATCGCCGCGCTGATCCTGTTCTGCGCCATCGGCTTCATGGGCTTCAAGTCCGGCAACTACGCCCACTTCATGCCGCTCGGCATGGCGGGCGTCAGCGCGGCCGGCGCCACGCTGTTCTTCTCGTACATCGGCTTCGACGCCGCCTCCACCGCCGGTGAGGAGGCCAAGAACGCCCAGCGGGACCTGCCGCGCGCGATCATGCTGTCCCTCGTCATCGTGACCACCCTGTACGTGCTGGTCGCGGCAGTCGCCGTCGGCGCGCGGCCCTGGCGGAGGTTCAACGACTCCGAGGCCGCGCTCGCCCAGATCATGAGGGACGTCACCGGGCAGGACTTCTGGGCCACCCTGCTGGCCTTCTGCGCCGTCATCGCCATCGCGAGCGTCGTCCTGACCGTGCTCTACGGCCAGACCCGCATCCTCTTCGCCATGTCCCGCGACGGACTGGTGCCGAAGGTCTTCGCCAGGGTGCACCCGAAGACCGGCGCGCCCCGAGCCAACACGGTGATCGTGTCGCTGTTCTGCGGCGTCCTCGCCGCCGCCGTCCCGCTTGGCCAACTGGCCGACGCCACCAGCATCGGCACGCTGTTCGCCTTCGCTCTGGTCAACGTGGCCGTGGTGGTGCTGCGCCGGACCCGCCCGGACATGCCGCGCACCTTCCGCGTCCCGCTGTCGCCGGTGCTGCCCGCGCTGGGCTTCGCCTTCTGCGTCTGGATGATGGGGAGCCTGTCCGCCGTCACCTGGGTGGTCTTTGGTGTCTGGATGGCGGTCGGGCTCGTGTTCTACTTCGGGTACGGCTACCGCCGTTCCCGTCTCGCGACCGCCGAGGACGTCGCGGTGGCGACGGAGAAGTGACCGAACCGGAGAAATGAACCACCCCCCGTGCTGAACGATCTCGACGAACGCATCGTGCACGCCCTCGCCGAGGACGCACGCCGCTCCTACGCGGACATCGGGCAGCTCGTCGGCCTGTCCGCACCCGCCGTCAAACGGCGCGTGGACCGGCTGCGGGCCACCGGAGCCATCACCGGGTTCACCGTCCGGGTGGACCCGGCGGCGCTCGGCTGGGAGACCGAGGGGTTCGTCGAGATCTACTGCCGGCGCAACACCTCGCCGGAGACCATCCAGCGGGGCCTGGAGCGCTACCAGGAGGTCGTGGCCGCGTCGACCGTCACGGGCGACGCGGACGCGGTCGTCCAGGTCTTCGCCTCCGACATGCGCCACTTCGAGCGGGTCCTGGAGCGCATCGCCGGCGAGCCGTTCGTGGAGCGGACCAAGTCGGTGCTGGTGCTGTCACCGCTGCTGCGCCGCTTCTCCTCGGGGGCTCCGGGCTAGGTCCCCGCTTCGCATGGGCGGCCATCCCGGGGAGCTCCCGGAGGTGACCCGGGTTACCGCAGGTCACCATTGCGGTCCTGATGGCCATCCCGTAGGTTGTGCCGGACTTTCTACTGACTGGTAACACCGGCAGGTAACCCATGCGCTGGCCCGTCGGCCGTCCCACCACCGTCCGCACACGGATCGTGGCGCTCGCCCTGGCCCCGGCCGTCGCGCTGATGGGCCTGTGGAGCTTCACCATGGTGTCCGTCACCGCCGAACTGCGCGCGCTCGTCCGCCTCCAGGGGGTGTACGAGGACTTCGGGACTCCGGTGGACACCGCGGTGGGTCAGATCCAGATCGAACGCCGGATGTCCGCGGCCTACCTGGGCGCCGGCCTCGACGCGGCCGTCGCCGGCGACCTGCTCGGACAGCAGCGCCGCACCGACCGGGCCGTCGAGGCCATGCGGCGGGCGGTCCGCGACGGCGACCGTGGCCGGCTCACCGGCCGGCAGCGGCAGGCCGTGGACGCCATGGTCGCGGCCACCGGGAAGCTGGAGGGCCTGCGCGAACGCGTACTGACCCGGCGGGTCACCTGGGACCGGGCGGTCGAGGAGTACGGCGGGCTCGTCGAGCCCGGCTTCGACGTCCAGTCCACGCTCACCGCCCTCCAGGCCGGGCAGCTCGCCCGGGAGTCGCAGGTCGTCATCGAGCTGGTGCGGGTGCGGGAGTTCGTGTCCCGGGAGGACGCCCTGGTCGCCGGGGCGCGGGCGGCGGGCACGTTGACCGACCGGCAGTACGCCACCCTGACCGCGGCCGTCGAGGACCGGCGGGTCTTCGAGCGGACGTACGTACCGGACCTGCCCGCCGACTCGCGGCGCCTGTTCGAGGAATTCCGGCGCGCCGAGCCGCACCGCGCGCTGGTGCGCGGCGAGGACGCGCTGCTGCGGGCCGGCGCCGCGGGGGCGGGGCGGGCCGTCGCGGCGGACACCTGGCGGTCGGCCACCGACCGGGCCGTCAAGCGCTACATGCTGCTGTGCACCCGCTCCGCCGAGAACTCCGCCGCGCGCGGCCGGGCCTTCGCCTACCACGAGCTGACGAAGGCCGCCGTCGTCGGAGCGGCCGGGCTGGCCGCCGTGGCGCTGTCACTGTGGCTCGCGGTGCGCGGAGCGCGGCGCGTCTCCCGCCGTCTGGAGACGCTCCGGGACGCGGCCGACGTCCTCAGCGTGCGGCAACTCCCCGATGTCATGCGGCGGTTGAGCGCGGGTGAGGAGGTGGACGCGCTCGCCGAGGCGCCCCCGCTCGCCGCCGACGAGGTCCGCGACGACGAGATCGGCCAGGTCGGCCGGTCCTTCAACACCGCGCGCCTGGCCGCCGTGGAGGCCGCCGTCAGACAGGCCGGCCTGCGCCGGGGTCTTTTCGCGGTGCTGCTCACCATCGCGCGGCGCAACCAGGCACTGGTGCACCGCCAGCTCAAGCTCGTCGACACGCTGGAGCGGCGGACCGACGACCCGGAGGTCCTGCGCCAGCTGTTCCGCATCGATCACCTGACCACCCGGATGCGCCGGCACGCGGAGAGCCTGATCATCCTCTCCGGCGCGGCGCCCGGCCGCCGCTGGCGCCGGCCCGTGCCCGTGGCCGACGTGGTCGCGTCGGCGGTGAGCGAGATCGAGGACTACACGCGCGTGGTGGTACCGCCGATGCCCGAGGTGGGCATCGCGGCCGAAGCGGTCGCCGACGTAGTGCACCTCCTCGCCGAGCTGCTGGAGAACGCGGCGGTCTTCTCACCGCCGCACACCCAGGTCACGCTGCGGCCCGGGCGGGTCGGTGGCGGGTTCGTGCTGGAGATCGACGACCGCGGGCTCGGCCTCGACGCGGAGCAGCGCGCCGAGGCGCACCGCACCCTCACCGACCCCGACGCCTTCGACCCCACCCGGCACGACCGCCTCGGCCTGTACGTCGTCGGCCGCCTCGCCGCCCGGCACGGCATCGAGGTGAGCCTCAGGGATTCGCCCTACGGGGGTACGACGGCGGTGGTGCTGCTGCCTCCGGCGGTACTGGCGGACGCGGAACCGGCGGAGACGCGGGCACAGCACCCACGCACACCCGCCGCGACCCCGGCACCGGAACCGCCCTCCGGCACGTCCCCGACACCGGCACCGCAGTCCGGTGCGGCCGCGGTACTGACACCGCAGTCCGGTGCGGCCCCGGCACCGGAACTGCCGTCCCGGACGCGGAGCACCCCCGCGCCGGCGCCCGCACCCCAGGCCGCACCCGCTGCTCCCGCGCCCCATGCCGCCCCCGAGCCGCAGGGGGCGCCCACGGCCCACCCCGACCCCGACCCCGACGCGCTCGCGTCGCACGGCACCCTCGCCCAGGGACCGCGGGGCGCCGCGGCCCCCGTGCTGCCGTCCCGGACGCGGAGCACCCCCCGGCCGGCCCCCGTGCCGCAGGGCTCGCCCGCGGCCGACCCCGCCCTCACCGCCCCCGCGCCGCACGGCACCCCCACCCCAGAGCCGCAGGGCGCCCCCGCACCGCACGGCACCCCCGCCCCCGAGCTGCCGTTCCGGAGGCGGACCACCCCGTCGCCGGCCTCCGAGCCGTACGGCGCCCTCGCTGCCCCCACCCCGGACGCCCCAGCCTCCGCCCAGCTCCCCGCCACCCCGGCGCCGCACGGCACCCCCACCCCCGAGCCGCAGGGTGCCCCCGCACCCGATCAGCTCCCCGCTGCCCCCGTGCCGCACGGCACCCCCGCCCCCGAGCTGCCGTTCCGGAGGCGGACCACCCCGTCGCCGGCCTCCGAGCCGTACGGCGCCCTCGCTGCCCCCACCCCGGACGCCCCAGCCTCCGCCCAGCTCCCCGCCCCTCCCACGCCGCAAGGCACCCCCGCCCTCCCCACCCGGACCCGTCAGGCCTCCCTCGTCCGGGAGTTGCGGGACGAGCCTCAGCCGCAAGGCCGCGGCCCGGTGCGTGAGGTCGATGCCGAAGAGATGCGGGCGATCTTCGGTGCCTTCCAGCGCGGTCTGGACCGTGGCCGCAGGGGACTGCCCGCGGCCACCCGTGAACCGGACGCGGCGGCCACCCGTGAACCGGACGCAGCGCACACCCACGCCGACGAAGGGACGGACACCGACGATGCACGGTGACGACCAGACCCCCGCGACCCCGGCCACGCCGGCCGGTGCCCCCGGCACCGGTCTCGGCTGGCTGCTGGACGACCTGGTGGCCCGCACCGACCATGTCCGCCAGGCCGTGCTGCTCACCGCCGACGGCCTGGCCCTGAGCTGCTCGGAGGGCATGCCGGGCCGGGACATGGAGCACCTGGCCGCCGTCTGCTCCGGCTTCCACGGGCTGGCCCGCTCCGTGGGGGAACGGTTCGAGGCGGGCGAGGTGCGGCAGACGATGGTCATGCTGGAGGACGCCTACCTCTTCGTCACCCCGGCCGGCCACGGCAGCCGGCTCGCCGTGCTGAGCGAGTCGGGCACCGACGTCGGACAGCTCGCCCACGAGATGGCCCTGCTGGTCCGCCGCCTCGGCCGCCACCTGGACGCCGCCACCCGCTCGGCCCCCTGACCCCGCGGTGAGCGACGAGCACTGGTACGAGGACGAGACCGGGTCGATGGTCCGCCCCTACACCGTGACCCGGGGCCGCACCCGCCCCTCGGACCGGCACACCGTCGACCTGATGTCCCGGGTCACCGCGGCGGAGCCGGACGGCGCGGTCCCGCCGGTGCTCGACCATGCCCCGGCGGCCCTGCTCGAACTGGTCCGGCGGGGCCCGCGCCCCGTGGCCGAGCTGGCGGCGGACGCCGACCTGCCGCTGACCGTCGTCCGTGTCCTGCTCGGCGACCTGGCCGAGGCCGGCCTGGTCCGGATCGACGAGCCGGGCCGCCACCCCGTCACCGGCCCCGCCGCCGATCCGGAACTGCTCAGGGAGATCGTGGAGCGGCTGCGCCGGCTCTAGAGCGCGGGCCGCCACGGCACGACGTGGAAGTCGCCCGTGCCCTGCCGCACCTTCTCGAACGGCGCCGACGAGACGCACCTGGGCAGGTTCTTCGGCCCGATGTCCTTCGTCGCCGCCCAGCTGTAACCCAGCCGGTCGTGCCCGCCGAGATCGTGGACGGTGACGCCGACCCGCGTGCCCTTGGCACCCGGCAGGTCCGAGTCGGTGATCACCCCGGAGACGACGGCGACCTTTCCGCCGGTGACCAGACAGTCGACCCTCGCCCTGGCCCAGGCGCCCTTGCCGTGCAGGTAGTGACTGAACCGGAAGGTGCCGGTGGCCTTCGCCGGGTTCTTCGTGTCCTTCGCCGCGAGGTGCGCGTCGAAGGAGAAGGTGATGTCGTCCCCGGCCGACCGGTACAGCTTGGCCGTGCCGGTGAGTGCGGCGGCCTCGTGGCGGTGGTGCCGCCCCGGCCCCTGACCGGAGGCCGTCGCCGATCCGGCCACCCCGGCGGTGATCAGCAGGGCGGCGGTGACGGCGGCGATCCTCGTACGACGCTGCATGACGGTCCTTTCCGCAGACCGGACGTGTGAACCGGACGCCCACCACTCTCGCGGCGGCGCGCCCTCGCGCACATCGCTCCCGAGGCGGCGTCCGGCCTCCCCCGTCCGGCGGGCGGACACCGCCGTGACCTGTGTCCCAGGGCGTACGAGGGCTCCCCCGCGGGGCGCGCAACGAATCGCCGTCGGACCCGCTTGCCACGCAACGAACCGCGTACCGGCGCGCAACGGCTCCTTCTTGTCCGGCCGAGCGCGCCGACCGTACCTTCTAACTGGCCCCCCGACCTCCTTCCCGGTGAGGACACGCATGCGCACCGCCCTGCTCCAGAGCTCCGGCCGCCCCGGCTCGATCGCCGAGAACCTCAAGGTCCTCGACGAGGCCGCGGGCCGGGCCGCCGCCGGGGGCGCCGCGCTGCTGGCCGCGCCGGAGATGTTCCTCACCGGGTACGCGATCGGCGACGGCATCGCCCGTCTCGCCGAGCCCGCCGACGGCGACTCCGCGGAAGCGATCGCCGAGATCGCCGGCCGGCACGCGCTCGCGATCGCCTACGGCTACCCCGAGCGCGACGGCGGGACCGTGTACAACTCCGCCCAGCTGATCTCCGCCGACGGCACCCGGCTCGCGAACTACCGCAAGACCCACCTCTTCGGCTGCTTCGAGCGGGACCACTTCACGCCCGGCGAGCAGCCGGTCGTCCAGGCCGAGCTGAACGGGCTGACCGTGGGCCTGATGATCTGCTACGACGTCGAGTTCCCGGAGAACGTACGGGCGCACGCCCTGGCCGGCACCGACCTCCTCGTCGTGCCGACGGCGCAGATGCACCCCTTCCAGTTCGTCGCCGAGTCCCTGGTGCCGGTGCGGGCCTGGGAGAACCAGATGTACGTGGCGTACGTCAACCGGGCGGGCCACGAGGGGGAGTTCGAGTTCGTGGGCCTGTCCGTCCTGGCCGGCCCCGACGGCGTCGCCCGCACCCGCGCCGGCCGCGAGGAGCAACTGGTCCTCGCCGACGCCGACCCGGGCTTCCTGGCCGCCTCCCGCGAGGCCAACCCGTACCTGAAGGACCGCCGCCCCGGTCTGTACCGGTCCCTCGTCTGACCCCAGAGCTTCCCCCAGAACCACCCCCGCGCAAGGAGTCCGTACCCCATGACGTCCACCGTGCCCAACGCCGTCGAGCACGCAGACGAGCAGCAGCCGCCGATCACCATGTTCGGGCCGGACTTCCCCTACGCCTACGACGACTTCCTCGCGCACCCGGCGGGCCTGGGCCAGGTCCCGGCGACCGAGCACGGCACCGAGGTCGCCGTCATCGGCGGCGGTCTGTCCGGTGTGGTGGCCGCCTACGAGCTGATGAAGATGGGCCTCAAGCCCGTCGTCTACGAGGCCGACCAACTCGGCGGCAGGCTGCGCACGATCGGCTTCGAGGGCTGCGACGAGTCGCTGACCGCCGAGATGGGCGCGATGCGCTTCCCGCCGTCCTCCACCGCGCTGCAGCACTACATCGACCTGGTGGACCTCGAGACCAGGCCGTTCCCGAACCCGCTCGCCGAGGCCACCCCGTCCACCGTCGTGGACCTCAAGGGCGAGTCGCACTACGCCGAGACCGTCGACGACCTGCCCCAGGTGTACCGGGACGTCGCCGACGCCTGGAACAAGTGCCTGGAGGAGGGCGCCGACTTCTCCGACATGAACCGCGCGCTGCGCGAGCGGGACGTGCCGCGCATCCGCGAGATCTGGGCCCGGCTGGTCGAGAAGCTCGACAACCAGACCTTCTACGGCTTCCTCTGCGACTCCGAGGCCTTCAAGTCCTTCCGGCACCGCGAGATCTTCGGCCAGGTCGGCTTCGGCACCGGTGGCTGGGACACCGACTTCCCGAACTCCATCCTGGAGATCCTGCGCGTCGTCTACACCGAGGCCGACGACCACCACCGCGGCATCGTCGGCGGCTCCCAGCAGCTTCCGCTCCGGCTGTGGGAGCGCGAGCCGGAGAAGATCGTCCACTGGCCGTACGGCACCTCGCTGAAGTCGCTGCACGTGGACGGCGAGCCCCGCCCCGCCGTGACCCGGCTGCACCGCACCTCGGGCAACCGGATCACCGTGACGGACGCGAACGGCGACATCCGCACGTACCAGGCGGCGATCTTCACCGCCCAGTCCTGGATGCTGCTGTCCAAGATCGCCTGCGACGACTCGCTGTTCCCGATCGACCACTGGACCGCCATCGAGCGCACCCACTACATGGAGTCCAGCAAGCTCTTCGTGCCCGTGGACAGGCCGTTCTGGCTCGACAAGGCCGTCGACGACGAGGGCAACCCGACCGGCCGGGACGTCATGTCGATGACGCTCACCGACCGGATGACCCGCGGCACCTACCTGCTCGACGACGGCCCGGACAAGCCGGCCGTGATCTGCCTGTCGTACACCTGGTGCGACGACAGCCTGAAGTGGCTGCCGCTGTCCGCGAACGAGCGGATGGAGGTCATGCTGAAGTCGCTCGGCGAGATCTACCCGAAGGTCGACATCAGGAAGCACATCATCGGCAACCCGGTGACCGTCTCCTGGGAGAACGAGCCCTACTTCATGGGCGCGTTCAAGGCCAACCTGCCCGGCCACTACCGCTACCAGCGGCGCCTGTTCACGCACTTCATGCAGGACCGGCTGCCCGAGGACAAGCGGGGCATCTTCCTCGCCGGTGACGACATCTCCTGGACGGCCGGCTGGGCCGAGGGCGCGATCCAGACCGCGCTGAACGCGGTCTGGGGCGTCATGCGCCACTTCGGCGGCGAGACCGACCCGACCAACCCGGGCCCCGGCGACGTCTACGACGAGATCGCCCCGGTGGAGCTGCCCGAGGACTGACCGGGGCCGAGGGAAGAGACCGAGGCGCGGGCGGCCGGACTCAGACTCCGGCCGCCCGCGCCTTCTCGAACACCTCGGCGGCGACGTCCTTGAGTTCCTGGGCGTCGCGCGGAGTGCTCTGCAGGTCGACGAGGATCTCGTCCAGGCCGATCTCGGCGTGCCGGGCCAGGTCCTCGGCGATCTGGCCGGCGTCACCCTGGAACGGCCGCCGGCCGTCGCCCTCGTGGGGCTTGGCCGAGTACACCGCGTTGACCCGCAGCACGGTCCGGATCGGCTCCTTGCGGCCGCGCTCGGCGGCCAGGTCCTGCAACTCGGCCCACTGGGCGGCGATCTGCTCGACGCCCATGCCCACCGGGAGCCAGCCGTCGGCGTGGTCCACCAGACGCCGCTGCGCGCGCCTGCCGCTCGCCGCGAGCAGGATCGGGATCGGCCGGGCCGGCTTGGGGCCGACCACCGCCGAGGAGATCCGGGAGACGCGGCCCTCGTGCACCACCGGGTCCGGGCCCCACACCGCCCGGCACACGTCGATCAGCTCGTCCAGCACCTGCCCGCGCTCCTCGAAGGGCCGGACGCCCGCCGCCGCGTACTCGTCGTGGGACCAGCCGGTGCCGAATCCGGCGAGCACCCGGCCCCCGCTCGCCGCGTCCAGCGTGGCGAGGGACCTGGCGAGCTGGAAGGGCAGGTGCAGCGGCGCGACCAGCACGCTGGAGCCGAGCTCTACGCGTTCGGTGGCGGCCGCGGCGAGGGTCAGGGTGACCAGCGGCTCGGCGACGCCGCGGTAGGAGTCGGGCCAGGGGAGCCCCGGAATGCCGTACAGGCCCTGGCCGGCGGGTTCCGGGAACAGGGCGCGCTCGTACACCCAGAGGCTGTCGTATCCGATCCGCTCCGCCGTCCGTGCCACGTCGGGCACGTCCCTGCCGAGGTCGTACTGCCGGTTCTGCGGGAGGCCGAGGCCCAGCCGGGTAGCCATGTGGCGTGAACTCCTTCGCGGTCGGTCTCGGGTTCAACCTACAGAGATCGCCGAGGAGTTCCAGGCGACCCGGCGGAGGTTGGCCGGAACGCCCCGGGTCGGTCGCCGCACGGAGTCAGCAGCATCCGCCCCGCGAAGCCGACCGCCGCGTCCAGCCGTTCGGTGAACTCCCCGGCGAGGTCCCCGCAGCGGCGCAGCGCCCACAGCGCCCGGGCCGCCGCCCAGGTCGCGTCCCGCGCCCGCTCCAGGCTCCAGGAACCCAGCAGATGGGTGATCGGGTCGGCGAGCTGGAGCAGGTCGGGACCCGGCATCAGATCCTCGCGGATGCGTTCCTCCAGCGAGGCGAGGAGGTCGCCCACGCGGTCGAACTCGTCCTCCAGATCGGCCGGTTCGCAGCCGAGCGCGCGGCAGGCGTCCACCACGGCGAGCGCCAGGTCGTGCCCGATGTGCGCGTTGATGCCCGCGAGCGCGAACTGCAGCGGCCGTACCCCGGGGTGGCGGCGGAACTGGAACAGGGGCCGCCAGCAGGCGGGCGGACGGCGGTCCCGGTCCGCGCTGTCGACCGCCGCCAGGTACCGCTCGGCGAACCGTACGTCCAGCGTGGCCGCCGCCCGCCGGTCCGCGAACACCCCGGCGTCCAGGCGCCGGCCGACCTCCTCGGTGACGGCGAGGTAGACGCGGTTGAACACGGCCACCCCGTCCCGCTCGGGCAGCTCCGCGTCGAGGGCGCGCATCCGGGCCAGGACGGCGTCGACGGGAGCGGTGAGGTGTTCCGGCTGCGCCATGGGGGAAGGGTCGCAGCACCGGGCCGGCCCGCGTGCCGACCGGCCCGGTGCTTCCCCGGAACGGGGGAACGCGGAGCGGGCGGAGGCCCGCCTACGGCTCGGCGCGCTGACCGTTCTCGTCGTAGGTGGACGTGCCCTCGTCCAGCAGCGGCTCCTGCGTCTTGAGATGGGCGGGCGCGAAGGCGCGCAGCGCGTGGTAGCCGGTGATGACGACCAGGGTGCCGAGCGCGATGCCGCTGAGCGAGAAGGTGTCGGTGAACTTCATGGTGACGTTGCCGACGCCGATGATGATGCCCGCGGCGGCCGGCACCAGGTTCAGCGGGTTGCGCAGGTCGACCTTGGCGTTGATCCAGATCTGCGCGCCGAGCAGGCCGATCATGCCGTAGAGGATGACGGTGATGCCGCCGAGCACCCCGCCCGGGATCGCGGCGACGACCGCGCCGAACTTCGGGCAGACGCCGAAGAGCAGGGCGAAGCAGGCCGCGGCCCAGTAGGCGGCGGTGGAGTAGACGCGGGTCGCGGCCATCACGCCGATGTTCTCGGAGTACGTGGTGGTGGGCGGGCCGCCCACGGCCGTCGACAGCATCGAGCCGACGCCGTCCGCGGAGATCGCCGTGCCGAGCTTGTCGTCCAGCGGATCGCCGGTCATCTCCCCGACCGCCTTGACGTGCCCCGCGTTCTCCGCGATCAGCGCGATGACGACCGGCAGGGCGACCAGGATCGCCGACCACTGGAACGAGGGTCCGTGGAAGGACGGCAGGCCGATCCAGTCGGCCTTGGAGACGCCGGAGAGGTCCAGCCGCCAGTGGTCGGTCAGCTTGCCGCTCGCGTCCGCCGAGTGGATCTTCCCGAAGACGCGGTCGAAGGCCCAGGAGATCCCGTATCCGAAGACCAGTCCCAGGAAGATCGCGATCCGGGACCAGAAACCGCGCAGACAGACGACCGCCAGTCCGGTGAACAGCATCACCAGCAGGGCCGTCCACTGGTCCTGCGGCCAGTACGTCGACGCGGTCACCGGAGCCAGGTTGAAGCCGATCAGCATCACGACCGCGCCGGTGACGATCGGCGGCATGGCGGCGTGGATGATCCGCGCGCCGAAGCGCTGCACCGCGAGGCCCACCAGGAACAGCACGGCGGCGACCACCAGGACCGCGCCGGTCACGGTGGCGCTCGTGCCGCCCTGTGCCCGGATGACCGCGGCCACGCCGACGAAGGAGAGGGAGCAGCCCAGGTAGCTCGGGACCCGGCCCCGGGTGGCGAGCAGGAAGATCACGGTCGCCACGCCCGACATCATGATCGCCAGGTTGGGGTTCAGGCCCATGAGCACGGGGGCCACGAAGGAGGCTCCGAACATCGCCACGACGTGCTGGGCGCCCAGGCCCACCGTGCGCGGCCAGGAGAGCCTTTCGTCGGGGCGTACCACCGCTCCGGGTGCGGGCGTGCGCCCGTCACCGTGCAGCTTCCAGCGCACGCCGAGGTCCATGGTGGGGTTTCGCTTTCTCTGTACGTGAAGACTGTTCCAGACCATTGTCGGGGGTACCTGGCGGCTTCCCGTGCACCCGGCCCCGCACATGGACCGCGTTCAGGGGGCTGACCTGCGGTGACGGGACGGCCTTTCTGAGCGGTCGCTTAGTATGGAGTGGTCCGTGCCGTCCGTGCCGTCCGTGCCGTCCGCGTCGTCACCGTCTCACCGCCCAGGAGCACCTCCGTGACCGCCGAAGCCCCGATCGCCCCCGCCGTCGCCCACGGCCGGCTGATCCCCGTCACCGTCCACTTCGACGACCTGGACGCCCTCGGTCTGCTCCACAACGCCCGCTACCCGCTGATGGTCGAGCGCGCCTGGACCGAGCTGTGGAACGAGCACGGCGTCCGCTTCGACGGCGACTGGCACGCCGCCGGCGACGCCTGCAACGCCGTCCGCGAACTGAGCATCGGCTACGAGGCACCGGTGACCCGCCCGGGCACCTACGCCGTCCACCTCTGGCTGGAGCGGCTCGGCACCACGGGCCTCACCTACGGTTTCCGCTTCTGCTCGGCCGACGGCGCGCAGACCTACGCGCGCGGCACCCGGGTCCTGGTCCGGCTGGACGCGACGACGCTGCGCCCCGCGCCGTGGAGCGACGCCTTCAGGGCCGTGGGCCGGGAACTTCTGCGACCCGCGGACTGACCTCGGTGCGGCCGCCGCGCTCGGCGGTGCGCAGCACACCGGCGAACACCGCGAGACCGCAGGCCAGCACCGTCACCACGCAGAACGAGACCATCAGGCTGGTCGCCTGCGCCACCCCGCCGATCAGGCTGGGCGCGACCAGCCCCGAGGTGTACGTGATGGTCGCCACGCCCGCGATGGCCTGACTGGGGTTCGGGCCGGCGTGCCCGGCCGCCGCGAAGCACAGCGGTACGACGACCGCGATGCCGAGCCCCATCAGCGCGAACCCGGTCATCGCCAGCGCCGGATGCCCGGCGAGGACGATCAGCAGGCCGCCGAGCCCGGCCAGCACACCGCCGGCCCGCACGGTGCGGACCGCTCCGAAGCGGTTCACCACCGCGTCCCCGGCGATCCGGGCCACCGCCATGGTCAGCATGAACCCGGTCGTGCAGGCGGCCGCGACCCCGGCCGAGCTGTCCAGCCGGTGCCGCAGGAACACCGCCGACCAGTCCAGGCTCGCCCCCTCCGCGAACACCGCGCAGAACCCGACCGTACCGATCAGCAGCGCCGAGCGGGGCGGCAGCGCGAACCGCGGCGGCGGCTCCTCGTCCTCGGCGGGCTGCACGTCCAGCACCCCCGAGCAGACCACCAGGCCGAGCACGGTGAGGACGGCCGAGGCCAGCGCGAAGTGCACGCGCGCGTCGGCGCCCAGGTGCGCGGCGAGCGTGCCGGCCGCCGAGCCGATCAGGGCGCCCGCGCTCCACATGCCGTGCAGACCCGACATGATCGACTTGCCGAGCAGCCGCTCCACCTCGACACCCAGGGCGTTCATCGCGACGTCGGCCATGCCCGCGCTCGCGCCGTAGGCGAACATCGCCAGGCACAGCGTGTACATGTTCGGCGCGAGAGCCGGCAGGATCAGCGACAGCGTCCACAGCGCGAGCAGCCCGCGCAGTGCCGTGCGGCTGCCGAAGGAGTGGCTGATCCGGCCCGCCAGCGGCATCGCGCACGAGGCGCCGAACGCCGTGAACGCCAGGGCGAAGCCGAGCTGTCCCGCGCTCAGGGAGGCATGCTCCTGCACCCAGGGCACCCGGGTGGCGAAGGAACCGGTCACGGCGCCGTGCACGGCGAACACGGCCGCCACGGCGTACCGGGCGCGTCTCACCTCGTCATGCGCATGGCTCACGTCACCCATGTTCCAGCCCCTCCCCGGGATTGCCCGCGGCGCCGTCGCCGCATCGCCGTAAACTATCAGGGACCCTGCCTGATAGATAGTGGACAGCCCGGCCGCGCCCGTCTGGGAGGATGCCCGTCATGCCCGCATCACCGAGCACCGCCCGGGCCATCAACGACCGGCTCGCCCTGCGTCTGCTGCAACGGGAAGGCCCGCTGACGGCAGGGCAGTTGAAGCAGCTCACCGGACTGTCCCGGCCCACGGTCGCCGACCTCGTCGAGCGGCTCAGCGCCTCCGGTCTGATCACGGTGGTGGGGGAGTCCGGCGAGCAGCGCCGCGGCCCGAACGCCCGGCTGTACGGCATAGTCGCCGACCGCGCCCACCTGGCCGCGCTCGATGTGCGCACCGAGGGTGTCTTCGTGCTGGTCTCCGATCTCGTGGGCCGCGTGCTGGCCGAGGGTTCGGTGCCCATCGGCGGTGACACCGGGACCGGGCCGGCCGTGGAGCAGGCGGTGACGGTGGTGGAGCGGACGGTCAAGGAGGCCGGTGGCCGGCGGCTTCACACCGTCGGAATCGGGGCGCCGGGTCTCGTCGACCCCGCCACCGGCGACCTCCGCGACTCCGGCGGACTGCCTGCCTGGCACCGCCGGCTCGCCGCGGCCCTCCAGGAACGGCTGCCCGGGGCCCGGGTGACCGTGGAGAACGAGACCAATCTGGCCGCCCTGGCCGAGCAGCGCGAGGGCGCCGCCCGTGACCGGGACACCTTCGTCCTGCTCTGGCTCGGCCATGGCGTCGGCGCCGCGGTCGTCCTGGAGGGCACCCTGCGCCGCGGTGCCTCCGGCGGCACGGGCGAGATCGGCTTCCTGCCGGTCCCGGGCACGGTGACCCTGCCGTCGGCGACGGACTGCGACGGCGGCTTCCACTCCCTGGCCGGAGCGGCGGCGATCGCCCGGCTGGCGGGGGAGCACGGTCTGCCGGGGGCGGAGCGGGCGGACGGGCCGGGCGTGGCGGTGGTGGTGCGCGAGGCCGTGGCGCGGGTGACGGAGCCGCCCGGGGGAAGGGCCGGGACCGGCCCCGCCGAGCGCTTCCTCGACGCCCTCGCCGACCGGATCGCCATCGGCGCCGCCTCCGTGGTCTCCATCCTCGACCCGGGCTGCGTCGTCCTCGGCGGGGAGATCGGGCAGGCCGGGGGAGCGGTGCTCGCCGAGCGTGTCGGCGAGCGGCTCCGCCGGTTGTCGCCGCTGGTCACCGAGGTCCGGGCCGGCCGCCTCGGTGGCGCCGCTGTCCTGCGCGGCGCCCTGCTGACGGCCCGGGACCGGGCCCAGGACGAGCTGTTCGCCCCGGACCTGCCGGGCGTCGCGACGCGGGCGTGACGTCGCGGACACGGCCTCCAGGCCTGTCGGCGGTTGCCGCCCGCCTCGCGGGGGTTGGGCGGCCCGGCGGCGGGCAAGGGCCGTCGTCACCGCCGCCGGGCCCGCCCGCACCCTAAAAGGACTAGACCAGTGCGGTCAATGGTCCGGACCAATATCGCCAGGGAGCTCGGGGAGCGGCCTGTGAGTCACTCCACACCATTCACCCGCATGGACCCCTACCGGCCGTGGCACACTGGCCCTGTACCAGAAGCAGCGCACTCCGGGGTCGGTGAAAGTCCGAACCGGCGGTTACAGTCCGCGACCCGGTCGCTTCCAGCGGCCGGTTGACCAGGTGAAATTCCTGGACCGACGGTTAAAGTCCGGATGGGAGGCAGTGCGCGGCGGGCGGGCATGCTCTCATGCGCGTCGCCGTATCTGGGCTCGTCCGTATGCGGACGGGTCCCTGTTCGGCGTCGTCCCGGAGCTGTCTTCCCGTTCATTCTGTCGTCTTCGACAGGCCCCGGAGTCCGTGCCCCATGAGGCAGGAGGACCCGGGAAGTGTTCACCGGAATCGTCGAAGAGCTGGGTGAGGTCACCGCCGTCGAGAATCTCGGCGACGCCTCCCGTTTCCGGCTCCGCGGCCCCATCGTGACCGAGGGCGCGCAGCATGGCGACTCCATCGCCGTGAACGGGGTCTGTCTCACCGTCGTCGACCACGAGGGCGACGAGTTCACCGCCGACGTCATGGCCGAGACGCTGAACCGCTCCAGCCTGGGCGCGCTCGGTGTCGGCTCCCGGGTCAACCTCGAGCGCCCCACCGCGGTGGGCGCGCGCCTCGGCGGGCACATCGTGCAGGGGCACGTGGACGGCACCGGGCAGGTCCTGGAGCGCAAGCCGTCCGACAACTGGGAGATCGTGAAGATCTCGCTGCCCGCGGACCTCGCCCGCTATGTCGTGGAGAAGGGCTCCATCACCGTCGACGGCATCAGCCTCACCGTCGTCGACGCCGGCCCCGACCACTTCACGGTGAGCCTCATCCCGACCACCCTCGCCCTGACCACGCTCGGCCACAAGCAGTCCGGCGACCCGGTCAACCTCGAGGTCGACGTCATCGCCAAGTACGTGGAGCGGCTGCTCGCGGCCGGACAGGGGGACGGCAAGTGAACTGGATGAACTCCGAGGCCTTCACGCTCTTCGGCCAGCACATCATCTGGTCCGACATGACCGGGAACATCCTCGGCCTCATCACCCTGGCCCTCGGCTGGCGCCGCTCGCTGTGGACCTGGCCCGTGCAGTTCCTGTCCGGCCTGGTCCTCTTCGGGGCCTTCTACGGCCACCTGGCCGGCAGCGCCGGCAAGCAGGCCGTCGTCATGGTCGTCGCGCTGTACGGCTGGTGGCAGTGGCAGCGCCGCAAGGACCGCGCACCCGACGGCCACATCGTCCCGCGGTTCGCGAGCTGGACCGAGCGGGCGGCGATGCTCGCCGCCGCGGCCGCCGGCACCGTCGCCGTCGCCCTGCTGTTCAAGGCCTACCCGTCCCTCTCCTGGGACCCCTGGCCCGACGCCTACATCTTCGTCGGCACCATCGTCGCCATGTACGCCCAGGCCAAGGGCATGGTCGAGTTCTGGATCGCCTGGCTGCTCGTCGACCTCGTCGGCGTGCCCCTCAACTTCGCCAACGGCTACGCCTTCTCCGGCTTCGTCTACGTCATCTACGGCGCGCTCGTCCTGTGGGGCATGCGCGACTGGTGGCTGCGCTCCCGCAAGGACGCGCGGCCCGTTCTGGAAGGAGCGCCGGCATGACCTCGGCACCTTGGCTCCACAGCACCGAACGCATCGAGGACTTCGGGCTCGACCCCGTCGAGCAGGCCATCGCCGACATCGCGGCGGGCCGCCCGGTCGTCGTCGTCGACGACGAGGACCGGGAGAACGAGGGCGACCTCGTCATCGCCGCCGAGAAGGCCACCCCCGAGATCGTCGCCTTCATGATGAGCGAGTGCCGGGGCCTGATCTGCGCCCCCATGGAGGGCACCGAACTGGACCGGCTGCGACTGCCGCAGATGGTCGAGGACAACACCGAGTCGATGAAGACCGCCTTCACCGTCTCCGTGGACGCCTCCGCCGCGCACGGCGTCAGCACCGGCATCTCGGCCGCCGACCGCGCCACCACGCTCCAGCTGCTGGCGAGCGGCACCGCCGAGCCCACCGACCTGGTCCGCCCCGGCCATGTCTTCCCGCTGCGCGCCAGGCCCGGCGGCGTGCTCACCCGCAACGGCCACACCGAGGCCGCCGTGGACCTCGCCCGGCTCGCGGGCCTGCGCCCGGCCGGCGCCATCGTGGAGATCGCCGGCGAGGACGGCCGGATGCTGCGGCTGCCCGAACTGATCCCGTTCGCCCGCAAGCACGGCCTGACGATCATCTCCATCGAGGACCTGATCGCCTACCGCCGCGGCAGCGAGCCCACCGTCCGCCGCGAGGCCGAGACCCGTCTGCCCACCCGCCACGGCACCTTCACCGCCTACGGCTACCGCTCCACCGTCGACGGCGTCGAGCACGTCGCCCTCGTCCACGGCGAGATCGGCGACGGCGAGGACGTCCTGGTCCGCGTCCACTCCGAATGCCTCACCGGCGACGTCTTCGCCTCCCTGCGCTGCGACTGCGGCCCCCAGCTCGACGCCGCCCTGGAGCGCATCCAGGCCGAGGGCCGGGGCGTCGTGGTCTACCTGCGCGGACACGAGGGGCGCGGCATCGGCCTGCTGTCCAAACTGCGCGCCTACCAACTGCAGGAGCAGGGCCGCGACACCCTCGACGCCAACCTCGAACTCGGCCTGCCCGCCGACGCCCGCGACTACGGCGCCGGCGCGCGGATCCTCGCCGACCTCGGCGTGCGCGGCGTCCGCCTGATGACCAACAACCCCGACAAGACCGACGCGTTGCTGCGCCACGGCCTGAAGGTCACCGGCCGCGAGCCGATGCCCGTCCAGGCGGGCGAGCACAACCTCCGGTACCTGCGCACCAAGCGGGACCGGATGGGGCACGATCTGCCCTGGCTGGACACCCCGGCCGTGGCCGCCGCCGCGGCCGCGCCCGCGTCCACCTGCGGTAACCAGTAAGCGAACAGCACTGAGGAGAGATGTGAGCGGCAAGGGTGCACCGGAGCTGTCCGTACGGGGCGCGAGCGACCTCAGGGCCGCCGTCATCGCGGCCCAGTGGCACGAGAAGGTGATGGACGGTCTGGTGAACGGCGCCCTGCGCGCCCTGCGTGAGCTGGGGATCGACGAGCCGACCCTGATCAGGGTCCCCGGCAGCTTCGAGCTCCCGGTCGCCGCCAAGGTCCTCGCGGGCCGCGGCTACGACGCCGTGGTCGCCCTCGGCGTCGTGATCCGCGGCGGAACCCCCCACTTCGACTATGTGTGCCAGGGGGTCGCCCAGGGCCTCACCCAGGTCTCCGTGGAGACCGGCGTCCCCGTCGGCTTCGGCGTGCTCACCTGCGACACCGAGGAACAGGCCCTGGACCGGGCCGGCATCGAGGGCTCCAGCGAGGACAAGGGCCATGAGGCGGTCACCGCCGCCGTCGCCACCGCGGCCACGCTCCGTTCGGTATCCGAACCCTGGCACTGAGGAGTCGCCCGCACCGCGTAGGGTGGGCACCACCATGTCCAAGAAGACTTTCGAGGAGCTCTTCACCGAGCTCCAGCACAAGGCAGCCCAAGGCGATCCCGCCACTTCCCGCACCGCGGAACTGGTCGGCAAGGGGGTCCATGCCATCGGCAAGAAGGTCGTCGAGGAGGCCGCCGAGGTGTGGATGGCCGCCGAGTACGAGGGCAAGGAGGCGGCCGCCGAGGAGATCTCGCAGCTGCTGTACCACGTCCAGGTGATGATGGTCGCCCGCGGCATCTCCCTGGACGACGTCTACGCCCACCTCTGAGCCGCTCCGGCTCACGATTCCCCCGTCTGACCCAACGCAAAGGAAGCCGACCTCATGCTGCGCATCGCCGTCCCCAACAAGGGTTCCCTGTCCGGCCCTGCGGCGGACATGCTGCATGAGGCCGGCTACCAGCAGCGCCGGGAGTCCAAGGAGCTGCGGATCGTCGACCCGGTGAACGAGGTCGAGTTCTTCTACCTCCGCCCCCGTGACATCGCGATCTACGTCTCCTCCGGCCGGCTCGACATCGGCATCACCGGCCGCGACCTGCTGGTCGACTCCGGCGCCGACGCCGAGGAGATCCTGCCGCTCGGGTTCGCCCGCTCCACGTTCCGCTTCGCCGCCAAGCCCGGCACCGCGACGGGCGTCGCGGACCTCAAGGGCCGCACCGTCGCCACCTCGTACGAGGGCATCGTCGCCGGGCACCTCGCCGACAGCGGCGTCGACGCCTCGGTCGTCCACCTGGACGGCGCCGTCGAGACCGCGATCGAGCTGGGCGTCGCCGAGGTCATCGCCGACGTCGTCGAGACCGGTACCAGCCTGCGCAACGCGGGCCTGGAGGTCTTCGGCGAGCCCATCATGAAGTCCGAGGCCGTCGTCATCCGCCGCACCGGCGCCGACGGCGAGGAGCCCAAGGTCCAGCAGTTCCTGCGCCGCCTCCAGGGCGTCCTGGTCGCCCGGACGTACGTGATGATGGACTACGACTGCCGCGTGGAGCAGCTGGAGAAGGCCGTCGCGCTCACCCCCGGCCTGGAGTCGCCGACCGTCTCCCCGCTGCACAACGAGGGCTGGGTCGCCGTCCGCGCCATGGTCCCCGCCAAGGAGGCGCAGCGGATCATGGACGACCTCTACGAGATCGGCGCCCGGGCCATCCTGACCACCGCCATCCACGCCTGCCGCCTGTAAGAGGTACGCGAACAGATGTCCGAGCTTCCCGCCCTCCCCGTGACCTTCCGGCCGGGCCACACGCGGGTGATCCTGCTCACCGCCGGCGTGGCGATCTTCCTGGTCATCTCGGGTGTCGCCCTGCTGCTGGACCTCGGTCCGGGCGAGCGGGCCAGCTTCTTCGTCACCGGAGCGCTCATCTTCTGGGCGCTCGCCCAGCTCGCCCGGGTCAAGGTGGTCGCCGAGGAATCCGGCGTCACCGTGGTCAACATCGCGAGCAAACGGCGCCTGGCCTGGGCGGAAATCCTTCAGGTGAACCTCCGTCCGGGCGATCCCTGGGTGTTCCTCAACCTCAGCGACGGCACCAGCCTGCCCGCGCTCGGCATCCAGCCGGGCCTCGCCAAGCAGCGTGCCATCGCCGACGCGCGGGCGCTCCGGGCGCTCGCCGAGGCCCGCTCGGCGGCCCCGGCCGGGGAAGATCAGGGATGAATCGGTGACGTTCGCCCTGCCACACCGGGCCGTGTCTTGATTAATCTGGAGGTGGAGGCGTTTTTCGTCGCGCCTCCACCCCTGTGGTGCCGCGCCCGGTGCACAGGGGTTCCTGCTACCCGAGGAGTGACCCCCTCCGGCGATGGACGGATCGTCCTGTAGTACCTGCGCCGCCCCCTCCCCCCACATGGAGGCGGCGGCATCATGACCACCCCCCTGCTGCTCCTCGCAGCGGCCTTCCTGCTGATCCTGGCCAACGGCTTCTTCGTCGCGGCCGAGTTCGGCCTGGTGACGGTCGAACGCCCGGACGCCGAGCAGGCCGCCGCCGACGGCGACAAGCGCGCCGGCACGGTCGTGGAGTCGCTGAAGGAACTCTCCTTCCAGCTCTCCGGCACCCAGCTCGGCATCACCATCACCTCCCTGGTCGTCGGCATGCTCGCCGAACCGGCCCTGGCCGCGCTGCTGCGCGGCCCGTTCACCGCGATCGGCATCCCCCGGGGCGCCGTCTCCGGTGTGGCCGTGGTCACCGGCATGCTGCTGGCCTCCGCGATCCAGATGGTGATCGGCGAACTCGTGCCCAAGAACTGGGCGGTGTCGCGGCCCCTTCAGGTCGCGCGCTTCGTCGCGGGCCCCCAGCACCTCTTCTCCCGCCTGTTCCGGCCGGTCATCTCCGTGCTGAACACGGTCGCCAACCGGCTGGTGCGCGCCCTCGGCGTCGAGCCCGCCGACGAGCTGGCCTCCGCCCGCACCCCGGGCGAACTGGTCTCCCTGGCCCGGCACTCCGCACAGGCCGGAGCCCTGGAACAGGACACGGCCGACCTGTTCGTACGCACGCTGTCCCTGGGCGAGCTGACCGCGCAGCACGTCATGACCCCCCGGGTCAAGGTCAGCGCCCTGCAGGACTCGGCCACCGCCGAGGACGTGGTCAACCTGACCCGGGCCACCGGGCTTTCCCGCTTCCCCGTCTACCGGGAGAAGATCGACGACGTGGTCGGCATGGCCCACCTCAAGGACGCGCTCGCGGTCCCCGTGAACGACCGGCTGCGTACCCCGGTCGGCCGTATCGCGCGCAGGGCACTGCTCGTACCCGAGACGCTGCCCGTCCAGCCCCTCCTCGCCCGACTGCGCAGCGAGCAGCCCATCGCGGTCGTCGTGGACGAGTACGGCGGCACGGCCGGCGTGGTCACCCTGGAGGACATCGTCGAGGAACTCGTCGGCGAGGTCCGGGACGAGCACGACGCCAAGGACGTGCCCGAGCTGGCCCCCGCCCCGCCGGAGGACGGCCGGCCCGCCTGGGACGCGGACGGCGGCTGCCGGGTCGACGTCCTGAAGCGCATAGGCCTCGTCGTGCCCGAGGGGCCGTACGAGACCGTCGCCGGTCTCGTCGCCGACCTGCTCGGCCGTATCCCGGCCCCCGGGGACCGGGCCGAACTGCCCGGCTGGCGGCTCTCCGTGCGCCAGGTGGGCCATTACCGCGCCGAACGGGTGCGTCTGGTCCGCACGACCCCGGCCGTGAACGTCATGGAGGCCGTGCGATGAGCGTCCTCCAACTGGCCTTCGCCGCGCTGCTCGTGCTCGCCAACGGCTTCTTCGTCGGCGCCGAGTTCGCGCTCGTCTCCGTCCGCCGCAGCCAGATCGAACCACTGGGCACGGCCCGGGCCCGCCAGGTGCTGTACGGCCTGGAGCGGCTGCCGCAGATGATGGCCGCCGCCCAGTTCGGCATCACCGTCTGCTCGCTGACCCTCGGCGCGGTCGCCGAGCCCACCGTCGCGCAGCTGCTGGAGCCGGTCTTCGAGTGGATCCACCTGCCCGACGGCGTGATCCACCCGCTCGGCTACGTCATCGCCCTCGCCGCGGTGGTCTTCTTCCACCTCGTCATCGGCGAGATGGTGCCGAAGAACCTCGCGATGGCGGCCCCCGAGAAGGCCGCGCTGTGGCTGAGCCCGGGGCTGGTCGCCTTCGCCCGGGTGTGCCGGCCCATCACGGTGGCCCTCGGCGCCTGCGCCCGGGGCATCCTGCGGCTCTTCCGGGTCGAGCCCAAGGACGAGGTCGAGGCCGTCGTCACCAGCGAGCAGCTCAACCGTCTGCTGGAGGACTCCGGCCAGGCGGGCCTGCTGGACCCCGAGGAGCAGGAGCGCCTCGAGGACGCGCTGGAACTGGGCTCCCGCCCGGTGACGGACGTCCTGCTGCGGCGCGAGTCCCTGATCACGGTGTCGCCGTCGGTCACCCCGGGCGAGATCGTCCGGCTGACGGCCCGCACGGGCTACTCCCGCTTCCCGGTCGCGGCCGCGGACAAGGGCCCCTTCATGGGGTACGTCCATGTGAAGGACGTCCTGGACCTGGAGGACTCCGACCGTGCCGTCCCGCAGCACGTGTGGCGCCCCATGACCACGCTCCGCTCGGAACTCCCGCTCGACGACGCCCTGACCGTCATGCGCCGGGCGGCCACCCACCTGGCCCAGGTCGCGGACGCCTCGGGCCGGGTCCTGGGCCTCGTGGCCCTGGAGGACGCCCTGGAGCTCCTGGTCGGCGAGGTCCGCGACCCGGCGCACCGCGGACTCCCGGACATAAAGCTCACCGAACCCAGAGCGACCGAGAACCCGGAACAGGCCATGGCCTGACCACAGGTCCCGCAGCACCGCCCATCCGGCCGCTCGGCCGGGTGGGCGGTCCGCTCACGGCCGTGCGAACGCCCCCGGCCGACGCCCGTCCCCGGCGCCTACGGAGCGGACGGATCCTGCGGGCCCCGCCCGGAAAGAACCTCCCCGTACGCCTGCATCAGGTCCGGCAGCCGCAGCGTCGCGAGGTCCCCCCGGGACAGCGCCCCGGGATACCCCGACAACCGCAGATCCCGGTACGCACAGCTCTTCTCGTACAGCGTCCGCAGGAACCGCCCGTTCCCCAGCTCGTCGATCCACCCCTGATCGACCACGTGCCCGGCGATGGACCGCAGCTCCTCCAGCGCCTCCTCGTCCCAGCGGTCCCCGTTCTCCGCCGCGAGCACCTTGCCGATCTCGGTGAGCTCCAGCGGCCGGTAGGAGGGGAAGTCGACCCGCGAGGTGAAACGGGAAGAGAGCCCGGGGTTCGCGGTGAGCAGCCGGTCCATGCCCTCCGGGTAGCCGGCCAGGATCACCACCAGGTGGTCCCGGTTGTCCTCGGCCCGCTTCAGCAGGACCTGCAGCGCCTCGTCGCCGTACGCGTCCCCCTTGCCGTAGCCCGAGTTGGACAGCGAGTACGCCTCGTCCACGAACAGCACCCCGCCGATCGCGGAGTCGATCAGCTCGTTGGCCTTCACGGCCGTCTGCCCCAGGTACTCCCCGACCAGATCGGCCCGCTGCGCCTCCACCAGATGGTCGCCGCCGAGCAGGCCCAGTGCGTAGAACACCCGCCCGAGGATCCGCGCGACCGTGGTCTTCCCCGTCCCCGACGGTCCGGAGAACACGAAGTGCCGCTTCGGCGGCTGCACCGGCAGCCCCTGCCCGGCCCGCAGCCGCGCCATGTTCAACTGCGCGGACAACGCCTTGACCTGGCGCTTGACCGGCTCGAGCCCCACCATCCGCTCCAGCTCGGCGAGCGCCTCCTCGAGTAACGCGGGATCGGTCGGCCCGGCCGGCAGGACGGAGGAGGGCACCCCGCTCTTCACGCGCACCAACGGATCGGAGACCGACGGCAGCGGCCCGCCCGGCAGATCCGGCTCCGTCAGCCGCAGATCGCGGCCCTCCGTGCCGAAGAGCGGATCGAGCGTGTCCGGCCCGTCCATGGCGTCCGCCCCGGCACCGGTCAGGGTGATCGCCGCGAGGTCGGCCGGATCGTCGTACCCGTCGCCCTCGGCGATCGCGGCCAGCCGGGCCGAGGTGTCCATGAAGGCCGGGTCGATCCGGTGCACCGCCCGGTACAGGGGGAGCGCGGCGGCGCTGCGCCCGGTGCCCTCGTGCGCCCGCGCCAGCCAGTACCGCAGCTCCTTGCGCTGCGGCTGCTCGCTGCGGCAGCGCATCAGGGCCGCCGCGAGCAGCGGCTCGGCCTGGCCGTACATCTCCAGGCGGACCCGGGCCATGCCGCCGAACAGGCCGGCCTCGATGCCGAGCAGGGTGTCGTCGAGCAGCGGGTCGGTGTGCCGCACCAGCTGGTCCCAGTCCTTGACCAGGTAGGCGCGGCAGGCGTGCAGGAAGCGGACCTGCGGGTCGGTGTCCACCGGGGGCAGCCCGGCGAGCGCCCGGTCCAGCTCGGGCACGTGCCGGCCGTCGAGCCAGTGCGAGGCGTGCGCGAGCAGCAGATCCCGCGGGCTCTCCAGCACCGGCTGCACCCACCAGCCGAGCCAGTACCAGGAGTTGAGCGTGCGGCGGTGCCGGGCTCGCTGCTCCCCGAAGCGCTCCCGGTGCCGGCACATCCGCAGCAGCGCGGTGGTCGTGTCGACCCGCAGCGCGTGCAGTCCGAGCCAGGCGTCCGCCATCCCCGGGTCCATCCGGACCGCCGCGCGGAACTCCTCCTCCGCCTGGGGATAGGCGCCCATCGTGTAGGCGTCCACACCTCGCAGCCAGGCGAGGTCGGCCGGGGCCTCGGGGCCCTGCGTGCCGAAGTCCATCCCGTCCCCCACAGACCGTGCCCCCGTTGGTTCACCGCCGGGCAGTCGCCCGGCGGCCGCCGCGGACGAACCGCTGTGCCGCGGACCGGAGTTGCAGGTGCGCGAGGCAGTCGCTCGAAGGCCGCACCGAGGGCATCGTACCTGGGGTACGACCGCGTGCCGAAGGGTGCCGCACAGCCCGTTCGGCGAGGTGGGAGCAGACGGGGCGCACACGCAATGGTGACCCAGGGTGAGCGTTTCGGCGCGCTGGAGGGCCGGAAAGACGGTCCGCAGGCAGAACGAAGCCCCCGATCACGGGGGAACAACCGGGGGCTTCGCGTCTGCGGGCGGCTCCGAATGGCCGCACATTGGAAACGTAAGACCTGCACGGCTCCCGGGTCAAGCGGACTCGGAGCACGCAAAGAAGTTCCCCCGCAGGGGTCTTGGCGCGCTCACCGCACCGCGGACGGTCCATCACGGTGAGTGACGCCCTGGTCCGTTCCAAGGGTGCCCGCCGGTCCCGTCAGCACCTCGTACCCCTGCGGTGTCTGCCGCACCAGGAGGTCCGCATGGGGGCGCGAGGGGTCGGCGGCGAAGTGCGCGTGCTCCGCCTCGGTCCACCCGGACCAGAACTCGCGCTGTGCCTCCCCGTCCCGCAGCCGGCCACGCGCCCAGGACTCCTCGCGCGGCAGTTCCATCCACAGCAGCCGCGCGAGATACGGCCGCAGCGCCCGGCGGCCGGCGCCGACGCCTTCGATGACGACCACGGGCGCGGGCGGCAGCGGCCGCGGCGGGCCGAACGCCCGGGCGCTCCAGTCGTAGGGGGTGTAGTGCGCGCTCTCGCCCCGGGCCAGCGGGCCGAGCACCTGGGCGGTCAGCCGCTCGGTCCAGTCGAAGAGCCGCTCGTGGCTGGCGATGTCGTCGAGGTGCAGCACCGGTGCCCCGCCCAGCGCGGCGGCCAGCCGCCCGGCGAAGGTGGACTTCCCGGACCCCGCGTGCCCGTCGACGGCGATCAGGCGGACCGGCCCCAGCGAGGGGGGCAGGCCGCGCAGCCGGGCGGCGAGGTCGTGAATGGCGATTCCCGAGGTGTGATGCGGTGTGGGGTGTTTTCCGGAAACAGTGTAGTAGTGGCCCATAGTGCCCGTGCCGGTGCGTCGGCGCCCGGAGTCCGGAGGGCAAGAAAACGTCACTTCTTGAACCACTGGCCGGCCACCGGTCAATCAAACAGATTAAGCATCCAAATCCGTTGACCGATATGTGAAATTCGGCGTTCCAGGCGCGCCGACTGCTGAGTAAGGTGCTCCTGCACGAGTGCGGCGCATCGTAACGGGGACGGACAGGAGAACATGGCCGCGGAGTTATTCGAAGGGCAGTATGTGTGGCATCCGGCGGCCGACGACCGTGTCCTGGCGCGCGTATGCGTCGATGTGCGCGCCGGCCGATATCGAAGCGCGGGCGAAGCCCTCGCCGAGACGCGTTCCGACTTCGCCCTGCGCGCCCACCGCTCGCTCGTGCTGGCCTCCGAGGCGGCCGGCACCGACCTCGTCGAACGCTGGCTGGACGAGGAGCCGACGCCCGAGGCGGCGCTGCTGTGGGCCCGGGTGGCCGTGCAGCGCGCGATGCGCGCCGCCGACGCGCGTGACGAACGGGCCGAGGCACTGGAGCGGATAGCGCTCACCGCCTGCGACCGGGCCGCCGCGCTGGCCCCCGGCGACCCCACCCCCTGGGTCGCGAAGCTCACCATGGCCCGGCTGCACCGGTTGCGGGATCCCGCCCCGCAGGGGCTGCTCACCGCCCCGCCCGGCCCGTGGCGGCTGTTCGCGCACGTCCTGTCCCTCGACCCGTGGCACCGCGAGGGTCACCACCGCTTCCTGTCCTGCTTCTTCACCCGCTACGGCGGTTCGGTCAACGCGGCCTGGGACGTGGCCGCCTTCCTCAGCCAGCGCGCGCCCGCGGACTCCGCGCTCCGGCTGCTGCCGCTGGTCGCCCTGGTCGAGAGCTACAACCCCACCCAGCTGCTCGCCGACCGGGTCTGGGAGCAGCCCCAGTGGCGCTCCACCGCACTCGCGGTCTACCACAACTGGCTGCCCGCGGTGGCCGGCTACCGCTTCACCCCGGTGCTCGACCTGGCCTACCTCGCGCACGCGCTGGTCATGGCCCAGTGCGGGTTCGAGGCCCGGGCGGTCTTCACAGCGATGGGCCCGTACGCCTCGCGCATGCCCTGGAGCGCCTTCGGCGAGCCCGCCGAACAGCTCTCCCGGGCACGGCGCGGCTGCGGTCTGCCCGTCCCGGGAGCCGCCTGATCCGTACCTGCTCCGCCCCCCACCAAGAGAAAGGTCGATCTGTGTCGGAACGGATATCGGCTCCACGGGCCAACGCCCGCGGGGGAGAGGACGCGGTCGTGCTCGACGACGACGCGACCCTGCACGCGATGGGTTATCCGCGGAAACTCACCCGGCGCTTCAAGGCGTTCGACAATTTCGCGATCTCCTTCACCATCATCAATATCCTCTCGGGTATTTTCTCGTCCTTCGGATTCGGTATGAACGCGGGTGGCCCCCGTATTCTCGTGTTCGGCTGGATCGGCGTCTCCGTCATGGTGCTGTTCATCGGCGCGGCGATGGCGGAGGTCGCGTCGGCGTATCCGACGAGTGGCGCGCTGTATTTCTCGGCGGGCAAACTCGCCAAGCGGCGCAAGGGCGCCTGGTCCTGGTTCACCGGCTGGCTGAACTTCGTGGGCCAGATCGGCGGCACCGCCGCCACCGGCTACGCGGCGGCCACGTTCATCCAGGCCTTCGTCGCCCTGCAGTGGTCCTCGTACCGGCCGACCGCGCACCAGACGGTGCTGATCACGGCAGTGATCATCGTGCTGCAGGGGCTCGCCAACACCTTCACGGTCCAGCTCGTCGCCGTACTGAACCGTATTTCCGTGTGGTGGCTGCTGATCGGACTCGTGGTGATCGTGACCGCACTCATCGTGATGCCCGACCATCATCAGTCCGCGTCCTTCGTGACGCATTTCGAGAACAACACCGGCTTCACGAACGGACTTTACGGCGGCATGCTCGGTCTGCTGGTCACCAGCTGGACCTTCACCGGCTTCGACGGCAGCTTCCACATGTCCGAGGAAACGGTCCAGGCGACGGTCAACGCGCCCAAGGGCATCACCCGTGCCATCGGCTATTCGGCGATCACCGGTCTGATCCTGATGCTCGCGCTGGTCTACAGCATTAGCGACTACGGCAAGGTGGCCGGTTCGGCCGCGCCGCCCGTCCAGATTCTCATCGACGGCCTCGGCCTCGGCGCCGCCAAGGTGATGCTGCTCATCGTCATCGGCGCCATGCTCTTCTGCGGTCTGGCCAACCTCACCAGCAACACCCGGCAGATCTTCGCCTTCTCCCGGGACGGCGCCATGCCCGGCTCCCGCTGGTGGCACACGGTCTCCGCACGCACCCGGACACCGGTCAAGGCGGTCTGGCTCGCGGTGGGCTGCTCGCTCGCCCTGGTGATCCCGGGCTGGTGGTCGCACACGGCGTTCACCGCCATCGTGAGCGTCAACGTGGTCGGGCTGTTCCTCGCCTACGCCGTGCCCGTCTTCCTGCGGCTGCGGCTCGGCGACGAGTTCCAGCCCGGCCCCTGGCACCTGGGCCGCTGGGGCAAGCCGATCGGCTGGATCGCGGTGACCTGGATCCTGCTCAGCAGCGTGCTGTTCATGCTGCCGCAGGCCTCGCCCATCACCGCCGACTCCTTCAACTACGCCCCGATCGCCCTGGCCGTGGTCCTGCTCGTGGCCACGGTCTGGTGGTTCGCCACCGCCCGCCGCCGCTTCCAGGGACCGGTCAGCTACGGCCGCCCCGACGAGGTCGCCGCGATGGACCTCATCTGACCCTGCCGAACGGCACGGCCCCGGCGCACGGCGGACCGCCCGCGCCGGGGCCGCGGCACACTTCGCGGCACACCCTCGCAGGTCCCATCACTGTTCTAGACCAATATTGGTGGCGCGCCATACGGCGGAAGTGCTGGCAGGGGCATGCCGTCTCCGTTCATAGTTGGCGCACCAACCGCACCAGCCCCGACCCGGACACCTGGGGGTCCCGCGCCCATGAGCAGAGCCCAGCAGCCCTCCCGCAGAACCGTTCTCGCCGCCGCGGTGGTCGCCGCGGTCGCCTCGGGAACCATGCCCGCGGCCGCGGCCACCGCGTCGGCGCCCGCCGGCACCGGCACCGCCGCCGCGCCGGGCCGCCCCGTCGACTACCACGCCTGGACCTCGTACCGCGACTGGCGCCGCGGCGGCGCGGAGGGCGTCCGGGCCGTACCGGGCCGCCGCCCCGGCGCCGAGATCGGGGCCGCAGCGGGCAGCACCGACTACACCGACCCGCACACCGGCCGTACGGCCACCTGGGAGTACGCGACCTGGACCTCCCCGGTCCACCGGCTCGCCGTGCCCGCGACCGAGGTCATCGCCTCCTGGAACGCGCACACCCCCGAGGGCACCTGGCTCCAGGTCGAGCTGCGCGGCACCTACTCCGACGGCACGGACACCCCCTGGTACGTCATGGGCCGCTGGGCCGCCGGCGACCAGGACATCAAGCGCACCTCGGTGGACGACCAGACCGACGGCAAGAGCACGATCTGGACCGACACCTTCTCCATCGACGACGCGAGCACCGGGCTGCGCCTGGACTCCTACCGGCTGCGCCTCACCCTGTACCGCACGCCCGGCACGCGCCTCACCCCGACCGTCTGGCGGCTCGGCGCCATGGGCTCCGACATCCCCGACCGCTTCACCGTGCCCGCCTCCGCCCCCGCCCTCTCCGGGGAACTGGCGGTCCCGCGCTACTCGCAGGAGATCCACAAGGGCCAGTACCCGGAGTACGACAGCGGCGGCGAGGCCTGGTGCAGCCCCACCTCCTCGCAGATGATCATCGAGTACTGGGGCGGCCGTCTCACCCCCGAGCAGCTGTCCTGGGTCGACCCGTCCTACGCCGACCCGCAGGTGGACCACGCCGCCCGGTACACGTACGACAACCAGTACGAGGGCTGCGGCAACTGGCCGTTCAACGCCGCCTACGCGGCCACGTTCGACGGCATCCAGGGAGTGGTCACCCGGCTCGCCTCGCTCAGCGACCTGGAGACCCTGGTCGCGGCCGGCATCCCGGCCATAACGTCCCAGTCCTTCCTCAAGACCGAGCTGACCGGCGCCGGATACGGCACGTCGGGGCACCTCATGACCGTGGTCGGCTTCACGGCCGACGGCGACGTGATCGCCAACGACCCGGCCTCGCCGAGCGACGAGGCGGTACGGCGGGTGTACCTGCGGCGGGAGTTCGAGAACATCTGGCTCAGGACCAAGCGGTACGACGCGAACGGCAAGGTCAGAAGCGGCACGGGCGGGGTCTGCTACCTCTACTTCCCGGCCCACCCGACCGCGCGTCAGCGCAAGGCGCTCGCCGCGGTGGGGGTGTGCTGATCCGGGCCGTGTGAGCAACGTCTCCGCCGCGAACGCCGTCGCGGGTGGCAAGGTGGACAAACGGGTGGGGGGATTCCACTTCGTACGTCCGACCTCTGTGAGAACACCATGACCGCACACCCGGCCACCGCCACCCGCGTCGGCACCGGAGGCCCTGAGGAAGACGGCCCGGAGATCCTCGAGCACATCATGGGCTGGGTGCTGGTCGTCGTGGTCGCGATGCTGGTGACCCGGCTCGGTCTGCTCTGAACCGGCCCGGCCCCGCGCCGGGCCGGCATGTTCTGACATACTGCGGACTGTCCCGCCGACCTCCTAGACCAGGGTCGAAAGTGAATATGCGTCCACAGCGTGCCGCCGTCCGTCCCCGGGCGCGCGGCACCGAGCGTTCCGAGGCGCGTCGCGCCGAACTCATCGCCATCGGACGAAAGTTGTTCGCCGACACGTCCTACGACGCGCTGTCCATGGACGACATCGCCCGGCAGGCGCACGTCGCCAAGGGGCTGATCTACTACTACTTCCAGTCCAAGCGCGGCTACTACCTGGCGATCATCCACGCCTCCGTCGCCGACCTGGTCGACTTCGCCGCGAGCGGCCTCGAACTGCCCGCCGTGGACCGCGTCCACCGCACCATCGACACCTATCTGCGCTTCGCCGAGCACCACCAGGCCGCCTACCGCACCATCGTCAGCGGCGGGGTCGGCTTCGACACCGAGGTGCACGCCATCCGGGACGGCGTCCGCGAGGCCATCGTCGCCACGATCGCCGAAGGGGCCTACGGCCGCCGGGACATCGCGCCGCTGGCCCGCATGGGGCTGCTCTCCTGGGTGTGCAGCGTGGAGGGTGCCACCCTCGACTGGATCGACCGCCCCGAACTGCCCCGGGACACCATGCGCGACCTGCTGGTGAAGACCCTCGGCGGGGCGCTGCGCGCCATCGAGGAACTGGACCCGACCCACCCGGCGCCGCCGCCCGCGCGCCGCGACGCGTAGCGGGCGTGGAGCGGAGGCTCGCGCTCCTCCGCTCCACGCCCGGACGCCGATTGCCCGGAAGCTAGTTGATCGCCTTGATCAGCTCACCGTTCGCGGTGTCGCCGCTCAGCTCCCAGAGGAACGTGCCGCCGAGTCCCTGCTGCTTCTTGTACGCCATCTTCGTGCCGATGGTCGCCGGGGTGTCGTAACTCCACCAGTTGCCGCCGCACTTGGCGTAGGCCGTGCCGCCCACGGTGCCGGTGGCCGGGCACTTGGTCTTCAGCACCTTGTAGTCCTCGATGCCCTGCTCGTACGTGCCCGCCGCCGGGCCGGTCGCGGTACCGCCCGGCGCCGCCTGGGTGACGCCGGTCCAGCCGCGGCCGTAGAAGCCGATGCCGAGCAGCAGCTTCGAGGCCGGGACGCCGAGGCCCCTGAGCTTGGCGATGGTCGCCGAGGTGTGGAAGCCGGCCTTCGGAATGCCCTGGTAGGAGTTCAGCGGGGAGTGCGGGGCGGTCGGGCCGGCCGCGTCCCAGGCGCCGAAGTAGTCGTAGGTCATCGGGTTGTACCAGTCGACGTACTGCGCCGCGCCCGCGTAGTTCGCCGCGTCGATCTTGCCGCCGCTGGTGGCGTCCGCGGTGATCGCCGCGGTGACCAGGCTGCCGGAGCCGAACTTCGACCGCAGGGCGGCCATGACGTTCTTGAAGGCCTCCCGGCCGCTGGTGTCACAGGTGTTGCCGCAGGCGTTCGGGTACTCCCAGTCGATGTCGACGCCGTCGAAGACGCCCGCCCACTTGGAGTTCTTCACCAGGTCGTAGCAGGACTGGGCGAAGGCGGCCGGGTTCTTCGCGGCCTCGCCGAATCCGCTCGACCAGGTCCAGCCGCCGAACGACCACAGCACCTTCAGGCCCGGGTGCTTCTTCTTCAGCTTGAGCAACTGGTTGAAGTTGCCGCGCAGCGGCTGGTCCCAGGTGTCGGCCACGCCGTCTACGGACTCGGCGGCGGTGTAGGCGCGGTCGGTGGCCGCGTACGAGTCGCCCATCGCGCACTTGCCGCCGGTGACGTTGCCGAAGGCGTAGTTGATGTGGGTGAGCCTGGCCGCGGAGCCCGAGGTCTCGATGTTCTTGACGAAGTACTTGCGGTCGTAGGTGCCCCATTCGGTGAAGTAGCCGACGACCTTGGAACCGGCCTTGACCTGGGGTGCCGCCGGAGCGGCCGGGGCGGCGGCGGTCGCGGTGCCCGCGCCGGCCAGGAGCCCGGCGCCGAGAACGGCGGAACACGCGGCGGCGACGAGCGCCCGGAACCGGGCGCGGGGGCGGTGGGGAGTGTGCATCGGGGTGGCTCCTCGTGGGGGAGAGGGGAACGCGCGCCGATTGGCATGAACGCGGTAAAGCGTTGGTCATGCACAGTAGGAGGACTAGACCAATAGGTCAATGGTTCGGACCAATCCCGGGGGCGGGTAACGCTTCGGCTGGATTCTTGGAGTAAGCGGTCGTTAACTGGTGACGGGAGGTCGCTGATCGGGCATACTCACGGCACACAGCCGCTGGTCAGCAGCTTCCGAGACCCGGAAGCGGGTGCCTCGGCCGGAACCGGAACGACCAGGCGGAGCCGCCCCACCCAAGGCGCACATCCGCCCCGTGTGCCCGAACAGGGAGGAGACCGACGCCATGTCCGACCGCGACCCGCAGCCGGTGGAGCGTCTACTGCCGACGGAAGAGGCGAGGGATCTGCTCGCGCTCGTCCGTGAGCTGGCGCAGCGCGAGATCGCGCCGAAGGCCGCCGAGGAGGAGGACGCCGGGCACTTCCCGCGCGAGGTCTTCACCCTGCTCTCGGAAACGGGCCTGCTGGGCCTGCCGTACGACTCCGAGTACGGCGGCGGTGACCAGCCCTACGAGGTCTACCTCCAGGTCCTGGAGGAACTGGCCGCGGCCCGCCTGACCGTCGGCCTGGGCGTCAGCGTGCACACCCTCGCCTCCTATGGGCTCGCCGCCTACGGCACCAAGCAGCAGCAGGTCGAGCACCTGCCCGCCATGCTCGGCGGCGGCCTGCTGGGCGCCTACTGCCTCTCCGAGCCGTCCTCCGGCTCCGACGCGGCCTCCCTGCGTACCAAGGCCGTGCGTGAGGGCGACGACTGGGTGATCACCGGCACGAAGGCCTGGATCACACACGGCGGCATCGCCGACTTCTACACCGTGATGGCCCGCACCGGGGAGCCCGGACCGCGCGGGATCACCGCCTTCCTGGTGCCCGGCGACGCCGAGGGGCTGAGCGGCGCGGTGCCCGAGAAGAAGATGGGCATGAAGGGCAGCCCGACCGCCCAGGTCCACCTCGACGGCGTCCGGGTGCCCGACAGCCGGCGCCTCGGTGAGGAGGGGCAGGGCTTCGCCATCGCCCTGTCCGCCCTCGACTCGGGCCGGCTCGGCATCGCGGCCTGCGCCATCGGCCTGGCCCAGGCGGCGCTGGACGAGGCGGTCGCCTACGCCGCCGAGCGCCGGCAGTTCGGACGGAGCATCGGCGACTTCCAGGGCCTGCGCTTCATGATCGCCGACATGGCCACCCAGATCGAGGCCGGCCGGGCGCTCTACCTCGCCGCGGCCCGGCTGCGCGACGCGGGCAGGCCGTTCGCCAAGCAGGCCGCCATGGCCAAGCTGCACTGCACCGACACGGCCATGAAGGTCACCACGGACGCCGTGCAGATACTCGGCGGCTACGGCTACACCGCCGACTTCCCGGCCGAGCGCTACATGCGCGAGGCCAAGGTCCTGCAGATCGTCGAGGGCACCAACCAGATCCAGCGGATGGTCATCGCCCGTCACGTGGCAGGGCCGGAGGGTCGCTGAACTCGCCGCTGCGCACCGTCGGGGCCGCCAGCCTGATCCACTCCGGATCGTGGCGGCCCGGCAGGGTGCGGCCTCCGTCGGCCCAGGTGCGCATGAGAGCGCGGTAGATGGGCGGGTCCTGCGGCGCGGACGGCGCCACCGGTCCTGCGGGGCGGGGTACGAAGATCCGGCGCTGACGCCCGGTGGCCGTGTGCAAGGCGGTCATGCCCGGAAGAACGCGGCGTGGGCCGGGCGGGTCACCGCCCGGTGGAATCGAGCTTCAGTTCACCGGCGTCCGCTTCCGTGCGCCGCTGGAACCGCCGTGCCGGCGGACCCTGCGGGCGCTCGCTCCGCAGAGGCTGATTCCGGACGTGTCCGTCCCGCTTCCGGACGTGCCCGTCCCGCGCCGCGGCGGCTCGCGCGGCCGCGGTGCGGGACGACGTGTCCGTGAAAGGTGAGGCGGCTCAGGCCGCCTGGCGGCCCATCGACTGCACGCGCATCGGGCGCGAGCCCGGGCCCCCGACGTGCGAGAAGGGCTGCGTCCGCCAGTTCAGACCCTGGGGGAGCGTGAGCAGCAGGGCGGTGTCCTGCTCCTGCGGGGCGAAGGACTCGTCCGCGGGGCGGGCCTCGGTCGCGGCGCGGCCCGTGCCCGCGCAGACCGTCAGGCCGAACGGGTTCCACGGCGAGGCGCACAGCGCGTGCTCCGGCAGGAACTCCTCGTCCGCCAGCAGCGCGATCGGCTGCGCGCAGTCCGGGCAGAGCACCCGGTACATCTCGAAGGTGTCGTAGGCGTCGAGTTCGTCGGCCAGGTCGGCGTCTGGTTCGACGCCCTCCGGCTCGGGTTCGACGACCGGCTGCTGCCGCTTGGACGCGGATCGACCAGGGCGCTTGACACTCTGCATGGGATTCTCCCCCTAAGGCTGGGCCGTGAAGGCACTGCGGCCTCGACCACAGCAAGCACTTCCCGCCACGTCCGGGGGGTAATCACGAGAACATCACGGAGGATGCCCGTCCGCTGTGGTCTTCGTCACATGCCCCGTGCGGACGTCCGGTGCGGCGCTTTTGTCCCCCGTCGTCCGCCCGTATCGCACCCCGCCGACTCGGCCCCGGCCTCCGCGCACCTCGCAAACCGGGCATGACCAGCGTTGCCCAGGTATCCGAGGAGATCACGCGCACTGTAGGTTTTGGCGCCATGGAGGAGCTGGATCGTCAGATCGTGCAGCTGCTCGTCAAGGACGGGCGGATGAGCTACACAGACCTGGGCAAGGCCACGGGCCTGTCCACGTCGGCCGTGCACCAGCGGGTGCGCCGGCTCGAACAGCGTGGCGTCATCCGTGGCTACGCCGCGGTCGTCGACCCCGAGGCCGTCGGGCTGCCGATGACCGCTTTCATCTCGGTGAAACCGTTCGACCCCAGCGCGCCCGACGACATCGCGGACCGCCTCGCCGGCGTCCCCGAGATCGAGGCCTGCCACAGCGTCGCCGGCGACGAGAACTACATCCTCAAGGTGCGTGTGTCCACCCCGCACGAACTGGAGGAGCTGCTCGCCCGGCTGCGCGGCCTGGCCGGGGTCTCCACGCGCACCACCGTCGTGCTGTCCACCCCGTACGAGGCGCGCCCCCCGAGGATCTGAACCGTCCGCCCCGGTGCCGCGCGTGCCCCACGCGCGCGAGAGACTGTGGGGCATGAGTGAGCAGTCCGCCGACCCCAAGACCGTCCTCCTGCGCCGCGGAGAGGTCCACAGCCCCGCCGACCCCTTCGCCACCGCCATGGTGGTGGAGCGGGGCCAGGTCGCCTGGGTCGGCTCCGAGGGCGCCGCCGACGCCTTCGCCGACGGCGTGGACGAGGTGGTCGACCTTGACGGCGCCCTGGTCACCCCCGCCTTCACCGACGCCCATGTGCACACCACCGCCACCGGCCTCGCGCTGACCGGCCTCGACCTGTCCGACGCGCCTTCCCTGGAGGCGGCCCTCACCCTGGTCCGCGACTTCGCCGCCGCCCGGCCCGGCGACCGGGTCCTGCTCGGCCACGGCTGGGACGCCGCCCGCTGGCCCGGCGGCCGGCCGCCGACACGCGCGGAACTCGACACCGCCACCGGCGGCCGCCCGCTCTACCTCTCCCGCATCGACGTGCACTCGGCGGTCGTCACCACCGCCCTGCTGGACCTGGTTCCCGGCGCCGTCACCCGCGAGGACGCGCCGCTCACCGCCGACGCCCACCACGCCGTGCGCGAGACCGCCCTCTCCGCCGTCACACCGGCTCAGCGCGCCGAGGCGCAGCGCACCGCCCTCGCCCACGCCGCCTCCCTCGGCATCGGCTCGGTGCACGAGTGCGGTGGCCCGCAGATCTCCTCCGAGGACGACTTCACCGCCCTGCTGCGGCTCGCGGCCGAGGTGCCCGGGCCGCGCGTGATCGGCTACTGGGCCGAGCAGAACGTCGACAGGGCCCGCGAGCTGGGCGCGCTCGGCGCCGCCGGTGACCTCTTCGTGGACGGCGCCCTCGGCTCGCACACCGCCTGTCTGCACCAGCCGTACGCCGACGCCGGGCACGCCGGTACCGCCTACCTGGACGCCGACGCCGTCGCCGCCCATGTCGTCGCCTGCACCGAGACGGGGCTCCAGGCGGGCTTCCACGCCATCGGCGACGCGGCCGTCACCGCGGTCGTGGAGGGCGTGCGCGCGGCCGCCGAGAAGGCGGGCCTCGCCCGGGTCCGCGCGGCCCGGCACCGCGTCGAGCACGCCGAGATGCTCACGCCCGAGGCGGTGGCCGCCTTCGCCGAGCTGGGCCTGATCGCCTCGGTACAGCCGGCCTTCGACGCGCTCTGGGGCGGCGAGGACGGCATGTACACCCGCCGTCTGGGCGCCGAGCGGGCCCGCGCCCTCAATCCGTTCGCCGCGCTGCTGCGGGCCGGGGTCCCCCTGGCGTTCGGCTCCGACAGCCCGGTCACACCGCTCGACCCCTGGGGCACGGTCCGTGCCGCCGCGTTCCACCACACGCCCGAGCACCGGGTGTCCGTCCGGGCCGCGTTCACCGCCCACACCCGTGGCGGCTGGCGGGCCATCGGCCGCGACGACGCCGGCGTCCTGGTGCCCGGCGCGCCCGCCGACTACGCCGTCTGGCACACCGGTGAGCTGGTCGTCCAGGCCCCCGACGACCGGGTGGCCCGCTGGTCCACCGACCCGCGCTCCGGCACCCCCGGCCTGCCCGATCTGAGCCCCGGTGGCGAGCTGCCCCGCTGCCTGCGCACCGTGGTCGGCGGGCGGACGGTGTTCGTACGGCCGGGCGAGTGATCTCCGGGGGTGGCGCGACGGCGCTCACGGGGCGCCGCAGCCTCGCCCTACCTGCGCATCCTCCGGGTTCGCCGCACAAGGCGGTACGTCCGTGCAGGTCAGGCGGCTGTTGACAGTCGGCGGCCGGGGGCCGGTAGGTTCGGCGGAGTCCACCACCGGACGCCCGACCGTGGAGTGTTCGCGCACTCGTCGCAGCGCCGCTGGGTCAGGGACGGTGTGCCGCACCGGGCACCGCCACTGGCAGCCAGGCTCAGCGCCCGCGCCGACGGGGGAACGCTCCGGCCGGTCGGCAAGGTGTGACCCGGGTGGGGCCCGGTTGCTCAGTAGACAACGGCTTTCGGTCGACCCGCAGCCAGCGGGTCCCAGGTCGGCCCGAAGGGCGCCGGGCCCCCATCCGCAGTGGAACGCGGATGCCGAAAAGCACATTCTTACCCCACGCTTGAGGAAACAACACCACCGTACGACCGTGCCGTCGCGTCATCGCAGACCGCGGCCACTATGGTGGACGCCTGCGTACGACATGAAGGGGCAGCAGTGAACGACGGCGACGGGACCCTCGCGGCCAAGGCCCAGGGGAGGCAGTTCGGTCCGCTCGGCACGGCCTTGGTGATCATCCCGACCTACAACGAGGCGGAGAACATCAAGTCCATCGTCGGCCGGGTACGCAAGGCCGTCCCCGAGGCGCACGTACTGGTGGCGGACGACAACAGCCCCGACGGCACCGGCAAACTGGCCGACGAACTGGCCGCCGATGACGACCACGTCCAGGTGCTGCACCGCAAGGGCAAGGAGGGCCTGGGCGCCGCCTACCTGGCGGGCTTCCGCTGGGGCATGGAACACGGCTACGGCGTGCTGGTCGAGATGGACGCCGACGGCTCCCACCAGCCCGAGGAACTGCCCCGGCTGCTCACCGCGCTCAAGGGCGCCGACCTGGTGCTCGGCTCACGCTGGGTGCCCGGCGGCCGGGTGGTGAACTGGCCCAAGTCCCGCGAGTTCATCTCCCGGGGCGGCAGCCTCTACTCCCGCCTCGCCCTGGACCTGCCGCTGCGCGACATCACCGGCGGCTACCGCGCATTCCGCCGCGAGACCCTCGAGGGCCTGGGCCTGGACGACGTCGCCTCGCAGGGCTACTGCTTCCAGGTCGACCTGGCCCGGCGCGCGGTGAAGGCCGGCTACCACGTGGTCGAGGTGCCCATCACCTTCGTGGAGCGCGAACTCGGCGACTCCAAGATGAGCCGCAACATCGTGGTCGAGGCGCTGTGGCGGGTCACCGCCTGGGGTGTCGGGGACCGCGTCGGCAAGGTCACCGGCAAGGCCGGGCAGGACCGGACCCGGCCGCACGGCACCCGCTGACCGTCCCGCCGCCCCGCTTATCCCGCGCTGAGCCGCGGCCAGGCACACTGGGAGCATGACGACTGGCGTTCCCACCTCTCCTTCCGCCGCCCGGCCCCGCCGATCCCGGCTGCGCAGGTATCTGCCGCTGGGGCTCGCCGTGTGGCTGGTGCTGGAGATCTGGCTGCTGACCCGGGTCGCGGGCGTGGCCGGCGGCCCCACCGTGTTCCTGCTCCTGGTGGCGGGCGTGGTCGTCGGCTCGGTGATCATCAAGAGGGCGGGGCGCCGCGCCTTCCAGAACCTCAACGAAGCACTGCAGCGAGGCGGTTCGCCGGCCCGCGGCGGCGGCAACGGGCTGCTGATGCTCGGCGGTCTGCTGCTGATGATCCCGGGCCTGGTGTCCGACGTGGCCGGACTGCTCCTGTTGCTCCCGCCGGTCCAGAAGGCCGTGAGCCGCTGGACCGAGCGCACCCTCGACCGCAGGTTCCGCCGTGCCGCCCCGGGCAGCCTGGGCGACGCCTTCCAGCAGGCCCGCATGCACCGCCCCGACGGCAAGGTGGTGCAGGGCGAGGTCATCAGGCAGGACACCCCCGAGCCCAGCGAGCAGCGCCCCCCGCTGACCCGCTGAGGCCTCTCGGGCAGGCCGCTCGGCGCGGTTGTTCCGGGACAGCACGAAAAAACCGCGGGCGCCGTACGTGGATCACGTACGGCGCCCGCGGTTTCTCGTGTGTTCTCGCGTCAGGCGCTCTTGCGGCTGTCCCTGGGGTGAATCGCGATGTTCATCGCCCCCGAGCGCAGAACCGCCAGGCGCTCCTCGAGGACCTCTTCGAGTTCCTCACGGGTGCGCCGCTCCATCAGCATGTCCCAGTGGGTACGCGCGGGCTTGGCCTTCTTCTCTTCAGGGCCGTCGCCGTCCACCAGGAGTGCCTGGGCCCCGCAGACCTTGCACTCCCACTCCGGCGGGATCTCCGCCTCGACCGAGAAGGGCATCTCGAACCGGTGCCCCTTCTCGCATGCGTACTCCACGGCCTGGCGCGGAGCCAGGTCGATACCGCGGTCCGTCTCGTAGCTGGTCACTACGAGGCGCGTACCGCGAAGAGCTCGCTCACTCATGAATCGTGCCTCCCGGGCTTGTCGCCCACAGGACAGGTGTCGCTGTCGTCGTCATCCGGTCAACGTCCGGTCGGCGGTAAAGATTCCCGTTCCGGGTCATGCGTCGCCGTCGTAGCCGCCCCTTGTTCTACCCACAGGCGCCCGGTTTGTCACATCTGCTAGCAGATGTCACCCAGCGTTTCGGCATCTTTGACGCGCAGTAACGGTACGCCTGGCAGGCCAAACGCGTACACTACCGCCCTTTCGTGTCGAGTGCTAAATCGTGTCCGGAATCGTGTTGCCCGCATCCTCGATCGCACGCCGCACCGGCACCCGGGCGAGCAGCGCGAACCCGATGACGAAGAAGGCCACCAGCGAGACGATCGCCGAGCGGTAGCTCCCGGTGAGCTGGTAGGTCACACCGAACAGCAGCGGGCCGAGCCAGCTCATCCCGCGGTCGCTCATCTCGTACGCGGAGAAGTACTCCGCCTCCTTGCCGGCCGGCACCAGATGGGAGAAGAGCGACCGGGACAGCGCCTGGCTGCCGCCGAGCACCAGCCCGATCCCGGCGGCCAGGACGAAGAACCACACCGGCGCCCCGGCGGGCAGGAAGTAGCCGGCCGCCAGCGTGACCGTCCAGGCGACCAGTGACCCGAGGATGGTCCGCTTGGCCCCGTGGCGCCGCGCAAGCCGCCCCATCGCGAGCGCCCCCGCCACCGCCAGCACCTGAACCAGCAGCACCGCCGTGATCAGCGTGGACTGCCCGAGCCCGAGTTCCTCCGAGCCGTAGACGGAGGCTTGGGAGATCACCGTCTGGATGCCGTCGTTGTAGACCAGGTAGGCAAGCAGGAAGGCCAGCGTCAGCGGATGCCGGCGCATGTCCCGGAGCGTCGCGGCGAGCTGCCGCGGACCGGGTGCGGCGGCGCCCTCCACGCGCGTGTGCCGGTCGCGCAGCCGCCGCAGCGGTACGAGGGTGAAGACGCCCCACCACAGTCCGGCCGAGGCCAGGCAGACGCGTACGGCGGCCGTCTCCGTCAGGCCGAAGGAGGCGTGCGCCGAGTACAGGACGAGATTCGCGACCAGCACCAGGGACCCGGCCGCGTAGCCGAACGCCCAGCCGCGGGAGGAGACCGCGTCGCGCTCCCCGGGCGGCGCGATCTGCGGCAGGTAGGAGTTGTAGAGCATCATCGCGACCGACTGCGCCGCGTTGGCCACGACCAGGAGCGCTCCGCCGAGCAGGTACCGGTCGCCGTCCAGGAAGAACATGCCCGTGGTGGCCGCCGCCCCGGTGTACGCCGCCGCCCCGAGCAGCGGCTTCTTGCGGCCCGTGCGGTCCGCCGCGCTGCCCACCAGGGGCATCACCACGACGGCGAGGATCACCGACAGGGACACCGAGTAGGCGAAGAAGGAGCCCGCCCGGACCGGGATGCCCAGGGGGTGCACATAGCCGTCGGCGTCGGCCGCGGTCCTGGCGACCGAGGTCAGGTACGGACCGAGGAACACGGTCAGGACGCTGGTCGAATAGACCGAGCACGCCCAGTCGTAGAAGTACCAGCCGCGCTGCTCGCGCCGCCGGCCCGCGGCTTCGCCGGCCGTCCCCGCCCGCACGGTGTCGGTGCCCACCCGTGCCCTCGCTTCCCCGCCGTGCCGTGCGAAGGCCGGGATGCGGGTGCCGGGCCGCTCAGACCCAGACGCCGCGGTCCTCCATGACCTTGCGCAACGTGTCGATGTGATCGGTCATGATGCCATCGACGCCGAGGTCCAGGAGCCGGTGCATCCGCTCCGGCTCGTTGACGGTCCACACGTGCACCTGCAGCCCGCGCGCGTGGGCGGCGCGCACGAAGCGGTGGTCCACCACCGGGACGCCCGACTGGGCCTCGGGCACCTGGGCGGCCACTGCCGACCGGCGCACCGCGGCCGGCAGCCCCCAGGAGCGCAGCCGCAGGCTGAGCACTCCCCGCGTGCCGAACGAGGTGGCCAGGCGCGGCCCGGCCAGCCGCTGCGCCCGCAGCACCCGGGCCTCGGAGAACGAGCCCACGCACACCCGGTCCCAGGCGTCCGTGCGCTCGATCAGCTTCAGCAGGGGCCGCAGCGCCGGTTCCGCCTTGACGTCCACGTTCCAGCGGGCCTCGGGGAAGGTCTCCAGCAGCTCCTCGAAGAGCGGCACCGGCTCGCTCCCCGCCACGCGCGCGTGCCGTACGTCCTGCCACGGCAGGTCGGCGATGCGGCCCGCGCCGTCGGTGACCCGGTCCAGCGTCGCGTCGTGGAAGGCGACGAGCCTGCCGTCCGCCGTCGCGTGCACATCGGTCTCGATGTACCGGTAGCCCAGCTCGACGGCGCGCCGGAACTGGGCCACGGTGTTCTCCAGTCCGTCGGCCGCCCCGCCCCGGTGGGCGAAGGCGATCGGGCCCGGATGGTCCAGGTACGGGTGGCGCAGGGGCGGGGTCGTGAGGGTCACGGACGCAGTATCGCCCCATCGGGTGTCACCGCGGCAACGACGGTGCTGCCGCCCGGTGCCGGCGGGGCGGCGAACACCTTCAGGAAGAGCTGTGCCAGCGGGCCGATGGACACCGCGTAGAGCACGGTCCCGATCCCGATGGTGCCACCCAGGGCGAACCCGGTGACCACCACGGTGACCTCGACCACCGTCCGCATCAGCCGGATCGAGCGGCCGGTGCGCCGGTGCAGCCCCGTCATCAGCCCGTCGCGCGGGCCCGGGCCGAAGCTCGCCGCGATGTACAGGCCGGTCGCCGCGCCGTTGAGCACGATGCCCGCCACCAGCAGCGGGACGCGCACGGCGAGAGCGTGCACGTCCGGCAGGAGAGCGAGGGTGCCGTCCATGGCGAGGCCGACCACGAAGACGTTGGAGACCGTGCCGAGGCCGGGCCGCTGGCGCAGCGGGATCCACAGCAGCAGCACCACCGCCCCCACGGCGATCGACACCACGCCGATGGTCAGCCCGGTGAGCTCGGCGAGCCCCTGGTGCAGCACGTTCCAGGGTTCGAGGCCCAGTCCCGCGGCCACGAGCAGTGCCGAACTCGCGCCGTACAGCGCGAGGCCCGCGTACAACTGGATCAGCCGTCGTCCGAGACGGCCGGAGGTGGACACGACATACCCCCCTGGGTGGTGGCGGTGGACCGACGCATGTCACTCTGTAGCTCGGGAGGACATCCCATCCATGGCCAATCCGGGGAAGGTGGACTGATCGGCATGGCGCATTGGACCTCTGCGGTGGGCGCCACACAGCTCGCCCGGCTGCTGACGTCGCAGCAGGACCGCCCGGCGGGCCCCGGCAGCCGCCGCCCGCCCGCCTACCGCGCCCTGGCCGACGGCATCCGGCTGCTGGTCCTCGAGGGCCGGGTCCCCGTGGCCGCCCGCCTCCCCGCCGAGCGTGAACTCGCCCTCGCCCTCACCGTCAGCCGGACCACGGTCGCCGCCGCCTACGAGGCGCTGCGCGCCGAGGGCTTCCTCGAGTCCCGGCGCGGAGCCGGCAGCTGGACGGCCGTGCCGGCCGGCAACCCGCTGCCCGCGCGCGGCCTGGAACCCCTGCCGCCCGAGGCGCTCGGCTCCGTCATCGATCTGGGCTGTGCCTCACTCCCGGCCCCGGAACCCTGGCTCACCCGTGCGGTCCAGGGCGCTCTGGAGGAACTGCCGCCCTACGCCCACACGCACGGCGACTACCCGGCCGGGCTGCCCGCCCTGCGCTCGATGATCGCCGAGCGCTACACAGCGCGCGGGATCCCCACCATGCCCGAGCAGATCATGGTGACGACCGGTGCGATGGGCGCCATGGACGCGATCTGCCATCTCTTCGCGGGCCGCGGCGAGCGCATCGCCGTCGAGTCGCCGTCGTACGCCAACATCCTCCAGCTCATGCGGGAGGCGGGCGCGCGGCTCGTGCCGGTCGCCATGGCCGAGGGGCTGACCGGATGGGACATGGACCGCTGGCGGCAGGTCCTGCGGGAGGCCGCGCCCCGGCTCGCCTACGTCGTCGCCGACTTCCACAACCCGACCGGCGCGCTCGCCGACGAGGACCAGCGGCGCCGGCTGGTGGACGCGGCCCGCTCGGCGGGCACCGTCCTCGTCGCCGACGAGACGATGACCGAGCTGTGGCTCGACGAGGAGTACGACGCCGGGATGCCGCGCCCGGTCTGCGGCTTCGATCCGGCCGGATCCACCGTCATCACGGTCGGCTCGGCCAGCAAGGCCTTCTGGGCGGGCATGCGCATCGGCTGGGTGCGCGCGGCCCCGGACGTGATCCGCAGCCTGGTCGCCGCGCGCGCGTACGCCGATCTCGGCACCCCCGTGCTGGAACAGCTGGCGGTGAACTGGCTCTTCAGCACCGGCGGCTGGGAACAGGCCGTGGCGCTGCGCCGGGCGCAGGCCCGCGAGAACCGCGACGCCCTGGTGGCCGCGCTGCGCCGGGAACTTCCGGACTGGGAGTTCGAGGTCCCGAAGGGAGGCCTGACCCTGTGGGTCCGCGCGGGCGGCCTCTCCGGATCGAGGCTGGCCGAGGTGGGGGAGCGGGTCGGCGTCCGGGTCCCCTCGGGGCCCCGTTTCGGCGTCGACGGCGCCTTCGAGGGCTACGTACGCCTTCCGTTCACGGTGGGCGGAGCCGTGGCGGACGAAGCGGCGGCCCGCCTGGCGGCCGCATCCCGTCTGGTGAGGACGGGCGCGACGGTCGACGCGGAGTCCCCCAGGACCTTCGTGGCGTAGTGAACACCCGCCCGTGCCGTCCCCGACCGCGCGCACGCACCCGTGCCCCGAAGGCCCGTGCGTCAAAGGTTCCCGCGTCAAAGGCCCGGGGGCCTCACGAGCTTTCGGCGGCGACCACCGCCGGCTCCGCCTCGACCCCCTCCGCGTCCGCGGGCGTGGTGCGAGGCGGCAGCAACGCCATCACCGCCTGCCGGTCCGTATCGCTCGTCGCGTCGTCGTAAGGATCCGGCGTCGCCGGCACCTGGAGCCGGTGCACCGGCCCCGTCCCCAGCCGCGCGTACCCGCGCCCCGGCGGCACCTGGGCCGGCGGACTCGTGTGCGGCGGCATCCCCAGCACCGACTCCACCTGCTGCGGCGACGCGGGCCCCAGCACGACACGCGCGCGCGTGTGCTGCCGTACCGCCTCGCTCAGCGACTCCGCGCTGTCGAACTGCTCGGCGACCACCACGGTCACGTTCGCGGCCCGCCCGTGCCGCAGCGGCACCTGAAGGAAGGTCTGCGGATCCCTGCGGTGGTCCGCCTCCGCGAGGTGGGTGAAGACGGTCGGCCGGTCCAGCAGGATCCACAGCGGTCGCCTGGTGTCCTCGGGCGGCGGGTCGCCCGCCTGCCGGGCGCGGTTGACGGCGGTGAGCCGCCGCTCGGTCTCCTGCGCGGCCCACTCCAGGCTGGCCAGCGCCCCGGCCGGCGCGCACTCCACGGCCAGTACGCCGTCCCGGCCGATCAGGCACGCGTACTCACCGGTGCCGCCGCCGTCGACGACGAGCACGTCGCCGTACTGGAGGGCCTGCAGGGCGATCGAGCGCAGCAGGGTCGAGGTACCGCTGCCGGGATGGCCCATGGCCAGCAGGTGCGGCTCGGTGGAGCGGATGCCGGTGCGCCAGACGACCGGCGGCACGTCCCGCTGCTCCTCTTCGTAGGAGAGCGGCAGCGTGCGCTGGACCTCGCTCGGGTCGGTGAACCCGAGGACCGTCTCGCCGGGTGAGGTGACGAACCGCTGGGCGGCGACGCCGGCGGGGAGTGGCGCGAGGACGGACACCGTGAGCCGGTTGCCCTCCTCGTCCCAGCCGAAGTGGTACTCGCGGCCCCGCCCGGCCTTCGCGGCGAGCAGATGCTCGATCCGCGCGCGGGCCGCGGCCTCGCCGTCCGGGAAGTACGCGGGATAGCGGATGACGAGGTGGGCGACGCGCGCTCCGTCGTCGAACTCGTGTGCCTCGAAGGCCTTCGCCCACTCCCCGCCGTGCGCGTACAGCGGTGCCGGGTCCTCGGCGGTGGAGAAGTACGGCACGAGGGCCTCGTAGAGCGACCGGAGGCGCTCGGCCTGTGTCTCGTCGGGCCCTTCGGGCACCGGCGGGGTGCGGTCGCGGCCCTGCCGGGCCGCCGCCGCCATCACGGTGATGACGGCGAGCAGCGGTCCGTACGGCATCAGCGCCACGACCAGGACCACGGAGGCCGCCAGGAACAGCAGCGGCCCGCGCTTGTCCTTGGGGGTCTCGGCCCACCTGCGCCGCCCGGCCGAGGCCAGCCGGCGCAGCCCGCGCGAGATCGTGATCAGCGGGTGGAGGACGTCGGTGGCGCTGTCGGCCGCCGTCCGGGCCAGCTCCCGGCTCCGGGCGATCTGCGTCCGGGCGATCTGCGCGCTGTCTTTGCTCAGAATGCGGGGAAGAGGGCGCCGGGCCACTGCTGTCTCCTGTTGGTGCGTACGGGCGGGGTGTTCGGGCGTCAGAACTTGATGCCTCCCAGCAGGCTCGCCAGACTCTCGCCGCCTGCCTTGATGCTGGGGGCGATGGCCGTGCTGGAGAGATAGAAACCGAACAGGGCCGAGACGCAGGCGTGCGAGCCCTTGAGCCCGTCCTTGCGGAAGAAGAGGAAGACGACGATGCCGAGCAGGACGACGCCGGACATGGAGAGGATCATTTGAGACCTCCTGGTGTCGAGGGGGACAGTCACCGTGAGTACTTCCAGGATCACAGGATGTATCTATACTACAAAAGGTGCAACTGGGTGAATTTCGGTGCTTTTCCCTCGACTGGTGGAGCCGTCGACGGGTCGCTTGAACAGGGCGCTCGCGTCCGCCGGGGTCTGGGGCGATCTTTACCTCGGGCACTTCCGGTCATGTGAGGCGCGAGCCAGTACCCTTGCGATTCACCTGAACGGTTGCAACGAGAGGCGGTCACGTCGATGAGTGACGTTCCCGACCCCGAGGTCGTGGAGCTGGCGACCAAGATCTTCGATCTGGCCCGGCAGGGGCGGGCGGACGAGCTCGTGGCGTATGTCGACGCCGGCGTGCCCGCCAACCTCACCAACGACCGCGGCGACTCCCTGGTGATGCTCGCCGCCTACCACGGTCACGCCGACGCGGTGCGCGCCCTGCTCGCCCGGGGCGCCGAGGCCGACCGGATCAACGACCGGGGCCAGACCCCGCTCGCGGGAGCAGTGTTCAAGGGTGAGACGGAAGTGATCCGAGCCCTTCTGGAGGGCGGCGCCGACCCGGTCGCGGGGACCCCCTCGGCCGTCGACACGGCGCGCATGTTCGGCAAGGCGGAACTCCTGGAGCTGTTCGGCGCGCACTGAAGCGGCCGTTCTGACCAGGCACGACACACACAACGGGGGAGGCGGTACAAGGCCGCCGGAAATACGGTCGCGGCAGCTCACAGCGCCGGGTCATCATGACGACGTGGTTCACGGTCGCGATGGCTGGGCAGGTGTCGCCGCACCGCGCGGACCGTGACGCGGTCCGCATGGGCCACCGACGAGAGGCAGAGAGAGATGGTCTACAGCAAGCAAGAGACGGCGGGCGCTCCGACGTTGTGTCACGCGGCCAGGTAATGCGTGTTTCCCGGTTGCGTCGACGCTTGATGTGAGGCTGTTTCCCATGTTCGATCCGGTCATAGCGCCCAGCGGTACGCTGCTCGGCCTGCTCCAGCGGGGCCGCGGCGACGGCACGCTGCACGCGCTCACCGCCCCGCGCGCCGAGGCGCTCGCGGCCCTGAACCACTGTGTGCTGCGCGATCCCCGCCACGACTGGCAGGTGGAGAACCGCTCCCTCTACTACGCCCGGCTCTTTCTCGACCTGAACGGCGAACTGGACGCCGTCGAAGCGCACCTCTTCGGCGCCGAGGACGTCCTCGACTCCGAGGAGTCCCGTACCGGCCTCGCCCTGGCCGTGCTCGGGCACCTCGCCTCCTACGGCAGGCGCGACGCGCTCGAGCTGCTGCGCAGGTACGCCGCCCACGGCTCCAACTGGGCCTGGGCCCTGGACGAGCTGGCACTCCGGGACGACGACGCGGGCCTGCGCGCCCTCGCCGCCCCGGTCCTGGCCCGCTTCGCCACCGACCCGGAGGGCGAGGCCGAACTGGCGGCAGCCGTCCGCGACGCCTTCGAGCCGAGGCCCTGGCGGCTGTGGGCCGAGGATCCGCGCGCGTCGATCGCCACGCGCGTGCGTGCCGCCCAGGAGACCGGCTGTTTCGACCGCTGGCAGCGCCAGATGCGTCCCACCGGGCCACGTCCGGGCTGGAGCGTGCGAGCCGTCTTCGAGTGGGCCCAGCAGGGCATCGAACGCGGCGCCGCCCTCCATGTGCCTGCCGCCCGCTGCCTGGTCGCCGTGGCAGGTCCGGACGACCGGCCGGAGATCCTCCGGGCCGCCCGGACCGGCACGGACGGAGCCCGTTGCACGGCGCTGCGCTACCTGGCCGACAGCGACGACCCCGAAGCCCTCGGCCTGATCGAGGCCGCGGTCGCCGACGGAACCTCGGTCGTCGTTGAGGCCGCCGTCGACGCCTTCGAACGGATGCGCAGTATCGCCGCCGTCCAGCGCGCCCGCGGCTGGGCCCAGCGTCCCGACGTCCTCGGGGCCGCCGCCGGCCGCATGCTCGCCTGCCGCGGCGGGGCCCAGGACAGCGACCTCGTCCTTGGCGCCCTGCGCGAGGCCGTGCGCGGTGAGGGGCCCGACGCGGCCACGCTGTGGACCCTGGTCGACGGCACCGGACGCCTCGGCATCGCCTGCGCGGCCCCGGTGCTGCGCCACATCTACCGCGAGACGGCCTCCTCCCATCTGCGGGGCCGCGCCGCCCGCGCCCTCGCCGCCACCGACCCCTCCTTCGCCACCGGCTTCGCCGTCGAGTGCCTGTGGGACTGCGAGGAGACCACCAGGGAGATCGCCGCCCGGCACGCCGAGACCGGCGACATCCGCGTCGTCGAGAGGCTCCGCCGCCTCGCCGCCGACCCGGCCGAGGAGGACGAGGTGCAGACGGCGGTCCGCAGCCGCTTCGGACCGGACGCGCAGACCATGTGACCGGATCCTTCCGCCCGGGCCCTGCCGGCGTCAGGGGCCCGGCAGGCACCGGCCGGGCCTGCGGGGGACGCGCCCGGCGTGCCCCCGTCGGCCGTCGTCGTGTGCACGCCGCGCGGGCGGGGAATCCGCCCGCGTGTGAACACCGGGTGACCCGCGGGGCAGGCGGGCATGGCGGCCGCCCGACCCGCGCGGGTGTGCGGTCCAACGCTCATGGGACGTTCCCCGGCCGGAAAGATCGACGTTGACACGGCCACGTCCAGTACGGCGACAACACCGGTATGCGTGTCGTCATCGTGACCGAATCCTTTCCCCCCGACGTGAACGGCGTCGCCCACTGCGCGCTCCAGACCGCCCGCCACCTCGTGGACCGCGGTCACCATCCGCTCGTCGTCGCTCCGGCCACCGCACCCGGTACCAGGGCCGACGCCCTGGCGGAACCCTGCCCCGTCGTCCGTGTCCCCTCCCTCCCCCTGCCCGGCTACCCGCAGGTCCGGGTGGCGCTGCCCAGCCGGCGGCTCGCCGCCGCGCTCACCGGGCACCGGGCCGACCTGGTCCACCTGGCCGGCCCCTTCGTCCTCGGCGTCCGGGGCATGGCGGCCGCCGCCCGGCTCGGCATACCCGCCGTCGCCGTCTACCAGACCGATCTGGCCGGATACGCCCGTACCTACATGGGGGCCGGTGAGGCGGCCGCCTGGCGCCGGATCCGCTCCGTGCACACCGCCGCCGACCGCACCCTCGCCCCGTCCAGCGCAGCCCTGCGCGACCTCGAGGCACACGACGTGCCCCGGGTCCGGCTGTGGCCGCGCGGTGTGGACACCGTCCGTTTCCGGCCGGACCAGCGCAACGAGGCGCTGCGCCGTGAACTCGCTCCGAACGGCGAGGTGATCGTCGGCTACATCGGCAGGCTCGCCCCCGAGAAGCAGGTCGACCTCCTGTCCGGTGTCTGCGGGCTGGAGGGCGTTCGGGTCGTGGTGGTCGGCGACGGACCCAGCCGCGCCCACCTGACCGCGGCCCTGCCGGGCGCGGTCTTCCTGGGCCGGCGCACCGGTGACGACCTCGCCCGGATCTTCGCCTCGCTGGACCTGTTCGCTCACACCGGCCCCTTCGAGACGTTCTGCCAGACCGTCCAGGAGGCCATGGCCAGCGGCGTGCCCGTGGTGGCCCCCGCCGCCGGCGGGCCGCTCGACCTGGTCGCCCACGGGCGTACCGGCCTGCTCGTCCCCCCGCGCGACGCGGCCGCCGTACAGGAGGCGGTGCGCACCCTGGCCGCCGACGCGGGGCTGCGGGCCGCGTACGGGGCCGCCGGCCGGGCGACGGTCGAGGGACGCACCTGGGCCGCCGTCGGCGACCGGTTGATCGGGCACTACGAGGACGTGCTCGCCGCACGGAAGACGGCGGTGGCGGCATGACCGGCACACCCCTGCGCATCGTCCGGCTCGCCAACTTCGTCACCCCGGCCTCCGGCGGCCTGCGCACCGCCCTGCGGGAACTGGGCAAGGGCTTCCGGGCAGCGGGCCACGAACCGGTGCTGGTGGTGCCGGGCGAACGGCACTCCGACCGCGACACGGAACAGGGCCGGGTCATCACCCTGCCCGGACCCGTGCTGCCCGGCACGGGCGGCTACCGCGTCCTGGCCGACAGACGGCGCCTGGCCGCACTCCTGGAGCGACTGGCCCCGGACCGCCTGGAGGTGTCCGACCGCACCACCCTGCGCTGGACCGGCCGCTGGGCGCGCCGCGCGCGCGTACCCGCCGTCATGGTCTCCCACGAGACCGCCGACGGCGTGCTGCGGACCTGGGGCCTGCCGGAACACCTCGCCCGGCGGACCGCCGACGCCCTCAACACCCGCACCGCGCACGTCTACGCGCGCGTGGTGTGCACCACGGAGTTCGCCGAGCGCGAGTTCGTACGCATCGGCGCGCGCAACGTCGTACGCGCCCCGCTCGGCGTCGACCTGACCGAGCGGCACCCCGTCCTGCGGGACCCCGGGCTGCGGGCTCTTCACGCGCGCGGTGACGAGGCGCTGCTCGTCATGTGCTCACGGCTGTCCGTGGAGAAGCGGCCCGGAACCGCCCTGGACGCCCTGGAGGCCCTGCTGCGGCGGGGCCGGCGGGCGGTGCTGGTGGTGGCCGGGGACGGACCGCTGAGGGGGCGGCTGGAGCATCGCGCGCGCGAACGCGGACTGCCGGTGGCCTTCCTGGGCCACGTCGCGGACCGGGCGGACCTCGGCACGCTCCAGGCGTCCGCCGACGTGTGCCTCGCGCCCGGACCCGCCGAGACCTTCGGGCTGGCGGCGCTGGAGGCCATGGCGTGCGGGACGCCCGTGGTGGCGAGCGCGTCCTCGGCGCTGCCCGAAGTGCTCGGGTCCGCGGGAGTGGCGGCGGCCGACCGGGGTGACGCCTTCGCGGACGCCGTGGAACTGCTGCTGTCGCGCTCCGAGCCCGAGCGGAGGGAGGCGGCACGCGCGCGTGCCGAGTGCTTCGGCTGGGGCGCGGCGGTGGAGGCGTTCCTCGCCGCGCACGACGCGGAGGTGATCGGGAGTGCGGACGCTCCGGCCCGTCCCGCCACCCGGGAGGGCGCGGCATGAGAGCTGTCCGCTTCGTGGCGCTGGGCGACTCGCTGACGGAGGGCGTGGGCGACCCGCTCGGGGAGGCCTGGCGGGGCTGGGCCGCCCTGCTGGCCCCCGCCCTCACGCAGGACCCCGGCCGGACGGAGTTCACCAACCTGGCCGTCGGCGGAGCGCGGACGCGGGACGTGCGCGAGTCGCAGACCCCGGCGGGGCTCGCGCTGCGTCCGGACCTGGTCTCCGTGGTCGTCGGCGTCAACGACACGCTGCGCCACACCTTCGACGTCGACGCCGTGGCCGTCCGGCTCGACCAGGTGTACGCGGCGTTCACCGGCCAAGGTGCCACGCTGCTCACCGCCTGCCTGCCCGATCCCGGTGCGATGCTGGGGCTCCCGGGCGCACTGGCCCGCCCACTGGCCCGCAGGCAGCGGGCGGTCAACACCATCGTGCACGCGCTCTCCGACCGGTACGGGGCGGTCCACCTGCACGCCTCGGAGGGTGCCTGGCTCACCGACCGCGCCCTGTGGAGCGCGGACCGGCTGCACCCGGGCGAGCGCGGCCACCGGCAGCTCGCCGTCCGTTTCCACGCCGTGCTGGCGGCGGCGGGCCTCGCCACCGGCACACCGCCGTCCACCGAACCGGAGTTCCCCGCTCCGACCCGTGCGGCGAGCCTGCGGTGGCTCGCCACCGCCGGGACCGGCTGGGTGGCCCGGCGCTGCACCGACCTGCTGCCCCAACTGCTGCGGCTGGCGGCGGACGAGGCGCGGCACCGCGCGCGAGGCACCGCCGACCGCCTCGACCTGCGCGCGTCCGCCGCGGTGTCACAGGCACTGGCCGCCCTGCCCGCGGCCCGGCGTGGCGAGGACGGCCGGACCGGCGCCGTGGATCAGCGGCGCCGTACCGCCACGAAGCGCACCGGGGTGCCCGGGACGGCCTGCGCGGCCGCCGGGAGGTCGGCCGCGCGCACCACGGCGATCACCGGATAGCCCCCGGTGGTCGGATGGTCGGCCAGGAACACCACCGGGCGGCCGTCCGGCGGGACCTGGACCGCGCCGAGCACCATGCCCTCGCTGGGGAGTTCCCCGCCGAGGGCCCGCTCCAGGGCGGGTCCCTCGGTGCGCAGGCCGATGCGGTTGCTCGCCGGGGAGACCCGGTATGAGCGCGTGGTCAGCGTCCGCAGCGCGCCCGCGGTGAACCAGCCGTCGCGCGGGCCCGTCGTCACCCGGAGCACCAGTTCGGCCGGCGGCCCCGGCTGGGGGGCGGCGTCCACGCGCGCGGGAGGGCCGGCCGGGGCGCCCAGCGGCAGCACCGCGCCGTCCGTGAGGGGCGCGGGACCGAGGCCGGACAGCAGGTCGCGGGAGCGGCTGCCGAGGACCGGCTCCACGGCGATGCCGCCGGCCACGGCCACATAGGCGCGCAGACCGGCCACGGCCGTGCCCACCTCCAGCAGCTCACCGGCGGGCACGGCGACCGGGGCACCCCAGGCGGCCGGCCGGCCGCTCACCGTGACCGGGCACGGGGCGCCCCCGACCGCGACGGTCACCGTCGAACGCGGGCGCAGCGCACAGCCGTTGACCGTCGTCTCCAGGACCGCCGCGTCCACCGGATTGCCGGCCAGCCGGTTGACGAGAGCCGCCGCGCGCGGATCGAGCGCTCCGGAGCGGGGCACGCCGAGGTGGGCGTGACCGGGGCGTCCGCGGTCCTGCACCGTGGTCAGGGCCCCGGCCCGCACCACGACGAGCGCACGGTCGCTCACGTGCCCTCCCCGGTCACCGCGCACACGCGTGCGTACGCCCTCACGCGTCCCCCACCGGTATGAAGCGCACCCGTGTGCCCGGTGAGAGCAACGCGGCCGGTACGCGCGCGTGGTCCCACAGCACCGCCTCCGTGGTGCCGATCAGCTGCCAGCCGCCCGGCGAGGAGCGCGGGTAGACACCCGTGTACGGCCCCGCCAGCGCCACGGCACCGGCCGGTACCGCCGTGCGCGGAGTGGCCCGGCGCGGGACGTCGTAGCGGGCGGGCAGCCCGGTGAGGTAGCCGAAACCGGGCGCGAACCCGCAGAAGGCCACCGTGAACTCGGTGTCCGCGTGGATCCGGGCGACCTCGCTCACGGGCACCCGCCAGTGGGCGGCGACCTCGGCGAGGTCCGGGCCGTCGTAGCGCACGGGGAGTCGGACCGGCTCGCCCGTGTGCGGGGGAGAGGCGGGCGCTTCGGAGGAGGCCAGTTCGGATGCCAGGCGGGCCGGGTCGGCGAGGCCGTCGAGCAGGACCGTACGGGCCGCCGGGACGATCTCGCGGACGGTCAGCGAACCCTCCGCGCGGCGCAGCAGCAACTCCGCGTGCAGGGCCCGCGCCTGCGCGCCGGAGGCGACCTCCACCAGCAGGGCGTCGTCACCGACGGGGAGTGCCGTCACGCGGCTCATGCGAAGGCCTCCACCCGGACGCCCGCAGCCTCCAGCCGCTCGCGCACCCGGCGGGCCAGATCCACCGCGCCGGCCGTGTCACCGTGCAGGCACAGCGAGCGGGCGCGCACCTGGATTCGCGCGCCGGAGTGCGCGACCACCGAGCCGGAGAGCGCGAGATCCACCGAGCGTTCCACGACGGTCTCCGGATCGCTCACCACGGCGCCGTCCCGGTCGCGCGGCAGCAGCGTGCCCGCGTCGGTGTAGGCGCGGTCGGCGAACGCCTCCGTGACGGCGGGCAGGCCCGCCTTCCCGGCCAGCTCCAGCAACCGCGAGCCGGGCAGGCCCAGAACCGGCAGCGAGGCATCGGCCAGCAGCACGCCGTCGACGACCGCCGCGGCCTGGTCCTCGTCGTGCACCACCCGGTTGTAGAGCGCGCCGTGCGGCTTGACGTACGCCACGCGCGCGCCCGCCGCCCGGGCGAACACCTCCAGGGCACCGATCTGGTAGGCCACTTCGGCCGCCAGCTCGGCGGGCGGCACGTCCATCGCGCGCCGCCCGAACCCGGCGAGGTCCCGGTAGGAGACCTGCGCGCCGATCGTCACCCCGCGCGCGGCGGCCAGCTCGCACACCCGGCGCATGGTGGCCGCGTCGCCGGCGTGGAAACCGCAGGCCACGTTGGCGCTGGTGACGACGGACAGCAGTCGCTCGTCGTCGGTCAGCCGCCAGCGGCCGAAGCCCTCGCCCAGGTCGGCGTTCAGATCGATCGCGGTCATGGTCCCTCGTGTCTTTCCGGTCCTCGTGTCGGGTGTCGTCCGGGCTGTCGTGCCGGGTGTGCCGCTCGCTCGTGTCAGTCGACGCCGGCCACGCGGTACTGCTCATCCCGCACGTCGGTCAGGAACATCTGGCCCGGTGCGTGGGTGATGGCGAACGGCGGCCGGGACGCCATCACCGCCGCCTGTGGGGTCACCCCGCACGCCCAGAACACCGGGATGTCGTCGGGCGCGGCGTCCACCGGGTCACCGAAGTCGGGCCGGCCGAGGTCCTCGATGCCGAGGGCCGCGGGATCGCCGCAGTGCACCGGTCCGCCGTGCACGGCCGGCAGCAGGCCGCTCTCCCGGATCGCGGTGCGCAGGTGCCGCGGCGGCACCGGGCGCATGGACACCACCATCGGCCCGCGCAGCCGGCCCGCCGGGCGGCACTGCCTGCCGGTCACGTACATCGGCACGTTGCGGCCCTGTTCCACGTGCCGGATCGGGACGCCCGCCCCGGCCAGCGCCCACTCGAAGGTGAAGCTGCAGCCCAGCAGGAACGACACCAGGTCGTCCCGCCAGTACGCGCGCGCGTCCGTCGGCTCCTCGGCCAGTTCGCCGTCCCGCCACACCCGGTAGCGCGGCAGGTCGGTGCGCAGATCCGCGCCCGGGGCGAGCACGGTCGTGGCGGAACCCGCGTCCGTGACGTCCAGCACGGGACAGGGCTTTGGGTTGCGCTGGCAGAACAGCAGCATGTCGTAGGCCCAGTCGGCCGGCACCGCGATCAGGTTGGCCTGGGCGTGCCCGGCCGCCACGCCCGCCGTCGGTCCGGAGAGACCCTCCCGGAAACGGGTCCGCGCGGTCTGCGGGCTCCACGCGTGCGCGTGCTCGTCGACGAGGGCCACGGGCCGGTCGGAGGTACGGTCCACCCGCGTCATGCCAGCTCCTTCCCGCGCGTCTCAGGCAGTCCGAGCAGGGCGAGCGCCGCCAGGCCGTAGCCGACCGCGCCGAAGACCAGCGCGCCGCCCACGCCCCAGCTGTCGGCCAGGAAGCCCACCAGGGTCGGGAAGACCGCGCCCACCGCGCGGCCGGTGTTGTACGTGAAGCCCTGACCGGTGCCGCGCACCGCCGTCGGGTACAGCTCGCTCAGGTAGGAACCGAAGCCGCTGAAGATGGCCGACATGCAGAAGCCGAGCGGGAAACCGAGCACCAGCAGCAGCGTGTCGGCGCCGTGCGGGATGTTGGCGTAGGCCAGCACGCAGACCGCCGAGAGCAGCGCGAACAGCCAGATGTTGCGTCGCCGGCCGAGCCGGTCGGTGAGGTAGCCGCCGGCCAGGTAGCCGAGGAAGGCCCCCGAGATCAGGAAGGTCAGATAACCGCCGGTGCCCACCACGGACAGGCCGCGCTCGCTCTTGAGGTACGTCGGCACCCAGGTCGCCAGCGTGTAGTAGCCGCCCTGCACGCCCGTGGACAGCAGGCTCGCGAAGACCGTCGTGCGCAGCAGACCCGGATCGCCGTCCGTGGCCGGCCGGAAGATCGCCGTGAACGAGCCGCGCCGCGGGCTCTGTTCGCGGGCCACGGTCGCCTCGGGCGCGTCGTGCACCCGGCGCCGCAGCCACACCACGAGCAGCGCGGGCAGCGCGCCGGTCCAGAACATGATCCGCCAGGCCAGGTCGTCACCGGCGAAGGAGAAGACCAGCGTGTAGGCGACCGCCGCCAGCGCCCAGCCGACCGCCCAGGAGCTCTGGACGGCGCCGAGGGTACGGCCCCGGTGCCTGGCGCTCGCGTACTCGGCGACCAGGATGGCGCCGACCGCCCACTCGCCGCCGAAACCGAGACCTTGCAGGGCGCGGAAGACCAGCAGCGTCTCGTAGTTGGGCGCGAAGCCGCAGGCCACGGTGAAGACGGCGTACGTGATCACCGTGATCATCAGCGCCCGGACCCGGCCCACCCGGTCCGCGACCACCCCCGCCACGGCACCGCCGACCGCGGAGACCACCAGAGTGACGGTGGTGAACAGGCCGGTCTGGCCGCTGTCCAGGCCGAAGTACGCCGCGAGCGCCACCATGCTCAGCGGCAGCGTGAAGTAGTCGTAGGAATCCAGGGCATATCCGCCGAAAGCTCCGGCGAACGCCTGGCGGCCGCGCGGGCCGAGAGCCCGCAGCCAGCCGAACGCGCCGTCGTCGGCGGTGCGTTCACCTGTTGCCGGTCGCTGGTCCGGTGTCGCGGACCGGGGCGGAGGGGTCGCGCTCATGGGCACCTCGCAGAGAGGGGACGGAGGGTGCGGTGAACTGGGCGATGCCGTGCGGAAGTTGTGCCGTGCCGAGCACCGTAGAGGATCGTTCAACGATCCTTCAATACCCCTGTTGTCCCGTTCCCCCGACTGCGATTGAATTCCGGGCATGGCAGAGCAGCTGACGGGACTGGCCGACGACCGTGCCCTCCTCGGGCGCACCAGCACCGCCGAACGGGTCTCCGACATCCTCCGCAGCCGGGTCGCCGAGGGCTATTTCCCGCCGGGCACCCGCCTGTCCGAGGACGCCATCGGCGGCGCGCTCGGGGTCTCCCGCAACACCCTGCGCGAGGCGTTCCGGCTGCTCACCCATGAGCGTCTGCTCGTCCACGAACTCAACCGCGGTGTCTTCGTCCGGGTCCTGACCGTGGAGGACGTCCAGGACATCTACCGCATCCGCGCCCTGGTCGAGTGCGCCGTCGTCCGCGGCCTCGGTGAGCCGCCGTACGCGCTCGACGGACTGGCCGCGGCCGTCACCGAGGGGCAGGTCGCCACCCACGAGAACGACTGGAAAGCGCTGGGCACGGCCAACATCCACTTCCACCGCGAACTGGTGGCGCTGGCCGGCAGCGAACGCACCGACGAGCTGATGCGCAGCGTCTTCGCCGAGCTGAGGCTCGCCTTCCACGTCGTCGACCACCCGCGCCGGCTGCACGAGCCGTACCTCGCCCGCAACCGACAGATCCTGCAGGCCCTGCAGGCCGGGGACCGGCGCGAGGCCGAGCGGCTGCTGAGCACCTACCTCGCCGACTCGCTGGAACGGGTCGTGGAGGTGTACCGGCGCCGGGTCGGCGAGGACACCTCCTCCTGACACCCGGTGCGCGTCGAGTCCTTCTCGTGCCGGGCGCCGGCCGAGATCACTCACCGTGCCCGCGGGGCCGGCTCCCGGCGCCTGTCGAGCGTCTGTGACGGCCGTCGCTTCTGCGTCGTTTGGGTCGTTGTCAGACCGAGGACCTAGTCTGTGCACCGTGACTTCGCCTGCATCGACGGACAGCGTTCCGCCCCAGCTCAGCGCGGGGCCGCGCCCGGCACCGGGCCCGGCCGCCGACGAGGGGCTGGCGCGGCGGCTGCGCGCGCTCGCCTGCACGGCACCGCTGCACGACCTCGACGCGCGCAAGTCCAGCCTGGCCGGTGAGTACTCCGTGTACGGCATGGCCGAGGTGGCCCTGGCCGCCATCGACCTGGTCACACTGAACATGGACTTCGACACGGGCGCCGACCACGAGCAGATCGTGGCCCGGCTCGTCCCGCGCATCGCCGCCCAGGCCCCGCACCGGCCCCCCGCCGAGCACGAGCGCGTGGCCCGCTGGGTCCTGGAGAACCTGATCAACGTCGGCAGCGTGGACCGCGGCTTCCGCGCGGTGTACGGCACGTTCGCGCCCGACGGCACCTACGTCCGCCGTGACTACGACTTCAAGCTGATCGAAGAGGTCCCCGGCCCCGGCGGCACGGTCTACCTGCGCACGACCGACGAAGCGGTCAACGTTCTCGTCGGCGCCCTGGACACCGACGTCACCAGCGCGCAGATCGCCGCCGAGGTAAAGCTCGAGGTACTGATCAACCGGGGCCGTCTCGCCGACGCCCAGCTCGCCGCCGAGCAGGCCCGCTACCGCACCGTGCAGTACTCGGAGACCCTGCGCCGCGCCCTGGAGGCCACCCGGCGCAACGTCCGCGCGGTCGACTGGCTCAACGCCGTGCCCGACATGATCGCCGAGGCACTCGACCACGTGGCCGACCGCTACCGGCACGAGAACGCGATCCTCACCAACATCCGCAAGGCCCGCGACGAGACCGAGGACCCCGGGAACAAGCGCCGCGCGGCCGAGCTGGTGGACATCGTCAAGGACTGCATCCGCCGGCACACCCAGCTGCAGTCCCGGCTGCTGGAGGCGGGCCCGCTGTTCCGCGCCGAACAGGACAGACAGGCGTTCGCCCCGGCGGCGTCCACCTCCGGGACCGACCTGTACGGCCACCTCCTCGCGCCCGCGCTTGTGCTGCCGCTGGAGCGGGCGGTCCGCGTCACGGACGCCTTCTTCGCCAGCGCCACCGGGCTGCGCACCCCGGTGGCGGTGCGGGTCGGCGACCTCGTGGACATCCTGCTGACGCCGCCGGTGGAACGGGAGCACCTGGGCGCGGAGATGCCCGAGCCCGACCTGATCGCGACCCCGGACGACAGCCGGTTCAGCGAGGAACAGCTCGCCGCCGCCATGGAACTGCTGGATCTGCCGGCGGACGCCCCGCGCAGGCTGTCCGGACTGCTCGCCGAGGCACGCGGACAGGACCCCGAACTGCCCTACCTGGTCGCGCTGCTGGCCGTGCACGCGGCCAGCCCCGCGGTCGGCACCGCCTACCGGCAGGGCGAGCAGAAGCTGCTGTTCGCCGTCGACGACGGGACCGAGCTGGACGACCCCGAGTTCGGCGGGGCCGACCTGATCGTCGGAACGGCGCTGCTGGACGCGGCGGGAATGGCCGCCGACCGGACGGAAGCAGCATGAGTGAGCGAGACCGCGACAAGGAGCCCAGACCGTGACCGAGCACGTCGAGTGGAGTGACACGGAGGCCCCGGCCCCGTCGGCGTCTGCCGCCGTCACCCCCGCCGACGCCGCCGACGCGGCGCGGCTCGTCGCCTTCGGGCTGCAGCCCAAACTGCAGCCCGCACGCGACCAGGAGTACACCGATCTGCTGCGCCGCTACCGCGAGGAACCGGCGTTCGCGCGGCTCGCGGACGCCGTCGCCGCCGGCCTCGGCCTGATCGTGCTCGAGGTGTCCCCGCGCGCGGGGATGGCCGTGACGGCCGCCGAGGACTCGGTGTTCGCCGTCCGCATGGGCGACTACGCGCGTCGCACCGCCGCCGACTCCGGGGACCGCTTCCTGCACGGGCTGGCCCACCTGGCCGTCGCCGCGCTGGCGTTCCCGCGCCCGGAGGACCTGGCCGACGACTCCTACATCGGCCGGATCACCGTCAACGGCGTCGACGCCTTCGTACGGCAGGCATGCCGCCGGCTGGAGGAACGGGCCGAGGAACGCGGCGAGAACACCGACCCGGCCACCGACGCGCCCGGCCTCGAGGCGGCCTGGCGGATCTGGGCCCGGCGCAGCGCGACCGGTGCTACCAAGGACGCGCGCCGGCCGGCCGCCTCGACCACGGGCATCGTCGCCAAGGCCGCGGCCTTCCTCACCGACTCCGGCTTCCTGCAGCGCACCGGGGACGACCACGGCGGCACCTACCGCACCACCGCGCGCTACCAGCTCCAGGTCCGCGACCTGGCCGGCGCCGCCGCGATGGCCGAGCTGCTGGAGCTGGGCGTCGTCCCGGTCACCGACGGCTCGGCCAGCCTGCTCGCCGCAGAGGACACCGACGACCTGGACCTGGTGGCCGACGCCGGGCTGCCGTTCCACTCCTGATCCACCGCATTCCTGACCAGACTTACGAGAGTCCGCCATGTACGAGCTGTCCCGGGTCCGCCTCTACTCCATCGGGCCGGCCGGTGCGCGCTACGCCGACACCGTGCTCGACCTGCGGGGAGTGGGCGGGCCCGTGCCCGACCCCGCGCCCAGGCAGGCGGAGTTCTTCGCGGAGGAGCCGTCCGGCCCGCCGCGCCGGCCCGCGCCCGCGGGCGTGCTCTTCCTGGAGAACGGCGGCGGCAAGTCCGTCCTGCTCAAGCTGATCTTCTCGGTGATGCTGCCCGGACACCGCAACACCCTCGGCGGCGCCAGCTCCGGCGTGCTGCGCAAGTTCCTGCTCGCCGACGACTGCGGGCACGTGGCGCTGGAGTGGCAGCACGTGCAGACCGGCGAGTGCGTCGTCGTCGGCAAGGTCAGCGAGTGGCGCGGCCGCCAGGTCTCCACCGACCCCCGGAAGTTCGCCGAGGCCTGGTACTCCTTCCGGCCCGGCCCCGGCCTCAGCCTGGACAACCTGCCCGTCGCCGAGTCCACCGCGGTACGGCCGCGCGTCGAGGGCAGCTCGGGCGCCCAGGGCCGCCGCCGCACCATGAAGGGCTTCCGCGACGCCCTCACCGAGGCCGGCAAGGCCTACCCCCACCTGGAGGTTCACTGGGAGGAGATCCACGACCGCTGGATCGAGCACCTCGGCGACCTCAGCCTCGACCCCGAACTCTTCCGCTACCAGCGGGAGATGAACGCCGACGAGGGCGAGGCGGCGGGTCTCTTCGCGGTCAAGAAGGACTCCGACTTCACCGACCTGCTGCTGCGCGCGGTCACCGACACCCGCGACACCGACGGCCTCGCCGACCTGGTCAGCGGCTTCGGCAACAAGCTCGGCCGCCGGGCCGAACTGATCGCGGAGCGGGACTTCACCGCGGGCTCCGTCGACCTGCTCGGGCGGATCGTCGAGGCCGCCGAGACGCGCTCCCGCGCACGTGACGTCCACTCCGGCGCCGAACGCCGCACCCGCACCCTGGCCCGGCGGCTGTCCGCGCGGGCCGTGCGGGAGCGGGTGCGCGCCGCCGACCTGGCGCAGCGCGTCACCGCCGCCGCCTACGCCGTCACGCACTCCGAGGGGGCGCGCGAGCGCAGCTCGCTCATCGCCGCCGAACTCGCCTACCGGCACGCGTCCCTGGCGCTCGCCGCCGCCGAGAAGGCCGCCGCCGCGCAGAAGCGCGAGCTGGCCGACGCACGCACCCTTCACTCCGCCTGGCAGGCCGCCGAGGTCGTGCTGCGGCACCGCGCCGCCGCCGACCGGGTCACGCGCGTGTCCGCCGCCATCCAGGAGGCCGAGCGGGACGCGGCCCCCGCGCTCGCCGCCCGCGCCAAGGCCGCCGTGGATCTCGTCAGGGCCCTGCACGCGGCCGCCGAGAGCGCCGAAACCCTCGCCAACGAGGGGGAGGAGCGCTCGGCGGCCCTCCAGGAGGCCGGTGAGAGCGGCTACCGCGACTCCACCGCCGCCGCCACCGAAAGCCAGCGCGCCCGCAGCGAGGCCGGGCACCTGCGCCAGCGCCTCACCGAGGTCGAGCAGGAGACGGCCGAGGCGGTGCGCGCGGGCTGGCTCGACGACAGCGCGCCGGACGCCGACCCGGCCCGCGCCGCGCTCGCCGCGAGCGACGCCGAGAAGACCGCCGTCGCCGCCTGGGACGCGGCCCGTGAGGCCGCCCGCAAGGCCACCGAGCACGCCCGCGAGGCGGCCTCCGCCGAGGCGCGCGCCGAGCTGACGGCGGCCCGCGCGGCGGACGCCGCGACCGCGGCCGAACGCGCCCACGACGCCGAGCGGCGCCTCGCCGAGACCCTTGCCGCCGAGGACCGGCTCGCAGAGCTGCTGAGCCTGCCGGCCGGGGCGGCCCGGCCCGGGGTGCCGGCGCCCAGGAGCGGGGTTGCCGACCCGTCGATGCGGGCGGGCGACCCCGCGGCAGCCACCCGTTCGCGCGCCGAGGGCCCGTTGGGTCCCGAGGAACTCGACCGTTTCGCCGACGAGTTGCGCGAACTCCTCGACGACGCCGTGGCGACCGCCGAACGGCACCTGTTCGACCTGCGCACGGCCGCCGCCGACGACGCCCGCATCCTCGGTGCCCTGGGCGACGGCGGGTTGCTGCCGCCCGGACCCGACGTGCTGGCCACCGTCGAGTTCCTCGGCGAGCACGGCATCCCCGCGCTGCCCGGATGGCGCTACCTCGCGCAGGCCGTCGACCCCGCCGACCACACGCGCGTGCTCGCCGCCCGCCCCGAACTGGTCGACGGTGTGATCATCACCGACCCCGACACGCACGCGCGTGCCCGCGAGGCGCTCGGCGACGCCGCCCTGCTGCCCCGCTCCGCCGTGGCGGTCGGCACGGCAGCGGCCCTGCTGGCTCATGCCCCGGCGCCCGGCACCGCCCCCGGCGACGTCTTCCTGGTGCCGCCCAACCCCGCCATGCACGACGAGCACGCGGCGGACGAGGAGCGGCAGGCCCTGCGCGCGCGTGCCGCCGAGCGCGACGACGAGATCCGCGCGCTCGCCGCCCGGCTCGGCCGGGACCGCGAGCTGGCGGCCCGCCTCGCCTCCTGGCGCACCGGCTGTCCGGCCGGACGGCTCACCGAGCTGGGCGAGGCGGCCCAGGAGGCGCGCGCGTTCGCCGAGGAGAGCGAGGCCGAGCTCGCCGAGGCGCGCACCGTGCGCGCGGAGGCCGACGAGACCGCCGCCGAGGCCACGCAAGTCCGCGACGAAAGGCAGGAGGCCGCGCAGCGGGCCAGGCGCGCCGCCGACGCCCTCGCCGGACTCGCCTTCCGGCTGCGCGAGCGCGCCGGCTGGCAGGTCAGGCTCCGCGAACTCGCCGACGAGGCCGCCGAGTCGGAGGCCCGCGCCCAGGCCTGCCTGGAACGCGCCCGCGCCGCCGACGAGGACCGCCGCGCCGCCCAGCGGGCCGCCGACGACGCCCGCCGCACCGCGCGTGCGCTGCGCGCCGAGCGCTCCGAGATCGCGGGCGCCCCCGACGACCTGCCGGCGGCGGACGCCGACGCGCCGAAGACCTCCCTGCCCGCCCTGCGCGAGGCCTACCGAGCCGCCTCCCAGGTGTACGAGAAGGTCGGCGTCGGTGCCGACCTCCGGGCCGAGCAGGCCCGCGCGGAGAGCGACGAGAGCGCCGCCCGGGCCGAACTCGACCGCCTCAGCAACAAGGTCCGCACCCGCGCCGAGCAGCTGCTCCAGTCACCGGACGGCTCCGACGGCCCCTCCCGGCAGGCGGCCGCCGCGCGCGCGGAGGAGCTGGTGCAGCTCCTGGAGACCCGTATGTCCACCGCGAGCGAGCAGCTCGGCCGGCTGCGCGGCGAGACCGAACGACACGCCCCCGAGGACGGCGAGGCGCACACCGAGCTGTCCGGGGAACTCACCCCGCGCGACGCCGAGCATGCTCAGGCCTTGCTGCGCACCGCCATGGCCGAACTCGCCGCCCGCACCGAGGCGCTGGCCGAGGCCCGGGACGCGCACGCCGAGCTGCTGGAGACCCACCGGGCCGCCGAGGACGCCGCCAGCGGCTTCGACGAGATCGCCGCCATGCTGCGCGACCTGCTGCGTGAGCACACCGCCGACGAGGAGCAGGAGGAGCCGGAGCCCTACGCAGGCATTCTGGAGGAGGCCCGGCACTCGGCCGCCGAGGCCCGCCGCTCCCTGCGCGGCTGCGCCGCCGACCTGTCCGCCGCCGAGGCGGCCGTGCGCGAGGCGAGCGACGTGCTCGTGCGGCACGCCAACTCCACGCGGTACGAGCAGGTACGCACCCCCGCCCGGCAGCAGATCCGTGAGCTGCCCGCCTCCGCGCTGCCCGAGCACGCCCAGAAGTGGGCGGCCGCCTTCGCGCCCCGCCTGCGTGTCCTCACCGACGAACTGGCCCAGTTGGAGCGCAACCGGGACTCGATCGTCGACCGGCTCCGGGGGCTGGTCGAGTCCGCCCTCGCCACCCTGCGTTCCGCCCAGCGGCTCTCCCGTCTCCCGGAAGGGCTCGGTGAGTGGTCCGGGCAGGAGTTCCTGCGTATCCGTTTCGAGGAGCCCGACCAGGCGACGCTCACCGAACGGCTCGGCGAGGTCATCGACGAGGCCACGCGCGCGGCCGTGAAGAAGAACTCCGACCTGCGGCGCGACGGCATGTCGCTGCTGCTGCGCGGAGTCGCGGCCGCGCTGCAGCCGAAGGGCGTGGCCGTGGAGATCCTCAAGCCGGACGCCGTGCTGCGCGCCGAACGCGTTCCCGTCGGCCAGATGGGCGACGTGTTCTCCGGCGGACAGCTGCTCACCGCCGCCATCGCCCTGTACTGCACGATGGCCGCCCTGCGCTCCAACGACCGGGGCCGTGACAAGCACCGGCACGCGGGAACGCTGTTCCTCGACAACCCGATCGGCCGCGCGAACGCCACCTACCTGCTCGAACTCCAGCGGGCGGTGTCCGACGCGCTGGGTGTGCAACTGCTGTACACCACCGGCCTGTTCGACACGACCGCACTGGCCGAGTTCCCACTCGTCATCCGGCTCCGCAACGACGCCGACCTCAGGGCGGGCCTGAAGTACATTAGCGTCGAGGAGCACCTCCGGCCCGGTCTGCCGCAGCAGCCGCAGGCCGGAGAGGCGGTGCACAGCGAGATCACGGCGACCCGCATGTTCAAACGACCGGCCTCCGCGAACCCCTGATCGCGCGTGCGGGGCCCGGCCGAGGGCCGGCCCCGCCGGCCCTCCCGTCCGGCCTGCTCCGTCAGGAGTGCGACAGTTGCCCGGTGCCGCCCCGCCGGCGTATCCGCGCCTGCTCCCGAAGGGTGGCCCGGTCCTGACGCCGACGGCCCCGACGCTCACGGCGCAGCGCCCGGGCCGTGCTGCTCGGCTCGGAGACGACGCCGTACCGCTGGTTCCACACCTGACGGGTCACCCAGACGTCGGCCACGCCCCAGGTGGCGACGATCGTGCTGACCACACTGCTGATCACCATCGGGAAGGCCAGCCAGGACCCGGCCATCGTGCACAGGAACGCCACCATGGCCTGGATCAGCGTCACGGAGGCGATCAGGACCGCCCGCACCGCCGCCGTACGCACCGGGTCGGGCATCCGGCGCCGCCGCGCGGGCTCCTCGACCCACAACTGCCGCTCCCGCTGCCGGAATTCGCCAATGGACTCCCCGGCGCGCTCATGCGCCGGAATGTCGCGATCCGGTGCTTCCAGGTGCCGCCGCACCGACGAGCGCTCCGCCACGCTCTCCACGGTCGCTCCGCCCCGCTCCGCCGTGCCCATCACCGTGTCACTCCCCACCGCCGGCAGGCCCCTTGCCCCGATGTCCGAAGACGCCGACTCCCAGTGGCTGCCCGGCTTGCGCACTTTTACGCCGCCGGGATGCGGGATGCGGCTCCTGCGTCCGATTCCGCCCCCATTTCCCATGAGGAAAGACGAGTGACGAGCCGCGAAGATTCCCATCGGCGAAAAAATCCAGCCAACCAATTGTCCGTACTGCTCCGGCCGCTCGAGTCGCGCGCCCCCGTACCCCGGGCGCAAAGTCCCGCAATGCCCTGACAACTCGCCATCTCTCGCCGTCGGTGCGGAAGTTCGCACGCCACACGCGTCTTCGAGTTATCTGTGCGGCGGTAGTAGGCTCGCGCCGTTTGTTGACGCACATGTGTACCCCCGACCGGCGGGGGTCGAGCTGGGGGAGGCCATGCGCTTTCGCGGGAAGTCGATCCGCCGGAAGATCGTGGCGCTGCTTCTCGTGCCGCTGGTGTCCCTGACCGCCGTCTGGGGCTTCGCCACGGTACTCACGGGTCGTGAGGTCGCCCGGCTGTTCAGCGTGTCCGACATCGTGCAGGACATCGGCTATCCCACCGAGGATGCCGCCCGCGGCCTGCAGCAGGAACGCCGCCAGACCCTCGTCTACCTCGCCGACCCGCGCGCGGCCGACGCACTCTCGGCGCTTCACCGCACCCGCACCGCGACCGACCGCTACCTCACCGAGATCCGCGAGCACGCCCAAAACCGTGACGTCCTCGACGGCATGGACGGGGACGACAGCGAGCGTCTGACCACGGTCCTGGACGCCTTCGACGGCCTCGACTCCCTGCGCCGCGGCGTCGAGGCGCGCACGGTCAGCCGCGCCCAGGCCTTCGACCGCTACAACCGTCTCATCGACCCCTGCTACACCCTGCTGGCCTCCCTCGACGGCATCGACAGCGTCGAGATGAACGAGCAGGCCCGAGCCCTCGTCAACCTCACCCGCGCCCGCGAACTCCTCTCCCGCGAGGACGCGCTGCTCGGCTCCGCGCTGGTGGTGGGCAAGGTCTCCCGCGACGAGACCCGCGACATCTCCGACCTCGTCGCCCAGCGCGACCTGCTCTACGACATCAGCCTGCCGCTGCTCCCCGCCGCGGAACGCGACCGGTACGAGCGCTTCTGGGAGAACGCCATCACCGCCCCGCTGCTGGCGGCCGAGCAGTCCGTCACAGGCACCGGTCCGGCAACCCCGCACGGCGTCACCGCCCGGAGCTGGGACTCCACCGCGGCGAGCGTCCTCGACGAACTCGGCACCCTCGACGACCAGGCCGGCGACCGTTATCAGGACCGGATGCGGCCCGTCGCGGTCGGCGTCATCGTGCAGGCGGCCGTCGCGGGCGTCCTCGGCCTGGTCGCCCTCCTCCTGTCCGTCGTCCTGTCCGTGCGCGTCGGCCGCAGCCTCGTGCGGGACCTGCGCAAGCTGCGCCTGGAGGCGCACGAGGCGTCCGGCGTGCGGCTGCCCAGCGTGATGCGCCGCCTCTCCGCCGGTGAGCGGGTCGACGTGGAGACCGAGGTGCCACGGCTGGAGTACGACAAGAACGAGATCGGTGAGGTCGGCCAGGCCCTCAACACCCTCCAGCGCGCCGCCGTCGAGGCCGCGGTGAAACAGTCCGAACTGCGGTCCGGCGTCTCCGAGGTGTTCGTCAACCTCGCCCGCCGCAGCCAGGTCCTGCTGCACAAGCAGCTCACCCTGCTCGACACCATGGAGCGCAGGACCGAGGACACCGACGAACTCGCCGACCTCTTCCGGCTGGACCACCTCACCACCCGCATGCGCCGGCACGCCGAGGGCCTGGTGATCCTCTCCGGCGCGGCACCCTCGCGGCAGTGGCGCCGCCCCGTCCAGCTCATGGACATCGTCCGGGCCGCGGTCGCCGAGGTGGAGGACTACGAGCGCATCGAGGTCCGGCGCCTGCCGCGGGTCGCCGTCACCGGGCCGGCCGTCGCCGACGTCACGCACCTGGTGGCCGAACTCCTCGAGAACGCCACGGTCTTCTCGCCGCCGCACACCGCCGTCCAGGTCCTCGGCGAACGGGTCGCCAACGGCTTCACCCTGGAGATCCACGACCGGGGTCTCGGCATGACCGCCGAGGCCCTGCTGGACGCCAACCTCCGGCTCGCCGAGACACCCGAGTTCGAGCTCTCGGACACCGACCGGCTCGGCCTGTTCGTGGTCAGCCGCCTGGCCCAGCGCCAGAACGTGCGGGTCTCCCTGCAACCGTCCCCCTACGGCGGCACCACCGCCGTCGTCTTCATCCCCGACCTGCTGCTGTCCGACGACGTCCCGGACACCAACGGCATCGGCTTCCGCCTCGACCGCGACCGGCCGGCGAAGGAGACCGGACGGGCCGTGGGCCTCGGCCCCGCCTGGCCCAAGGCTCCCGCACAGCTCCCCGGCCTGCCGACCTCCCTGCTGGACGGGCCGGTCGAGCTGGAGGCGCCGGTGGACCTGGACGCCATCGGTGACTTCCCGGGTGCGCTGACGGACGAGGAGAGCGAGCGCGGCGGCCTGTTCCGCTCCCGCCGCACCCGCGACCAGCCCGACGAGCGGCGGATCGCACTGTCCGACGAGCCGCATCAGCCGGTCCCTCCGCGGATCGCCGGCAGCCCGGACACCGGCCGCACCGGTGGCCCCGTACCGCTGCCGCGGCGCCAGACGCCCAAGCTGGTCAGCTCGCACGGCCGGCCGGTCGTCGAACAGCGCGCCCGGCGCGGCGACCCCGACGACCAGCCCGCGCCCGGCCCGCGCCGCACCGACACCGTGGGACCGGCCCCGCTGCCCGCCCGCCGGCGCGGCACGGCGGCCCGGTGGACGCCCGCTGCGCCCGGGCGCGCGGACGAGCCCACGGTTCCCCCGGGCGACGGCGCGGAACAGACCCCCGAGATCCCGGCGCTGCCCCGGCGGGCCCGGTCTCCGCTGGCCGCTTCCGGCCGTGGCCCCGGCGAGGGCACCCCGGCCGCGGACGGTCCGGCCCCCGAGCCCGCGTCCGGTGCCGGGCCGCTGCCCCGGCGCGTACGGCAGGCCAGTCTCGCCCCGCAGCTGAAGCAGGAACCCGCACGGCGCCCCGAGCGCGCCGCGGAGCAGGCCGACCGCGACGCCGACGAGGTCCGCGACCGGATGGCCTCGCTGCAGCGCGGCTGGCAGCGCGGCCGTGAGGAGAACGCCTCGGGCGACGACACACGCAACGGCACAGCACAAGGAACGACTAAGGGGGACGGTCGATGACCGCACCGAAGGCCACCGGCCACACGGAGCCGAACAAGGGCGAGCTGAACTGGCTCCTCGACGACCTCGTCGACCGGGTCGCCAGCATCCGCAAGGCCGTCGTGCTCTCCGGCGACGGCCTGCCCACGGGGGTGTCCAAGGACCTGACCCGGGAGGACAGCGAACACCTGGCCGCGGTCGCCTCCGGCTTCCACAGCCTCGCAAAGGGCGTAGGCCGCCACTTCGAGGCGGGCAGCGTCCGCCAGACCGTGGTCGAACTCGACGACGCCTTCCTGTTCGTCACCGCCGCCGGGGACGGCAGCTGCCTCGCCGTCCTCTCCGACGCCGACTCCGACGTCGGGCAGGTCGCCTACGAGATGACACTGCTGGTCAAGCGGGTCGGCGTGCATCTGATCACCGCACCGCGCACCGATCTGCCCGCAGACGGGTAGTGGGATGACATGAGCGGAGACGGTCAGGGAAGCAGCCACTGGTTCGACGACGAGGCCGGACCGGTCGTCCGCCCGTACGCCATGACGCGCGGCCGCACCACGAGTGCGGGCCAGCACCGCCTCGACCTGATCGCGGTGGTCGTCACCGAGCCGGGCGCGCAGGACCCGGAGACGGACCCGACGCTCGCTCCCGAGCACGTGGAGATCGTCGGGCTCTGCGCCGAGGCACCGCAGTCCGTCGCCGAGATCGCCGCGGAACTGAACCTGCCCATCGGCGTGGTGCGCGTCCTGATCGGGGACCTCGTGCAGGCGGAACTCATCCATGTGACGCGTCCGGTGCCCCCGGCCGAGCTGCCGGACGAGAGTATTCTGCGCGACGTGATCAACGGCCTCCGGGCGCTGTGACGGGCGCGGAAGCGGAGTGACGACGTGACTGGCTGGCAGTTCTGGGTCGACCGAGGCGGCACCTTCACCGACATCGTCGCGCGCCGTCCGGACGGCCGGCTGCTCACGCACAAGCTGCTGTCCGACAACCCCGAACGGTACGCCGACGCGGCGGTCGCGGGCGTCCGGGAACTGCTGCGCGACTCCCCGGAGCCCGTCGACGCCGTGCGCATGGGCACCACCGTCGCCACCAACGCACTGCTGGAACGCAAGGGCGAGCGCACCCTGCTGGTGATCACCCGCGGTTTCCGCGACGCCCTTCGGATCGCCTACCAGAACCGCCCCGCCATCTTCGCCCGCCACATCCGGCTGCCCGGGCTGCTGTACGAGCGGGTCGTCGAGGCCGACGAACGCATCGCCGCCGACGGAACCGTGCTGCGCGCGCCCGACCTCGACGCGCTCGCGGGGCCCCTGCGGCAGGCCTACGCCGACGGAATCCGCGCGGTGGCCGTCGTCTGCCTGCACAGCCATCTGCACCCGGCCCACGAACGCGCCATCGGAGACCTCGCCGCGCGCACCGGATTCCCGCAGATCTCGCTGTCCAGTGAGACCAGCCCGCTGATGAAGCTCGTCCCGCGCGGTGACACCGCCGTCGTCGACGCCTACCTGTCCCCGGTGCTGCGCCGCTACGTACGGCACGTCGCCGACGAACTGCACGGTGTGCGGCTGATGTTCATGCAGTCCAACGGCGGGCTCACCGAGGCCGGACAGTTCCGCGGCAAGGACGCCGTCCTCTCCGGACCGGCCGGCGGCATCGTGGGCATGGCCCGCTTGTCGCAGCGGGCCGGCTTCGACCGCGTCATCGGCTTCGACATGGGCGGCACCTCCACCGACGTCTCGCACTTCGCCGGCGCGTACGAACGCGTCTTCACCAGCCAGATCGCCGGCGTCCGGCTGCGCGCCCCCATGCTCGACATCCACACCGTCGCCGCAGGCGGCGGCTCCGTGCTCCACTTCGACGGCTCCCGCTACCGGGTCGGCCCCGACTCGGCCGGCGCCGCCCCCGGGCCCGCCTGCTACCGCGCCGGCGGCCCGCTCACCGTCACCGACGCCAACGTGATGCTCGGCCGCATCCCTCCCGCCCACTTCCCCGCCGTGTTCGGCCCGGACGGCGACCAGCCCCTGGACGCCGCCGTCGTCCACGACCGCTTCACCGCCCTCGCACACGAGATCCGCGAGCGGACCGGCGACGACCGCACGCCCGAGCAGGTCGCCGAGGGCTACCTGCGGATCGCCGTCGCCAACATCGCCAACGCCGTGAAACGGATCTCCGTGCAGAAGGGACACGACGTCACCCGCTACGCCCTGACCACCTTCGGGGGAGCGGGCGGCCAGCACGCGTGCCGGGTGGCCGACTCCCTGGGCATCCGCACCGTCCTCGTACCCCCCCTGGCCGGTGTGCTCTCCGCGCTCGGCATCGGCCTCGCCGACACCACGGCCATGCGCGAACAGTCCGTCGAGGCACCCCTGGAAGCGGCCTCGATGCCAGGCGTCCGCGAGACGGCCGACGCCCTGGAGGGCGCCGCCCGCGCCGAACTGCGCGCCGAGGACGTCCCGGAGGACCGCATCGAGGTCACCCGCCGCGCCCAGCTCCGCTACGACGGCACCGACACCGCCCTCACCGTCGAGCTGACCGAACCCGGCACCATGACGCACGCCTTCGAAGAACGTCATCGCGCCACGTACTCCTTCACCCTGGACCGCCCGATCGTCGTCGAAGCGCTCTCCGTCGAAGCCACCGGCATCACCGCACCCCCGGATCTCTCCGCCCTCGCCCCTTACGAGGGCCACCGCGCCGCACCGCGGACCGTCCGGCTGCACACCGGCGGCGCCTGGCACGACGTACCCCTCCACCGCCGGGAGGCACTTCCTCCCGGCGAGACCGTCACCGGACCCGCGATCATCACCGAGTCCGGCGCGACGACCGTCGTCGACGACGGCTGGCGGGCCGCGGCCGGACACGACGGGCATCTGGTCATGGAACGCACGGCGATTACGGAGAGTTCCGAACTCGACACGAAAGTCGACCCCGTTCTGCTCGAGGTCTTCAACAACCTCTTCATGTCGATCGCCGAACAGATGGGCGCCCGACTGGAGTCCACGGCCCAGTCCGTCAACATCAAAGAGCGGCTGGACTTCTCCTGCGCCCTGTTCGACCCCCTCGGGAACCTGGTGGCCAACGCGCCCCACATCCCCGTCCACCTGGGCTCCATGGGCACCAGCGTCAAGGAGGTCATCCGCCGCCGCCGCACCTCGATGCGCCCCGGCGACACCTACGCCGTCAACGACCCCTACCACGGCGGCACCCACCTGCCCGACGTCACCGTGATCACCCCGGTCTTCGACACCGAGGGCACCACGGTCACGCGGAGTGAGCCGGAGATCCTCTTCTACGTCGCCTCCCGCGGCCACCACGCCGAGATCGGCGGCATCGCCCCGGGCTCCATGCCCGCGCACAGCCGGACCATCGACGAGGAGGGCGTCCTCTTCGACAACTGGCTGCTCGCCCAGGACGGCCGCTTCCGCGAGGAGGAGACCCGCCGTCTCCTCACCGAGGCTCCCCATCCCTCCCGCAACGTCCGCACCAACCTCGCCGATCTCCGCGCGCAGATCGCCGCCAACCGCAAGGGCGTCGACGAGGTCCGGCGCATGATCGAGGAGTTCGGCCTCGACGTCGTCCAGGTCTACATGCGGCACGTCCAGGACAACGCGGAGGAGGCGGTCCGCCGGGTCATCGACGTCCTGGAGGACGGGGAGTACGCCTACGAGACGGACTCCGGCGCCGTCATCCGCGTCCGTGTGCGCGTCGACCGCGCCGAGCGGCGCGCGACCATCGATTTCACCGGCACCTCCGCCCAGCTCGCCACCAACTTCAACGCCCCCTCCTCAGTGGTCGACGCGGCCGTCCTGTACGTCTTCCGCACCCTGGTCGCCGACGAGATCCCGCTCAACGACGGCTGTCTGCGCCCGCTGGACATCGTCGTACCGCCCGGCTCGATGCTCGCCCCCGAGCCGCCCGCCGCCGTCGTCGCGGGCAACGTGGAGACATCCCAGGCCGTCACCGGTGCCCTCTACGCCGCGCTCGGTGTGCAGGCCGAGGGCTCCGGGACCATGAACAACGTCACCTTCGGCAACGAACGCCACCAGTACTACGAGACCGTCGCCTCCGGATCCGGCGCCGGCGACGGCTTCCCCGGCGCCGACGTCGTGCAGACCCACATGACCAACTCGCGGCTCACCGACCCCGAAGTGCTGGAGTGGCGGCTCCCCGTCCGGCTCGAGGAGTTCACCGTCCGGCGGGGCAGCGGCGGCCCGGGGCGCCGGCGCGGCGGCGACGGTGCCGTACGCCGGATCCGCTTCCTGGAGCCCATGACCGTCTCCACGCTCTCGCAGCACCGCCGCGTGCCCCCGTACGGCATGGCCGGCGGGGAACCCGGCGCGCTCGGCGCCAACCGGGTGGAACGGGCCGACGGCACGGTCACCGATCTCGGCGGGAGCGGCTCGGCGGACGTGGGTCCCGGCGACGTTCTCGTCATCGAAACCCCCGGTGGCGGCGGCTACGGCCGACCGTCACCCGAACACGATCAAGCAGGAGAAGAGACGGATGATCTTCGGGCGTTCTGAACGCGGCAAGCCCCCGGTCGAGCCCGTCACCCTCAAGATCCTGGTGGCCGGCGGCTTCGGCGTGGGCAAGACGACACTCGTCGGCGCGGTCAGCGAGATCAGGCCGCTGCGTACCGAGGAACTGCTCACCGAGGCCGGGCGTCCGGTCGACGACACCAGCGGCGTGGAGGGGAAGCACACGACCACCGTGGCCATGGACTTCGGCCGCATCACCCTGCGCGAGGACCTCGTGCTCTACCTGTTCGGGACACCCGGGCAGGAACGCTTCTGGTTCATGTGGGACGAGCTGTCCGAGGGCGCGCTCGGTGCCGTGGTCCTTGCGGACACGCGCCGCCTGGAGGACTGCTTCGCCGCCGTCGACTACTTCGAACGGCGCTCGATCCCCTTCGTCGTCGGCGTCAACTGCTTCGAAGGGGCGGACCGTTACCCCGCGGAATCCGTACGGCAGGCCCTCGACCTGGACGAGGGGGTGCCGGTCGTGCTGTGCGACGCACGTGACCGTGAGTCCGTGAAGGAGGTGCTCATCGGCGTCGTCCAGCACGCCATGGAGTACGCGGCCGACCGTCGCCGGGCCCTTACCACCTGATCCCCTCGGCCCGCGGCACGGCCCGTACCCCCACCGACAGGGGTACGGGCCGCGGTCCCCGCGGACACCCGCCGCGCGCGTGAGGGATTCACGCATCTCGCACGCGCGCGTGCCGGATACCCTCGCCCCTACACGTCGTCCTCCTCGAGCCAGCCGAAGCTCTTCTCCACCGCCCTGCGCCAGTTGCGGTACTCACGGTCGCGTACCGGTGCCTCCATCGCGGGAGTCCACTCGGCGTCCCGTTGCCAGTGCGACTTCAGCTCGTCGAGGTCGTTCCACACGCCCGTCGCCAGACCGGCAGCGTAGGCGGCTCCCAGGCAGGTGGTCTCGGACACCCGCGGCCGGATCACCGGAACGCCGAGCACATCGGCCTGGTGCTGCATGAGCAGGTTGTTCTTCGTCATGCCGCCGTCGACCTTCAGGGTCGTGATCCGTACCCCGGAGTCCTGGTACATGGCGTCCACGACCTCCCGCGTCTGCCAGCTCGTCGCCTCCAGCACCGCGCGCGCGAGGTGCGCCTTGGTGACGTACCGGGTCAGGCCGGTGACGACGCCGCGCGCGTCGGAGCGCCAGTAGGGCGCGAACAGTCCGGAGAACGCGGGCACGATGTAGGCGCCGCCGTTGTCCGCCACGCTCGCCGCCAGGGTCTCGATCTCGTCGGCGTCGCGGATGATGCCGAGCTGGTCGCGGAACCACTGGACCAGCGCGCCCGTTATCGCTATGGACCCCTCCAGGCAGTACACCGGCGCCTCCCCGCCGATCTTGTAGCCCATCGTCGTCAGCAGGCCGCTCTTGGACGCCACCGGCCGGTCACCGGTGTTGAGGAGCAGGAAGCTGCCGGTGCCGTAGGTGTTCTTCGCGGTGCCGACGTCGTAGCAGGCCTGCCCGAACACGGCCGCCTGCTGGTCGCCGAGCGCCGAGGCCACGGGGACTCCGGCGAGCGGTCCGACGGCGGTGCCGTACACCTCGGCGGACGACCTGATCTCCGGCAGGACCGCCTCGGGCACGTTCATCGCGGAGAGGATGGCCGGGTCCCACTGGAGCGTGTTCAGGTTCATCAGCATGGTGCGGCCGGCGTTCGTGACGTCGGTGACGTGCCGGCCGCCGTCCGGGCCGCCGGTGAGGTTCCAGATCAGCCATGAGTCGATGGTGCCGAAGGCGATCTCACCGCGCTCGGCGCGCTCCCTGAGGCCGGGCACGTTGTCCAGCAGCCAGGCCGCCTTCGGGCCGGAGAAGTAGCTGGCCAGCGGGAGCCCAGTCGGCTCCCGGAAGCGGTCCTGCCCGTCGGTGCCGCCCAGTTCACGGCAGAGGGCGGCGGTACGGGTGTCCTGCCAGACGATCGCGTTGTGCACGGGCTTGCCCGTGGCGCGGTCCCACAGGACCGTGGTCTCCCGCTGGTTGGTGATGCCGAGCGCGCTGAGCCGGTCGGCGCGCAGCCCGGCCTTGGCCAGCGCCCCGGCCACCACGGCCTGCACCTTGGACCAGATCTCGGTGGCGTCGTGCTCCACCCAGCCCGGTTTGGGGAAGATCTGGCGGTGCTCGCGCTGGTCCACGGCGACGATCGCGCCACCGTGGTCGAAGATGATGCAGCGGCTGGACGTGGTGCCCTGGTCGATGGCGGCGACGTACTTCTCGGCGGTGTCCGTCATGGCTGTCCCTGGGTCGCTGGGTCGGGTCGCTGGATCGGGCTTCGTGGCCGGGTCCGCGCGGTAGGCGCTCGGGTCGCCCGGTCAGAAGGCGATGTTGTAGACGAGGCCCGCGAGCGCGCCGCCGATCAGCGGGCCGACGACCGGGATCCAGGAGTAACCCCAGTCGGACGTGCCCTTGTTCGGGATCGGCAGGAACGTGTGCACGATGCGCGGGCCGAGGTCGCGGGCCGGGTTGATGGCGTAGCCGGTGGGGCCGCCGAGGGACAGCCCGATACCGACGACGAGCAGTGAGACGATCAGCACCGTCGTGCCGGACTCGCCGAGTCCCTTGGTGAGCCCGAAGGCGAGGACGGGCAGCACGAGCGACATCGTCGCGATGATCTCGGTGACGAGGTTGGCGACCGGATTCCTGATCTCCGGGATGGTCGAGAAGATGCCCAGTGTCGGCACCGGTTCGTCGGCGGTTCCCTCCGTCGTGCCCTCCTTGCGGACATTGGCCTGGAACTGCGCTAGATACACCAGGTAGGCGAGGACGGCACCGAGCATCGCGCCGACGATCTGGCCCAGCAGATAGACCCAGACCTTGTCCCACTCGCCGGTGTCCACGGCGATGCCGATGGTGACCGCGGGATTGAGGTGCCCGCCCGACAGGGGCGCGGCGGTGTAGGCGCCCGCGAGCACGCCGAATCCCCAGCCGAACGCGATGACCACCCAACCGGCGGCGCGGGCCTTGGAGTATCTGAGGGTGACGGCGGCGCAGACACCCGCACCGAACAGGATCAGGATCGCGGTACCGATGACTTCGCCGACGAATATGTCTCCGTTGCTCATGGCGGCTCCCTTGACGCCGGCCTGGGGCGAACAGCCCCGGCCTTCCGTGCAGGAACGGTTCCTTTGGCGACTTCAGCCGAAGGCAGGGAGGGCCCCGCGCCCCGCCCGGCGTCCGTGACGAGCGTGCCGTCGCAGCCGTATCGCCCTCAGAGGCAGGCCGGTGGGCAGGGAAAAGACCCGTGGCGCAGTGCCTGAATACGCCATGAATGTATGGCGATGTCGGCTGACACCGGGAAGTGTTCACCGGCACCGGGAGGCCGTCAAGGTCGCCGACGGCAACGATGACAGCGGTTGCCCGGGCGGGGACTCCCACCGCGCCCTTCCCGCAGGTGGGGGCTCGAACCGCCGTGTACGGCCGGGTAATTCACCCGAGCGGCTCGGCCGACGCGCAGCCCGCCCGGGCCGATGCCGCCCCACGGCCGCGCCGGATCTCCTGTCCGGGCAGTCCCGCCCGCGCGAGCACCCAACTCGTACCGGGGAGGGCCTTCGCGGCCTTCTTCAGCGGGGCGAGATGCGCGGCGGCCTGCCGGTGGTCGAACACGCTCCCGGGCGAGCACACCACGGTCGAGAGGGACAGCGTGACCAGGCGGCCGCCCGCCGACCAGAGAGCGTCGAGCACGGCGGTGGCCAGTGGCTCGAGCGCCTCCTCCTCGGACAGCACCAGGAAGTCGTCCCCGCCGATGTGGCCCACGCGCGCGTGCCCCGCCGCGGCCTCCTGCAGTGCCCGGCCCACCGAGCGGATCAGCTCGTCGCCCGCCGCGAAACCGGCACCGTCGTTGACCTGCTTGAAGTGGTCGATGTCCAGCCAGCTGAGCGCGAACGCCCGTCCCTCGGCGATACGCCGGTCCACCTCACCCGTGATCGCGTCCGAACCGGGCAGCCGGGTCAGCGGGTTCAGGCCCGCCGCCTCCTCCACCCGCGTCTCGGCCAGCGCCCGAACGAGGTCCGCGAGCCGTACCACGCCCACGCACCGGCCCCGGTGGTCGACGACGGCCACATCGTCCGAGGTGCGGTCGCTGCCGCCGATCGCCACGACGTCCAGCACCTCCCAGGCGGTGGCGTCCACACCGACCGCGCGCGGCGCGTCGCTCAGCTTGTGCGCGGGCCGGTCCGCGTACAGGGCGTGCCCGTACCGGCCGGACATCGACAGCAGGAAGCGCGACCGGTGCACCGAACGGACGGGTACCCCGGCCTGGTCCACGAGCAGCACCCCGGAAACCTCCGGTGAACCGGTCAGCAGTGCCCGGACCTGCCCTGCCGAAGCGGTCACCGGCAGAACGGCGGCGGGACGCACGAACTCCCGTACCGGCGGGCCCGGCCGGGGCTGGGTGAGGGCCGTGGGGGAGTGGGGCGGAACGTACACGTCCGCCACCGGAATGCGGGCCGGCGGTGCGAACAGCTCGCCCTGGGCGAGCTGTGCACCGGCCGACAGCGCGGCCGCGCACTGCAGTTCGGTCTCCACGCCCTCGACCGCCACCAGGGCGCCCAGTTGCTCGCACAGTGTCCGCATCGCCCGCACGGCGGCCGGCCGGGCCAGCAGCGAGGCGTCCAGCTTGACCAGGTCGGGGGAGAGGTCGGTGAGCAGCCGCAGAGGCACGTCCCCGTCTCCGATACCGTCCGCGCTGATCCGGAACCCCTGCTCACGCAGCGCGCCCACCGCTTCCAGCAGCGCCCGCTGCGGCACATGGGTGCAGGGTGGCACGATGTCGAGAGTCACCTCCCAGGGCATCCGCCCCACCGCGCGGACGGCGTCGTGCAGGCGGGCGAGACCGCCGAGGTCGGCCAGGGTCGCGGCGAACACGTTGAGGTGCAGCGGCAGCAGCGTCTCCTTGCGGGACGCCGCGCGGAGCGCCAGCACGGCCAGCCTGCCGTCGAGTTCGGGGTCCCGGCGGGCCTCGGCCAGGACGTCGCCGGTCTCCGGGCGGGCGAGTACCTCCAGTGCGGTGACCGCGCCTGTCCTCAGATTGACCACCGGCTGGAAGGCGAAGCGGAGAGTATCCGTCCAGGAGTGCACGGGAGCATGATGGCGCCGCCGGAATCCGCCCAGGCCCAGTTCATGAGACGTTCACGCAGCATTCCCGGGTGATCACGGAGCGTGGAGGGGCGCCCGGTGGGAGCACACCCGAACGTGCCGGCCGGGCTCCCTCGCCCCACGTCGGCACCCTGTTCGTCAGTGCCGGAAGAAGTCCTTCCTCTGATCGGATACAGTCCGCGCGTGTCCGAAAATCAGCATTCAACCGCCAACTCCGCGCCTGGATCCCACTGTTCCAGCTGCGGAGCGCCCTACGGAGAGGGCATGACGGGCTGGCCGCGCACCTGCCCCTCCTGCGGCACCGTCGCCTACCGCAACCCGCTCCCGGTCGCCGTCGCGCTCCAGCCCGTCTACGACACCAGCGGCACGGCCCTGGTCGTCATCACCCGGACCGTCGCCCCGGCGCGCGGAGGCACGGCTCTGCCCGGTGGCTACATCGACGACCGGGAGGACTGGAAACAGGCCGTCGTGCGCGAGCTCAAGGAGGAGACGGGCATCGACGCCGCCGCCCGTGACGTCCGCCTCGTGGACGCCATGAGCTCACCCGACGGGCACCTGCTGCTGTTCGGACTCCTGCCCGAACGTCCCGCCGAAGGACTCCCGCCGTCCGGCGCCACGAACGAGACCGAGGGCTGGCACCTGCTGCGCCGACCCGAGGAACTCGCCTTCCCGCTGCACACCCTCGCCGTACGGGGCTGGTTCGAGGGCCGCTACATCTGAGCCGCCCGCTCAGCCCAGTCCCCGTACCCGCACCGGGTGGGGCGGCTCCGCCGCGCCGTCCTCCCGCTCCCACGTCACCACCACCCGCCGACCCTGCCGGCGGGCCGCATACCGCTCGATCTCCGGTTCGTCCCAGCCGTCGCCCGCGTCCTGGACGACCAGCCCGCCCCCGGCCCGCCCCCGGGCGGGCGCCCACACCTCCAGTTCCAGTCCGCCGTCCTCGCCCCGGACGGGAACGACCGCTCCCGCGCGCGCGAGCACCGGGATCCGCGACAGCGGCGCGTCCAGAAAGACCCGCCCCGGCCCCTCGTACGCCTCCTCCGTCACCGTGTCGTACCAGCGGCCCCGCGGCAGCAGCACCGCACGCCGCCCGGTACCGGGATCGAGAACCGGCGCCACCAGCAACTGGTCCCCGAGCAGGAACGCGTCCTCACAGCCGCGCAGCGCGCGGTCCTCGGGCGCCCCCCACCACAGCGGCCGCACATAGGGCGCGCCGGTGCGCCGCGCCAGGTGCGCCAGCGTCACGAAGTACGGCAGCAGACGCCGGCGTTCGAGCAGTGCCACGCGCGCGTGCGCCAGCACCTCGGCACCGAACTCCCACGGCTCCCTGCGCCCCGCGCGCAGACCGGCGTGCGTCCGGAACAGTGGCAGGTACGCGCCGAGCTGGAACCAGCGCAGATACAGCTCAGGCGACGGACTGCCGTCGAAGCCGCCCACGTCCGGCCCCGAGTAGGGCACCCCGCACAGACCCAGCCCCAGCACCAGCGACAGCGAGGCCCGCAGCCCCGGCCAGCCCGTCGCCACGTCCCCGGACCAGGTACCGCCGTAGCGCTGCATGCCGGCCCAGCCCGACCGGGAGAACAGGAACGGGCGCTCCTTGGGCGACAGCTCGCGCAGCCCCTCGTAGGCCGCCCTGGCCATGCAGAGGGCGTACACGTTGTGCGCCTCGCGATGGTCGCCACCGCGTCCCTCGACGGCGTGCCGCGCCGAACGCGGCAGCGTCGTCTCGCCGAAGGCGCTGAACGACGTCGGCTCGTTCATGTCGTGCCAGAACCCCGCGAAGCCCTGCCCCAGCCGCTCCTCGTACAGCCCGCCCCACCACTTGCGCACCCCCGCGTGCGTGAAGTCAGGGAAGACCGACTCGCCGGCCCACACCTCGCCCCGGACCGTCCGCCCCGCACCGTCCCGCACGAACGCGTCCAGGGCCGAACCGCTGTCGTACACGGCATCGCCCGGCACGGCCTTCACCGCGGGGTCGACGATCGACACCAGCCTGACACCGTCCCGGCGCAGCTCCTCCGCGAGCACCGGCAGCTTCGGGAAGCGCTCCTGGTCGACGGTGAACACCTGGTGGCCGTCGTAGTGGTCGATGTCCAGGTGCACGGCGTCCAGCGGCAGATCGCGCTCCTGGTATCCCGCGACGATCCGGCGCACCTCCTGCTCACCGCCGAAGCCCCACCGCGCGTGCTGGTGGCCGAGCGCCCACGCGGGCGGCAGCGCGGGCGCCCCGGTCAGCGACGCCCAGGTGAGCAGCACGCGCGCGGGCGTGCCCACCATCACCCAGCAGCGCAGCGGCCCCCCGTCCATGCGCAGCTCACAGCGACCCGGCCGGTCGTGTCCGGACCCGGCACCCTCCTCGCCCTCCCGCAGGCTCACCGTGCCGTCCCACGAGGTGTCGTGGAACATCAGATGGGTCGCGGCGTCCGCGACCACCAACTGCACCGGCATGGTCACGTACAGCGGATCGTCCCCCGGGCCGAACGCACGGCCCGGATCGGTGTTCCACAGCCGGTAGGTGCCGTCGCGCAGCCGCGGGCCGCCCGCGCGCCCGCCCAGACCGAAGAACCGGGCGTCCGCCGCCACCTCGGACCGCTGCATCCACCGCGCCGCGCCCCCTCCGGCCGGCTCCCACCACCGCGGCGGCATCTCCCGCCGCAGCACCACTCCACCCGGCGTGCACACCTGCAGCGCCCCGTGCCGTGAGACGACGACCGTCACCCGCTCGGCCACCACCCGCCAGCCGCCGTCCTTGTCCGGCTCCAGCACGGCTCGCGGATCAGGATCCGGACACGCCCCGGCGAGCGCGTACGACGGCTCCGGCCCCGCCCCATCCCAGCCCCAGAACACGGCCCCGCTCACCGCCACGGTGATCCGCAGTTCGGACCGGCTGAACCGGATCAGACCGCCCCCAGGCCCCGGCTCCGCGTCCCGCACCCGCCCCGGGACCCGCGCCCGCTCGGCCCCTCGCGCGGGCAGGCCGGCGGCGTCGATCCGCCGTCTGCGCCACGCCGCCCGCACCGTACGCAACCCCTGAGCCGCCCGCCCCGAACCGCCAACACTCATCGAACGCACCAGGTCACGACCGTCCATGCTGCTCACCCTGCCACTGACGGCCCCACGCGCGCGTGTCGTTCAACTGCCGTTCACCCGTGCCCGGGCCACATCTTCACGACACGGACTATGTGGGGCCCACCCTGGTGCAGAAGTCGATCACATGGCATCGTCCCTGTCAGCCGCGTCACGCGCACACCCCAGCCCGTGCGCGGACCGACGCACACGACGCGCACAGCCCGGGAGCCGCCCCATGTCGACAGCGAACCCCCAGCCGCTCTGGCAGCCCGATCCCGAGCGGATCGCCCAGGCACGCATCACCGAGTTCCAGGCATGGGCCGCCGAACACCACGGCGCCCCGGCCGAAGGCGGCTATCCCGCACTGCACCAGTGGTCCGTGGAGCGGCTGGACACGTTCTGGAAAGCCGTCACCGACTGGTTCGACGTCAGATTCTCGACCCCCTGCACACGCGTGCTCGGCGACCGCTCGATGCCCGGCGCCGAGTGGTTCCCCGGAGCCACCCTCAACTACGCCGAGCACGCCCTGCGCGCCGCGGCCGCACGCCCCGACGAGCCGGCGCTCCTGTACGTCGACGAGACCCATGAACCGCTCCCGGTGACCTGGGCCGAGCTGCGCCGCCAGGTCGGCTCCCTCGCCGCCGAACTCCGCGCCCTCGGCGTCCGCCCCGGTGACCGGGTCAGCGGATACCTCCCGAACATCCCCGAGGCCGTGGTCGCCCTCCTGGCCACGGCCGCCGTGGGCGCCGTGTGGACCTCCTGCGCCCCCGACTTCGGCGCCCGCAGCGTCCTCGACCGCTTCCAGCAGGTCGAACCCGTCGTCCTGTTCACCGTCGACGGCTACCGCTACGGCGGCAAGGAGCACGACCGCCGCGAGACCGTCGCCGAACTGCGCCGGGAGCTGCCCACCCTGCGCGCCGTCGTCCACATCCCGCTCCTCGGCACCGAAGCACCCGAGGGCGCCCTGGAGTGGTCGGCACTGACGGCCGCCGACACCGAGCCGGTCTTCGAACAGGTGCCGTTCGGCCATCCGCTGTGGGTCCTGTACTCCTCCGGGACCACCGGCCTGCCCAAGGCCATCGTGCAGTCCCAGGGCGGCATCCTGGTGGAGCACCTCAAACAGCTCGGCCTGCACTGCGACCTCGGCCCCGAGGACCGCTTCTTCTGGTACACCTCGACCGGCTGGATGATGTGGAACTTCCTCGTCTCCGGCCTGCTCACGGGCACGACGATCGTCCTGTACGACGGCAGCCCCGGCTATCCGGACACCGGCGCCCAGTGGCGCGTCGCGGAGCGCACCGGAGCCACCCTCTACGGCACCTCCGCCGCCTACGTCATGGCCTGCCGCAAAGCGGGCGTGCACCCGTCCCGCGACTTCGACCTCTCCCGCGTCCAGTGCGTCGCCACCACCGGCTCGCCGCTGCCGCCGGACGGGTTCCGCTGGCTGCACGACGAAGTCCGCGACGACCTGTGGATCGCCTCCGTCAGCGGTGGCACGGACGTCTGCTCCTGCTTCGCCGGAGCCGTACCGACCCTGCCCGTGTACACCGGCGAACTCCAGGCGCCCGGCCTGGGCACCGACCTGCGGTCCTGGGACCCGAGCGGCAAACCCCTCGTCGACGAGGTGGGCGAGCTGGTCGTCACCAACCCCATGCCGTCCATGCCGATCCACTTCTGGAACGACCCCGACGGCAACCGCTACCACGACAGCTACTTCGACACGTACCCGGGCGTCTGGCGGCACGGCGACTGGATCACCCTCACCTCGCGCGGATCAGTGATCATCCACGGCCGCTCCGACTCCACCCTCAACCGGCAGGGCGTACGCATGGGCTCGGCCGACATCTACGAAGTGGTCGAACGGCTGCCCGAAATCAAGGAGTCCCTCGTCATCGGCATCGAGCAGCCCGACGGGGGCTACTGGATGCCGCTCTTCGTGCACCTGGCACCGGGCGCCGTCCTCGACGAGGCGCTCCTGAACCGCATCAAGCAGGCCATCCGCGAACAGCTCTCGCCGCGCCACGTCCCCGACGAGGTCATCGCCGTCCCCGGCATCCCGCACACCCTCACCGGCAAGCGCATCGAGGTCCCGGTCAAGCGCCTCCTCCAGGGCACCCCTCTGGAGAAGGCCGTCAACCCCGGCTCCATCGACGACCTCACGCTGCTGGACTTCTACGAGGAACTGGCCCGCAAGCGCGCCTGACCGCCTCCGCGAAAGGCCTCGGACCCGCCCGCCACGGCGCCGGAGTCCGGGGCCGGACGCGCGACCCCCCTGGCCGAACGCCTCCGCCACGGCCCGTTGTCAGTGCCCCCGGTTACTGTGAGTGAGCATTGATCGACCGCGCACTTGGGGGAAACATGGCGCTCACCGACCAGCAGACGATGCGACGCGTCCTGCGCCGCGAGATCGCCGGCACCATCGGCCTGCTCACCGACGAACACGACTTCAGCGCCATGCGGCGCTACCGCAGCTTCGTCTTCGACGACCACACCACCTACCTGCAACAGGTGGAGGCCCTGCTGAAAACCCGGGCGGCCCAGGGCGGACACACGACACTGGCCCTGTTCGATCCCGAGGACTACGCCGCGTTCTGCGCGGAAACCGGCCTCGACCCGGAAGCGTCCGCCAGCCGTGCCCGGTTCACCGCACAACTGGCGGCCACCGGCCCCACCGTCCCCTACGACGGCCGTCCCCTCACCACACTCCTGCCCGACCTCGTCGACGAAGCCGTACGCCAGGCCACCTGGGAGTACGCCACCGTCCTCCTGACCCGCCTCGGCCCCTGCGCCACCTGCGGCGAGGACATCGGCCGCGCCGCCTTCACCCGTGCGTCCGACCTCGTCGTCCGCATCCTCGACACCGCCCCGCCCGGCGACCGCCACCTCGTCTGCAGCGTCTCGGCGCCGGCGGAAACCCTCGTGGCCGTCCTCCACGCCGACCAGGGCACCACGGGCACCACCGAACTCGACGAGGCGGAAGCCCTCGAATTCACCAGCGTCCTCGCCCTCGGCCTCGCCACCAAGAGCCACGGCGGCCTGGTCATGCGTGTCAGCTCTCCCGGCACGGCCGACCGCGTGCACGGCTGGCGACTGCGCGGCGGCGACCTCGTACCCCTCAGCGCCGCCGAGGTCTTCGACGCCTACTGCACGGACGCCGAATCCGGCGACATCATCAGCCCCGAACCGGACGTCGACTACTGCGCACCGCCCGACCTCGGACAGGAGGACACGCCACCGGAGCACCGCCACTGAACGCGCCAGGGGCGCCCCACCCGACGGTGGGACGCCCCTGAACCGGCCATCCGGTGCGAGCCGGGACCGACTACTCCCCGGACAGCACCGCCTGCGCGGCGCCGCGTGCCTCAGCGGCGCTGTCCGCCGCCCGCGCGGCGGCGGCGGCCCGCTCACACTGGGCCAGCGTGTACTTCGCCAGCGTCGCCCGGACGTAGGGAAGCGACGCCGCGCCCATGGACAGGGAGGTGACACCCAGACCGGTCAGCACACAGGCCAGCAGCGGATCGGAGGCGGCCTCGCCGCACACCCCGCAGCTCTTGCCCTCGGCCTTGGCCGCCTCGGCGGACAGCGCCACCAGGTCGAGCAGCGCCGGCTGCCACGGGTCCTGGAGCCGGGAGACCGCACCGACCTGGCGATCCGCGGCAAAGGTGTACTGCGCGAGGTCATTGGTCCCCAGCGAGAGGAACTCGACCTCCTGAAGGATCGAACGCGCCCGCAGCGCGGCGGACGGGATCTCCACCATGGCGCCGAACTTCGCCCGCAGCCCCGCCTCGCGGCAGGCGTCCGCGAACGCCTTGGCATCCGCGCGGTCCGCCACCATGGGCGCCATGACCTCGAGGTAGACCGGCAGCCCTTCCGCCGCCCTGGCCAGCGCGGTGAGCTGGGTGCGCAGGACGTCGGGGTGGTCGAGCAGGGTCCGCAGACCACGCACGCCAAGCGCCGGGTTCGGCTCGTCCGCCGGGGTGAGGAACTCGAGCGGCTTGTCCGCGCCCGCGTCCAGCACCCGCACCACCACACGGCCCTCGGGGAACGCCTCCAGCACCTGCCGGTAGGCCTCCACCTGCTTGTCCTCGGACGGAGCGTTCTCGCTGTCGTCCAGGAACAGGAACTCCGTGCGGAACAGACCGACACCCTCGGCCCCGGCCTCCACGGCGGCCGGCACGTCCGCGGGCCCGCCGACGTTGGCCAGCAGCGGCATCTTGTGCCCGTCGGCCGTCGCACCCGGGCCGGTGGAAGCCGCCAGCGCGGCCTTGCGCTCGGCGGCCGCCGACTCCAGCTCCGCCCTCTTCCCGGCGCTCGGATTCACGAAGATGTCACCGGTGCTGCCGTCGACGGCGACCACCGTCCCCTCGGCCAGTTCTTTGGCGCCCGGGAGCGCCACGACGGCCGGAACACCCAGGGCGCGGGCGAGGATGGCGCTGTGACTGGTCGGCCCGCCCTCCTCGGTCACGAAACCGAGGACGAGAGTGGGGTCGAGCAGCGCCGTGTCCGCGGGCGCCAGATCGCGCGCCACCAGCACATAGGGCTTGTCACTGTCCGGAACACCCGGCATCGGCACACCCAGGAGCCGGGCGACGATCCGGTTCCGCACGTCGTCCAGGTCGGCCACGCGCCCGGCGAGGTACTCGCCGGCACCTGCCAGCAGCTCGCGGTACGCGGCGAACGCGTCGTAGACGGCACGCTCGGCCGTACTGCCGACGGCGATCCGTCGCTCGACGTCCGCCATCAGCTCGGGGTCCTGGGCCATCATGGCCTGCGCCTCGAGCACCGCCTGGGCCTCGCCGCCGGCCAGATTGCCGCGCGCCATCAGATCGGCCGCCACGGCGTCCACCGCCTGGCGGGCCCGTCCCTGCTCACGTCCCGCCTCGTCCGCGGGTATCTGCTTGGCAGGCGGCTCGAGCACCGCCGTCCCCATGTGCCGAACCTCGCCGATCGCCACACCGTGGCTCACGCCGACGCCTCGCAGCGTTGTCTCCATCTCACCGTCTCCGATAGTGCGGCGGGACCGCCGCCGCGGTGGTCGTCCTGTACGCCGCCGGACGGCGGCCGTGCCGTCAGTTCCAGGAGAAGAGGCTGTCGCCGGCCTTCACGTCACCACTGTCCCGCAGATCGGAGAGGGACTCGGCGGTGGCCTCGAGGGCTACGACGGGGCACACGGGGGACTTGCCGGCCGCCTCGACCGCGGCCGGGTCCCAGCGCACGATGCTCTGTCCACGCGTCACGGTGTCCCCCTTGCCGACGAGCAGTTCGAAGCCCTCGCCGTTGAGCTGAACGGTGTCGATGCCGAGGTGGGTCAGCACACCGTGCCCGGTTCCGTCGACCACGACGAAGGCGTGCGGGTGCAGGGAAACGATGACGCCGTCCACCGGCGCCACGGCCTCGGAGGGTTCACGCACGGGGTCGATCGCGGTACCCGGGCCGACCATGGCCCCGGAGAAGACCGGATCCGGCACTTCGGCCAGTCCGATGGCCCGACCGGCGAGAGGGGACGTCACGGTGGTCATGGGAAGCCTCCCAGAAGTGGAGCTGCAGGTGGGGCCGTCACTGCCTGTCCCGTAAACGGCGCGCTGAGCAGCAGCGTATGCCAAAGGAAGTGACGGTTCCGTATGGAACTTACCAGCTAGTGGTCTAGACCACCAACACCGTCGATTTGCATGGCCTTCGAGGCCCCGTGTACCCTCGTACTCCTGCTTGGGGCGGTGCGGCGCGTAAGTGTCGCGGCCCGGCAGCAACCAAACTGGTCAGATCCTCTCTCGGGATCCCTTCCGCATGTCCGCGGAGGGTGGTCAGAGAGTCGGAAAAACACTGATAGAGTTTGGAACACCGAAGGGAAGCGCCCAGAGGAAAGCCCGAGAGGGTGAGTACAAAGGAAGCGACCGTTCCTTGAGAACTCAACAGCGTGCCAAAAATCAACGCCAGATTAGTTGATACCCCG